>CAZWVC010000046.1:0-17926 GCA_964637245.1 uncultured Desulfocapsaceae bacterium
TGACAGCCCCTGGAGGGCGTAAAACATTTGTGGAAACGACTGGAGCAGCCAGAGTTTTGGCCAGCAGCGGAGCAGGAAGAAGAAAAAAACCTGCCGCAACACCCAGGTATTGCAAAAACTCTCTACGGTTTTTCACCTTTTCGCCCAAAGGAGAAGGTGGGTTTAATCAATCCCTGTTCAATTTTCTCAAGTTCATCCTCTGCATCAAAATAGGTGATTCCCAAAGATAAAACCCCATCAACATCCTGTAATTTTTTACTGAGTTGTTCCATCTCTTCCGAACTCACAGTATCCAAAACAGCAACTACATTACCCTTATCATCTGCACCATGAATCTCTACCTGATCATATTCCTCAAGCTGTTTGAGAACCGTCTCTTTTTTCTCTGGAACAATGTTGATGATGAAACCACCAATTGGCATTGCTTACTCCTCTATGGATTCACTTAAAAACCTGATTAACAACAAATAAATGGCCGCAAGGTTTTTTCCCCCACGGCCATTTATAAAAATCAGGAAACAACAAAGGGCTTGAGCGCCTGCGGTCCCGAGACTTTACGGATTCTACAGGCACAGATCTTAAACTCGGGTTCCTTTGAGCCGGGATCATAGCTGTCTTTAACAACTTTATTAATCATGCGATCTTCATGCATATCATGCCAATAGGCAAACACTGTTCCTTCAACTGGTCCCTCAACAATTTTTGCAGGCATCGTCACCTTGCCGCGGCGACTCTCAATTTCTACCATATCATTTGGCTTAATCCCATACTTTGCGGCATCCTTGGGGTTGATTTCCACAAACGAGTAAGGGTTCGCCTGCATGAGTTCCTTTATTCTACCAGTCATTGAGGTGGTGTGCCAGTGATCAATGACTCGGCCGGTGGAAAGAAACAATGGCCAATCGGCATCTGGCTCTTCATCGGCACCCTTATGGGGGCGTACCCAGACCCATAGTTTTCTGTCAGCATGGGCAGGACCATAGAACTGAAATGGCTTGTCATCCTTAGCCTCAGTATCAGCCATGGGGTCAATACCTTTAACGAATTTAATAACAGTTCCACCAGTCTTGGCGAATTCTTCTGTTGGTGCCGGCCACTGAACACCATCTGGCATTGATTTGAGGACTTCATAGGTTGCCCCACGTAAGTCATTATCCCGGTGCTTGGTCAATTTCTGGGTGTATTCATCCCAAATGGCATTGGGCAGATCTTCATCGGGATCTTTACCAAGAAACGGTTTGACTGTCTGCAGCATTACCGGATCATCAAGCAGCTTAGCCATTCGCGCAGCCCATTCCCGGACCATCCAGACTTCTGGTTTGGCCTCTCCTGGAGATTGCACCTGCTTTACCGTGATTTGACTTCTACGCTCAGAACAACCATAGACCCCCGTTTTCTCAAAATGGAATGACGCAGGTAATATGAGATTGGCAAGCTCTGTTGTACGCGTTGGGAAAATTTCTGAAACAACCATGAACACATCTTCACGCTGCATACCTTTCCTGTAGAGTTCGAGATTAGGAAGAGACTGGACAGGACTTGTGCAGTTTATCCAGATTGCTTTTATATCACCTGAATTAATCTGCTGGAAAAGTTTCATGGTGTGAGCTCCCGGCTTGGGCGCGATTCTACCACGTGGCACACCCCAGGCATCTTCCACTTGATTCCTCAATTTCTCTTTAACTACCAGGCGATGCCCCGGAAGAATATGACATAATCCACCAGCCTCGCGCACGCCTCCACAGGCATTTGGTTGGCCAGTTAAGGAGAAGCTGTCCGCACCTTCACGGCAAAGCTGGCCGGTAAGGATATGAAGGTTGTGAATAAGATTGTTCGCCCAAACACCACGTTTGCGCTGATTAATCCCCATACACCAAAAGCTCAGAGTACCATCACTCTTAGCAAAAAGCCGGGCTGCTTCACGGATCATATCCTCGGTGATATTACCTCCGCAGATCTCAGCTGCTTTTGCCGGAGTATAAGGCTGTAATGATTCCCAATAAGTATCCATATCTACCTGGACCTTCTTACCCTGGCGAAAAACTGCATAATCTTTGAGAAATTTCTCATCATGGAGTTTCTCTTCGATAATGGTATACGCCATAGCATTGAGCATCGCCAAATCGGTTCCCGGTTTAAACTGCATATGGATATCAGCAATTCTACTGGTGGCAGAAAGCCGTGGATCGGCATTGATTATTTTAACTTTATCACGGTTATCCAGTTTGTGACGCATGACTCTTCTAAAAAGAACCGGATGCGCTTCAGCCATATTGGAGCCGATCAAAAAGATAAGGGAACTCTTCTCTATGCTATTGTACCCACCAATTGGTTCATCGGCACCAAATGAAGTAAGGTAGCCACCCACTGCACTGGCCATACAGAGTCTTGGGTTGCCTTCAACATTGTTGGTCTGCAGACCGGCGCGCATCACCTTCTGAAAGAGGTAAGTCTCCTCGGTAAGTGCCTGACCGGAACCATAGTAAGCTGTTGAGTTAGGCCCGTGTTTCATTTTGGCATCAGCAAATTTCTGCGCGGCTATATCAAGGGCTTTATCCCAGGAAATTTCTTTGAATTTATCCTTCTTGCTTTCACGATATAGAGGTTTGGTGAGTCTATCAGGATGGGTCATGATGCGGTAAAACATCATCCCTTTCATACAGAGATAACCAAAATTTGTGCGTGAATCAGTTATCCCCCGCATGGCCACTGGCGTGCCTGCTTTGTTGAGACCAAGCTCAACCCGGCAACCAACCCCACAAAGACGACAGGATCCTTTGTGCCACTGCCGCGATTCAGCAGCATTTGCCTGATTTTGAGGGTAAGAAAGATTCATGCCAACATAGGAAGCAGCTGTAAGAGCTGCGGTTCTTTTTATAAAATCACGACGCGAAACAGACATTGTGGTCTCCTTGAAAAGGTTGAAGAAATTTAACTTTTCTCACATTTTCTCAATAAGTTGTGAAGCGATGAATAGCCATTTTAAGTGGTTTATTCATCTGCAGAAAAACTGTGAGGATCGTGGCATTCCCAGCAGGTTGCCAGACCTTCAGTATGATCTACATTCCCTACCATGTCTGTATGACAGGAGTTACAGGATTGATTAACATCTGGTCTTTTTTGTATATTTCCAAAAGTATTGTGACACTGATAACATTTAACGCCACCCAAACCATGGGTGCTGTCAAACCATTGGGTATAAATTTCCGGTGTTGTTTCCTTGTGGCATTCGGAGCAGGATATGAGTTTTTGCTGCTCGGTAAGGGAGGCGTGCCCCTCTGATTTCTCCTCTTTGCTTAATTGTAGGCTGCCACAGGCAACCAACCCCAAAGTAACAAACAATGACGCCAGCACAACAATTTGCTTTTTCACCCTGCACCTCCTCCATGCTTATCTAAGTAGATATGACGGATAAATGATTATTGTTTCTGAGCTAAAAGAATCATCAACCCTGCTCTTCTTACAAAAGCCATACCATTCGCCCTGGTAATCGAAACTTGAATGGCAGAGCCTGTGAATAGAGGAGATCAGCAAGGTGTAAAAAAAAGAGCGACTTACGCTGATTAAGCAAGGTTCCATTTCAGTAACACCCTCACAATCGTGGCGTTACCTTACGGTAACAGTTAGGCTGTTCCTGTTTTTTCAATTGCCTAAACAAGAGATCATTTGATCGGGAAATAACTGAAATTTCACTATTAACTGTTTGAAAAGCAAAATCTCCCGTGTTACCATTGCACTAGCGGATTCATTAAATCTCTCATAGCGATTGCTTAATGCAAATAATCACCACTCATCTAAATGCCGATTTCGATGGCATGGCTTCCATGATAGCAGCCCAAAAGCTCTACCCTGAAGCTATCATGGTCTTTTCCGGTTCACAGGAAAAAAATGTCAGGGATTTTATCTCCCAGAACCTGATATACCGCTACGAGTTCCAGAAGCTTAAAAATATCGACCTCGCTACAATAACCCAGCTCATCGTCGTTGATACCCGCACTTCAACCAGGCTTGGGCCCGTGGCAGCTTGCTTGAAGAACAAGGGTATCAATATACATATCTTCGATCATCATCCGAAGAGTCCTGGTGATATGACCGGAGATGTCGAATTTATTGAGGACGTAGGCTCAACAACAACCCTCTTCTCCAAGTATTTTCAGGATAATAATATTGAAATCACAGAGGAAGAAGCAACTATTTTCTGTTTAGGGATATATGAAGATACCGGTTCATTGACCCACCTCACCACTACCCCGGCCGATTTGCATGCCGTTGCCTGGTTACTGGAAAAGGGTGCTAAGCTCGACCTTGTTGCTCAGTTTATTACCTATGAGCTCACCACCCAGCAAGTTCGGCTGCTTCATGACCTGATGAAAACAGCCCACAGCTACGCAATTCAGGAAGTCCCAATAGTCGTAGTCACTTTGACCTTGAAGGAGTATGTAGATGATTTTGCGCTGATTGTTCGACGTTTCATGAGCATGGAAAACCTCGATACACTCTTTGCGCTACTCTCCATGGCGGGCAGAGTTTATCTGATTGCCAGAAGTAGAATCCCCGAAGTAAATGTTGGACTTATTGCCCGTGACTTAGGTGGTGGCGGCCATGCCACTGCCGCATCGGCAACAGTTCGTGATATGACACTTATTGAAGCCCAGGAAAAGCTAATCCGGGTGCTTCACCGTCATGTGCGTCCTCAGCCGATAGCCCAGGAAATGATGTCACACCCAGCTATCACCATCCCAACTGCAACCACAATTGCAGAGGCCAAGGATCTGCTCACCCGCTATAATATAACGGTCTTACCAATAATGCCAGATCCTCAGCTTAAGCCAGATATAGACGGCAATCAAATACTTGCCGGCATGATATCCAGACGGGTTGTTGAAAAAGCCATCCACCACGACCTGGGCCATCTGCCGGTGAGCGACTATATGACTTCTGATATAGAAGTTCTCTCTTTAAATGCCACCCTTGCAGATATCCAGGAACTCATCATTGAACATCGTCAACGTCTCATACCCATTGTTCATGATGGCCAGATTGCCGGGGTAATCACCCGTACGGATCTGCTCAACAGACTGGTCAATGATCCGGCAAATCTTCCTAAAGATTTACTGCACGAATCGGAACACCCCTCTTTAGAGCGCACCAGAAACCTCAACTCTGTCATCGTTGAATGCCTCCGTAAGGATATAATTACCCTGCTGAAAACCATTGGTGAGGTAGCAGATTCACTTAATTTTAAAGCCTATGCTGTGGGGGGCTTTGTCAGGGATTTATTATTGAAGAAGGCTAACCTCGACCTGGATATCGTTATTGAAGGTGACGGAATCGTGTATGCCAAGATGTTAGCCGCTGAGCTGGGCGGCCGGGTTCGCACCCACGAGCGATTTGCCACTGCAATGGTGGTTTTGCCAGATGACTTCAAAATAGATATTGCCACGGCCCGACTGGAATATTATGAATACCCAGCAGCGTTGCCAACGATTGAACTCTCGTCTTTAAAGCTTGATTTGTTTCGCCGTGATTTTACTATTAATGCGATGGCCATGCAGCTCAATCCCAAAACATTTGGTACACTTAATGATTTTTTTAACTGTCAGAATGATTTGAAATATAAATCCATCAAGGTTCTCCACAACCTCAGTTTTGTAGAAGATCCGACTCGAATTTTCAGGGCTATACGGTTGGAAAAGCGAATGGATTTTGCCATTGCCAAACATACTGAGCGGCTAATGAAAAATGCAGTAAAAATGAAGCTCTTCGGTAAGGCTGATGATCCCCGCTTTTTTACAGAATTAAAAGTCATCCTCTCCGAAGAAAATCCCATTCCAGCAATCGAGCGGCTAGCTGAGCTTAATCTTTTTCAGTTTCTCTGGCCAGATCTTAAACCAAACCTCAAGATCGACAGAAGATTTCTCCACATCCTCAACCAGGCACACAGATCAATATCCTGGTTCAAGCTTCTTTATCTCAAGGATAATCTGCAAAGCTGGGTTGTTTATCTGCTGGCAATAATGGGTAGATCAGGTAGCCGTGAATTGAGAGCATTTACCAAGCGATTTACCATTCCCCCCAAAACCTCAACCCAGCTGATTCGCCAGAAAGAACACAGCGATAAAATCAGCAACCTCCTCTCCAGACGCAAGATAATGAGTAACTCTGAGATATATTGGCTCTTCGAAGAACTCAGCATTGAAAGCTTGTTATACCTCATGGCTATAGCCCGGAAAAACAGAATTAAAAAATATATTTCCAATTATGTGACAACCTTGCGAAAAATAAAAACCAAAACCACGGGAAAGAAGCTGCAGAAAATGGGATATACTCCAGGACCTCTTTTCAAATCTATTCTCAATGATCTTCTAAGCGCCAGATTAGACGAACTGGTAGCCTCCGAACAGGACGAAATAGATTTTATCAACAAACATTATCCCCTTTAGCCATATCTTGCCTTTTGAATGGTGATGTTTACCTGTATGGTTTCCTTTGTAACGGAGAAAATAAGAATAACTAAGACGGCACTACAAGCAAAATGACAGAACTTATCACCAAAATAATCCTGCTCGCACCGCCAATTTTACTGGCTTTAACCCTTCATGAATACGCCCATGGCTATGTTGCCTACAGACTTGGTGATCCGACGGCAAAATCCCAGGGAAGACTTACGCTTAATCCTATAAGTCACCTCGATCCAATAGGAACAATAGCATTTTTTCTAATCAATATCGGCTGGGCAAAACCAGTTCCGGTTAATGGAGCTTATTTTAAAAATCCTAAAAAAGACATGTTATGGGTGGCACTTGCTGGTCCACTAACAAACCTCTTTCTGGCGGTGGTCAGTGCTATAGTGGCAAAATTTCTTTACCTTTTATCATCCGGGCTACCAGATGTTTTTTTAGTTAAAGCGATTTTTATCCCCATTATGGCTATGCTTGAGGCTTCTATTTGGATTAACTTAGTGCTCTGCGTCTTCAACTTTCTCCCCATCCCCCCACTTGACGGCAGCAGAATATTGATGGGGCTGCTCCCCGATCCTATGGCGAGATCATATGCATCTATTGAACGATACGGTTTTATCGTCATACTCCTTCTGGCATTTACGGGAGTACTCTCCAGCATCATTCTACCAATCATTCAATTTGCCAGAAACATTCTCATGTCGTAGTAAAATAAACTCTCTTGGCATTGTTTTAGGGTAATAATTTTACTTAATAATTTGACACTAACTCACTTTTTCAGTACCCTCATTCTAAGGGGTATCTTAATTGGCTGCTGATCTCTCAAGCAAGTCACAATCATATGTATTTGTCTGTTTTCCGCAAAAACACCACAGTGTTTGCGTATAGTTTTTACTGCTGCTGTGCTTTTATTTATTTACACATAGTTACCTTATCTCCATAAGTAACTATATTGGCAATATATAATTACTCATTACCAGATCTTTAATCAGTACCATGATTTTTTCGCTATTTGAAATTACCCATTGGGTATAGCCACTGAAGATAATCAGAATATCGGCAGATAGATCATTCAAAGAGCGATAATTTCAGATTAACCAGAGTGCTGCTAAAACTGGTTTGCAATTTGCCTGACTGAACAATTTGGTACCATGCCAATTCATAAGGAGTAATCATGCAAGCAGATGGCACAGGAAAGCTATTTCAACGAGACTTCGTTCTTAGAATCCTCCGTAACACCTTTATTACATTTCTCACACTTGGCATAACGTATTCATTTGTAGCAGGTATTTATGCTACTAAAACAATATTCAAGGTTAAGGAAAACTATGCCGTAGTACTTGAGAAATTAGGTGGCAAGCGTGAGGCGGTAACCGATATTGGCTGGCATATGCGACTGCCTTTTTTTACCCGCATCGAGCAGGAAGTCACCCTGATGAACCAGACAATGTTTCTTGGAGGCAAGATCGAACCGCTCCGTATAATTTCCCAAGAGAATGTAGCTCTCTGGACTTCTGGCCTACTCACTTATAGAATAAGTGATCTAAACCAATGGGCAATTGAAAATCTTGATCCAATGACCCTCCTCCAGGGAGACTATGATGGCATCGTCAAGGATTCCCTGCAGGCTCAGCCCGTAAATAAACTCATCAGCGATAGAGAACAGATAAAAGAAAAAATATTTAAGGCGTTGAAATCCCGACCAATTAACGAGGGCGGGCCGTCTCTGGAGCAGAAATACGGTATTGAGGTGGTCAGCTTTGTTCTGCGAGATACCAGGTTTGGCGACAAGCTGGTTGAGGCATCTGAGGAGAAGAAGAGAAGAGAACTTATTGCAGAAGCTGAAAACTATGCCGCTGACCAGGAGGCCAGCAGGATTAAAAAATTGTATGCGGCCTACTTAGATGGAATCAGTGGTCTGCAAAAGGAAATCGGTAGAGATGATGGATCAACCGATACCGCTTTGTTGCAATTCCTGGTGCAGCAAAAATGGGCTGATGCCTATGAAAAAAACCAGACCGGCCAAAATACGGTTGTTATTCAGAGTAATGGTGACACACCACCCATAACCCTACCCCTACCGGAAAAAAGGTAGCAAACTTCGTGATAGGGTGATGCAATGCCTAAACGATTTACTAAAAAGATCGAGTATGTTCTTCTCCCGGAAAAGCGAATTGCCGAAGTAGAATCACTGGTCTCTTCATGGTCCTATGATACCAAAGAGTTCATGCGAGCTCGACTTAATCAATACACGCCGCCGAAGGGATTGTTCTTTCAACTTTACTCTTTTGTAAAACCCCTCTTTAGCATTACTAAAGAAAAAGATTTTGTCATCCTCAGGGAACCAGACATCCTCACTGATTGGCAACGACGCTTTGAGCTTTCTGGTGAAACTATTCCCCGTAAGGCATGGAATAATATTCTCGAAAAAGAGGTAAGTAGTAAGGATCATGCTTTACTGCTTGCTATCCTGAATAAAGAACTAGCAGATGTTCATATCCCAGGTGAGCTTGAAGAGTTGTTGGAAAAAATTTACAAGGCCCATATCCGTAAGGAATATACCTCCGACACGGACGTTCCCAAAGCTCCGCTCCTTCTTTTAACCGGTACATCGGGAAGCGGAAAAAGTGCCACCGCAATTGAAGCAATAGAAAAAGTCATTTTTTCCAAGGAGGTTCGAGCTGAGGTTGATCTCAATCAGAAAAAAGCCAAAATAATGGCTTCATTGCCTTTCTGGAAATCACTTGAAGATGTAAATCCTGAACTTGCGGCAGAAATAGTGCGCCGCAAAAAACTCCGCCGTTATAATTTCTTTTCGCGGCTTCCTATTATTAAGCTGATTTTTAAGAAGATCATAAGCCGTAACCTCAATGAGCTTGAGGAACAACATTTACTTGTCGACTATTCGAGGATTACTCCAAACGATTACCAGACATCCCTTTCCGGTGAGCCCGGGAATTTTCTTAAAAAAGCCTTTGGCCAACCCTTTACCTCTTCGATACGCCATATGGAGGAGGCTCACAGTGCGTTTGCCCGTACAGACAGTTCCGGTTCTGGTGGAGTGGAAAGACAGCAGCGAACATTGGTTGACACGTCCAATATCATAATCGATGAAATAATAAACGGCAGCCGTGACTGTCTGTTGATAGCCACCTCAGATCAACCCGAAGTTTTTGATTCTGCAATATACCGTCGTTTTGTTGAGAGAGGCATGATCATTGATATCTCCGAGTATTGGATGAAAAAGGTTAACCTATTGGAGATCATCAGGATTGAGCTGCGCCGTCACAACATTCGCATCCATGATGGTGAACCGCAACAACAGGAAGATTTGTGTTTTCTCAGCACAGCCGATTTACAAATCGCCGTCGGCAAATTCTACGCGATATTCTCAGAAAGGGCTCTCCAGGTTACCCCAGCCTATGTCCGCAAGCTGGTTAGTTTTCTTATCAGTATTAAAGGTGATTTTAAGGCGGAGTATCTCGATGATTCACTGCTGGTTCGCAATGCCTTCGAATTGGTTGCCAAGAATGCCTTCGGTGATTTGTTTAAAAAAGTAGTCAATCATATTGACCGGACGGCGAGCTGGAGCGATTATGTCGGCGAGATCAAGGACACCTTCTCGGAAATGGCCAATAACTGCCTGCTCTATAATGTCAGTGAGGAAAAGGGAGTTGTGCTCAACGGTCCACCGGGTAGCGGCAAGACATTTCTGGTGCGATCCTGGTTAAGCGAGAACAAGAAGATCCATGATATCTCCACCAGCCCAAGTGCGCTGCACAATCCTTCGAACCCGGTTGACGGTACAGTAGAAAATCTTCTTAAGGTATATGATATCGCCAAAATGATAGCCCCATCCGTGGTCTTCTTTGATGAAGGGGATTCCCTTGCACCTAAAAGAAGTAGTACCGGTGGATCACCGTCTGATAGACTGACAAATAAATTCCTTGCCATAATTGATGGAGAAAAGCCGTTATCAAAAGTGTTTACTGTACTTACCACCAACAGGTTGGACTTGCTCGATCCTGCTCTCATCCGCTCAAAACGGCTTAAGGTGGTTGAGGTTTCAGGTCAGCTCGGTCAAAAAGATATCAGCGAAATCATCCACGCTGCTCTGCGGGATATTCCTCGTACCGATGATCTCACCCCTAAATCTATCATTGCATCAGCCCAGGGAGTCTGTAATACTCCTGCTGACTATGCAGCTTTTGTAGAAAAAGCGCTATCCCTTAGAACCACAGAACTGACGGTCTTGAAAAAATTTCGTTCCATATCGACCCTTTCCCAGGAAAAACAGCAAAAATTTCTCAAGTTTAATTTAAAAACAATCAGTGGAATCCTGGAAGCTCTCGGTAACAGCACTACCCTTTCCAAGGCATTGAAAGAATCCCCCGATGCCTTTCTCGCCCGCTATAACGAAGCAATAGAACTTTTCTCCAGTGTATCCAGTGAAAACGGTTACCCTTTGTGCCAGTCCCACCTGCGTAATGTACGCAAAGAAGTATCCCAGAGTCCAACCAAAAAAGGTAAAATTGAACTTGATAGCTTTCTGGAAGCTGAACTCAGCCAGGAACCGCAGAAAGGTTTTATTGTCGGAGTTGGAGCCAACGAAGTGGATGGAGTACTTCTACCGATTGCCACAAGCCTTACTTACGGATTAACCTCCGAGAAGGTTTTGGTTACCGGAGCAGTTTCAGCATCCGGATCGGCCACTGCCCAGATGGAGATGGCTGTCAAAATGACCCAACAGTCTGCCCAGGAAGCCCTGACCCTGGTGAAAAACTATTTTCAGGCACTTGACCCACAGATCAGTATGGCGAAATTGCTTGGCGCGTTTTTATCTAAACTCACGATCCACCATCAGCTGCTGTCTGCATCATATAATGTTGGAGGACCATCTGCCGGATACGCCCTGGCACTCAATACACTCTCAGCAATTCTGCACATCCCTATTTATAATGATTTTGGAATTACCGGTGCGCCATGGACCAAGGGTGTAACCAAGGATGAGGTGGGCGGATCAGTAATAATTGGCGGGCATAAGAAAAAAGCAGAAAAAGTTCTACAATACCTGCGCCGTATGTATATGCCACGCCAGAATTATCACAGTCTGGAAACCGATTTTCTCATAAATTATTGGTCGCAGGGCAAAGATATACTTGGTGTTTCTCACTTTGGTGATCTGGTACCTGAAACCATCTGGCTGGGAGAAGATTACGAAGAGACGGTAGCGGAACTCAATGAGCAACGAATCAGTTTTAAGCTTAATAAGTATCAAAACAATATTTCTGATGACAAAGCCAAGGAGAACATCATCAGGCTCAAAGCCATGTTACGCGTGAAGGCCGAAAAAGAGATTATCAGGAAACTTCGCGCCATTCGTGATCACCTGCGCAGCCCCAACCAGGATCCGCTGACGTCACTGGATGTGATATTCCAGGAAAAGAATAAGGGGGTACAAAAGGTTATCGGGGTACTTGATCCGGTTAAGGGGCTATTGAATTTTGAACGCCTGAAAGGTTGGAAAAAGAAAAGACTGCAATAGTCTTTCAGCTACTATTCTCAGTTAGCTATGACCGTCTATCGGACAGTTCAGTGCCGCTGGTTCTTTAATGTCATCTAAAATTCACTCATTCTCCAATGATTGAACATACTCATCAATGGCATCTTTGAGGTGACTTTGCAGGTCTATAAATTCCAAGCCGATGCGGAGTTCAGTTGTGGTCTTATGCAAATTCTTGACATTGCCCTTTATTATCTGACTTTGGTCAGCTCCAGGTAGTTTGAAGCTCAGTTTAATAATGGAATCTATGTCAAGATTTGGAAGCATTTTTTTGCCTTTGTTTTTTGTTAAGAAAAGACAACCAATACAACTCAAGTCTATCAGCACCCCTCTTAGGATCTTGTCTGGACCATATTTTACAGCACAAGGAACATATATATTTGTACGTTTAGCTCGACGTAGTTCATGAAAATGGATAATCGGCGGATATTCCAGAAAAAGTAAGTTATGGGGTGATTCAATCTCTTCTATGAGTTTAGTTTTGAACATACAGAGTCTTCCCATGTTCAGATACTTGATGGTAATTTGTTTGTCATCCTGCAATGCATCCCGGACAGCGCTGTGAGGGTGCGGTGTGGTTACGATGATAAATTTACTGGCAACCATGCCCACGATAGAACTGACGAGGTAAGTATCAAGTTTGCTGAACTCCATTTGTACCTTAGCACCCACATCAAGAGTGAGTCGGTTATCTGTGGTGGATAACTGTTTGAGTTCAGACTTTGTCTGGCCGTTACCTTTTGGCTTTTCCAGTTGACTTTCACGCTCATCCTTCAGCCTGAAAGCTTCCATGATTATGGAAATAAGTGACTGCTCGATTTCGTTTGAACGTTGACGGTTGAAATGAATAATATCAACCTTTGGATCTTCCCAAACAAGAATGGAATACATTGCCTCTTCATTGACCTGATCCTCTATTTCAGCAGCAACTGCAACCCCATTATCAAGAAAGATATACCCTGTCCCGTCATTCCCCTCAACCTTAAGAGTACAGGTTTTTTCCTCAGTTTCAAGCATCTGTAAGAGACTATGAACAGGTATCCCCCTTACCGTGCCACTGGCAGTATCATCCAGCACGTGATCAACAGTTTCTTTGAGCTGTTCAGGATTTATCGGTGTCTCAAGACATATTGCCGCACCGATGTTAAGAACGTCATCTTGCAGATGCTGCCCCTTACTGATGATGGCAATACAGGGAATATACGGAAAAAGGTGAGTTAAGGAGGCAAGATAATCGAGTTGAGGGCCATATCCGGAAGAAAGATCACAGAGAATAAGGTTTATCTCTTTATCCCATATGTAATTTGAAATAGTATTTTCATCCGGAGCAGAATAGATCTGCAGTTCATTGGACCATTTTCTGCAGATTGATTCTAACTTAGGATCATCCTTTAGCCTATCTTCTAATAGAATAATATTATTCATGCTAAGATATATCCATTGATATGACTAATTTAATTATATGCGTATGTAACGTTCTCTTGTGAAATTTGCAAACACACCTTTAAAGCTCTCCCCTGAGGTGTACTTAACGTAGTATGCAGGAAACCAGAACGGATTGCAAAAGAAAATGACAACAAAATATCGTGTCAGCTGCGCAACGACTTTCTTCTCAGAGCGTAAAATAAGTTAGGCACACAATCCTGCTTAACAATCAATATGTGCTGAAAATACTTATTATTAATGTATATGGATATTGCTCATACCCATATTTATAACTCCCATTAGTCTGGAGCATTTAACCCCAGCGGATTAAGTAATGTTGTTGTGAATTGCTGTTGAATCATTTCATCCGGAACGCTGCCTATTCCATCTGTAATTTCACGAATCTTGCTGGCAAAGCCGAGATGTCTTGCTCTACACTTCTGTCTAGCCTGCTCGATCAATTGCCAATCACCTGTTTCAATGAATTGACTCCAGGCTTGAAAGATCTCTGGAAAGAGTTCCTTGCGCATACCATCAAGAAAGCCCACATAAAAGCTCAATGAAGTTTGCTGCCTTTGTTGGATTATATGAGTAATAAGTCCTTTTGGGTGGGTATCTGCCAAAACATCTTTGATGCTGCGGCAAACGAGTTCAATTACTGTACTGGGAAATGTGGTAATGATTTTCTGGAGAGTCGCACTGTCCAATATTTCTTGAAGTAATTCGCCGACCTCATGATAAATAAAGATATCCATCTCCTGTTCGACTATATAATCAAGTTTTTCTTTAAATTTAGCCTGATCGAGCTGGCCATCGGTTAATAGACCATAAAGTTTCAGGCCATGGCGAAAAGAGCTGCGGCAGGAAGAACGCAACTCCTGTATCTGATCCCAGAGAAAATATCTGAGCGACTCCCTCCTGATATAGACGGCACCGTCCTGAGCCATGGCAAAAGGACTGGCCATCTCCTTTGCACTCTCCCTTCCCATAATGCTTACCGGTAAGCCTTCAACACGTCGTTGTTCAAGCTCTTCCGCAACGAAGAAAATTGCCTTCATGGATCTGCCATACCCTGCACCATAAATCAGCTTGTCTTTTCTGAAAACCGCATTAATTACATCACTTTCAATGGGTGAATATGTTTTACCGTTTATTCCAAGTTGACGAAATTGCTCATTTGCGAGACTTTCCCAATAATTTTCCTTTGTTTCAATCCAATCAAGCAAATCTCCAGGTTCAGGCTCTTGCCAAGGTTCTATGTCTTTCTCCCACTTGAATAAATTTCGCAGTTTTAGGACCATGGTGCACATAGAGTAAATACCATGATCCCTGGCATCTGAGATATTGCAGTTATGCTGAATATCTTCAATGAGCGTTATTTTTTGGGTAAATGCATCCATGTTTTTCTAGAGGATTCTAAACATCAGTGTCGATTTCAAAAGCACGTAAATTCGCACTATTTGATTCTTTAAATAGAATAACCATTCTCATAGGAAAAGTATTAACAGACAGTGGGAAAATCTTGTACTGGATCTTGCTCTAATACTACTTAAGCTAGTCTTCTCCACTTTCTTATTAAAGACTTTACTGTTGAAATATATTTCTCAAGTAATCTGTAAGAAAATGACATCATCTCCGTAATATGTTAAATCAGCATCGTATAAACCACCAATATAGCTAAAGGTCTCACGACTATAAAAACAAATATGGGTTTTATCCCTGATATAATGCCAATTACGAAATGATGCTTGATCACGCACTAATTTGGTCATAATTGCCAATACCCCATGAGGTTTCAGTAGGCTGAAGAGTCGCTCAAACTCTGCATCAGGATCTCTGAAATGCTCCACAACTTCAGTAGCACAAATAAAGTCATACCTTTTGTTTAATACTGAGCTCGTTGCAAAATAAATGGGATCATAGACTTCCATCTGCAGACCACTTTCGCTAAGCATTTCGGCCAATGCTGGGGCAGGACCACAACCATAGTCAAGCCCTTGAACCTGAGTATCTTGGAGTACATCCAGCAGCGGCTGATACAAACGTGAAAGAAATTTTCTATATCGCTTATCATGGATATCATTTTGGTGAAGTTCATACTCAGCCTTTTCCGCATTTTGAGAAAGCCAAAACTGAGCTGGAACAAAAATAACAAGGCAAGCGCTACAGCGCCTATACGTTCGCTGAGCATCATGGTGATAAGCAACATGGGTATTGTTACCGCACAAGGGACAAGAATTATTACAATTGATGATAGCGCCTCTAGATTTCTGGTGTTTTTCCACGAATTATTACAACACCATATTTTTTATGATTTTCTGCATCACTTTCTGAAAGTTGCATGCTATCTCTCAAGCACCTCTTTTACAGCAACACCTAGTTGTTGCAATGAATAAGGCTTTTTCAGAAAGGAACCGACGCCACATTTGAGAGCTGCTTCAACGTCATTACTCTCTGAAAATCCGCTGGCAATTATAGCCTTTTGATGAGGAAGAAATTTAATTATTTGTTCATAGGTTTCTCTGCCGCTCATCCCGGGTTCCATCAGCATATCTAAAATAACCAGATCGACTTGATTTCTTTTAAGAAACTTGATTGCAGCTTCTCCTGAATCTACTGCTTTTGTGACATAGCCAAGAGAAACCAGAATCTGAGAAGCAATATCACGTAACTGCAGTTCATCGTCCACCACCAGGATCTTCTCGCCCTTTCCCATAATCTGACTGGTATCAAATGGTACCTGCCGATCAATTCTGTCACCCTCAGCCCTGGGAAAATATAGCTTGAAGGTCGTACCTTCGGCACTGCTCTCTACCTGGACTTCTCCATTGTGATCTTCCATGGTGTTCCAGACAACGGTTAGGCCCAGGCCGGTGCCACTTTTTCCCATAACTTTATTGGTGTAAAATGGTTCGAATATATGCTCAATATTTTCTTTTTCAATACCTGGCCCAGTATCAGTAATAGATAATAAAACCCGCTCGTTTACCTTACTTGGTTCTTTGCCAACTAGTCTTGGTGAATTACCTGTCGCGATAGTGAGAATACCTTTGCCTTCAATTGCCTCAATACCATTGATGATCAAATTCATAATACTTTTTTTTACATGCACCGAAGAGCAGAAAATGTTTGGCATAGTACAACGTAAGTCTGCGTTGATCATCAGGTCAGGATAGAGCGACTTGAATTGTTGGCATTCAGGAGAATGCAGATAATCTATCACCAGAGATTCAATGTTGTGAATTTCTTTTTTATTGGCAGCACTTCTGGCAATCGCTAAAAGATCATTTACCACCGTCGCTGCCCGTTGCCCAGAATCTTGAATAGCTTTGAGCGGTTGCACAAATTCGCTTCCCTCCTCTAGCTTGAAGAGCATCAACTCCGGATAGCTTATAATGCCCGAGAGGATATTATTAAGATCATGGGCTACACTGCCTGCAAGTAGCCCTAAAGCTTCCATCTTCTTTGATCGGTTCAACTTCATCTGAAGTTGATTTTTCTCTCGCTGTGCATTTCTAAATTCCGTGATATCCTCTACTACACCCTGGACGTGATCCTCTTTACGAAAATACTTCAGCGAATAGCGAAACCAGGCTCTGCTGCCATCTTTTCGCTTAAATCGCGTTTCTTCATTGACCAACTCTCCCTGACGGAGAAGTTTTCTGATTGCATCACGATAAGTTTTTGATGAGGGAAGAATATGTCCCATTGAAAAATTGTGTAAACAATCTTCCCTATTATCATATCCCAGCATTCTCGCTAATGAATCATTGCATTCAATGAGAACACCCTTCGTCAGCTTTACTTTGAAAAGACCAATCTGGGCATTGAGAAAGATGTTTCTGTATGTCTCTTCGTTTTGTTTTAGCTTTTCTTCGGCATGTTTTTGCGTTGATATATCCGAATGTGTACCAGTGAGGCGTACCGGTTTTTTATCGATGTCTTTTTCAAAGACACGTCCCTGCGAGAGAATCCACATCCACTCACCGCTTTTTCTCCGGTACCGGTAGTCAGCCTGATAAATGTCTGAGGCCCCGCTTGCACATCTATCAAGCAATGCACTGACTCTATCAATATCTTCGGGATGTACACGATTGCTCCACTCTTTTCTCGTGGCGGGGTATTCTCCTGGAACATAACCGGCAATCAGGTAATGATTGTCGTCAAAAAAGACTTCACCAGACTGTATATTCCACTCCCAAATAGCGCTGCCTGTTGCCAAAAGAGCGAAAGAAGCACGTTCCTCACTTCTTCGCAATTCATCGATGGAGCGTTTTCGATCAATTGCGATTGCGGTCTGATGCGAGATTGCGGCAAGGAGATCAAGATCGGCCTGAGTATAATTATGAGGATCGGTATAGCTCTGAACGGCAATAACCCCTATCACCTTATCCCTGATAATGAGAGGCACTCCCATCCAAATAAGCGGTACAGGTCCCCATATACCATCTCTGGCAGCCCTCTTTTCTAACTCTTC
>CAZWVC010000047.1:0-17685 GCA_964637245.1 uncultured Desulfocapsaceae bacterium
ATTTCATCAATTTTCATTATCTGTTTTCCTATATTTTCGCTCATCTTTAATTTTACGTTATGTTTAGCAATATGTCAATATATACCTTCGATATTTTCTTTTTCCGCATTATGCGTGTATCGTTTTTACGCATTTCGCACATTGTATGAATAGTACGTTAACTTAAAAATCAGTAATACAATCCAGAATAACATTTTGAAATAATAGCGATCTCCACAAAATAGACATACTGTTCCTCAGACTTCCAATTGAACACTAGGTCTATCTCATTAATTTATTGATTATTATCTAATCGGCTATGACTGTATACTTTGCCCACAATATACGAACTGAACGCAATTCAGCACCATGTCTCTCCCCTATGCAAGCTTGCCTTCATTATATCACAACCAAAAAACCTAAACCACAATAAACATCTTATAACAGCCTAAATTCATTCAAGAATGCCTTAATCTCTTGTTACAAAGCAGGTCATTTATCTAAATCAGTAAGAATGTGGAAGCTTGAAATCATAACTACCGATTTTAACCATTCGCATCCCTTTGTAAATAAGAAATTCTTTACGTATAATTAAAGTAAGGAAATCCAGTTTTGTAATAGAATGTTTGCTAGGTTGCAATAGTTGCGTACCCAATCCACAGCAAAGGAGCTCGAAGTATAATGAGTATGCAGGATACTGTCAAAAAAGCAGTAAATTTGGACACTCTTTATATAAGGGCAGATGACTCATAAGGGCAGATGACTCTCTTACTAAGGTTATCAGCAAAATGGTCGAGTATGATGTTAACGCATTTGTGGTTGAGATGAATGGTGTTGTCGCTGGGATCTTAACTGATATTGACCTGATACATATAATAACTAAGGAACCGAACCTTGAGGGAGTTAAAGTTGTCGATGTAATGACCCCGTGTGATCTTATGTCAGAAAATGGAGCAAAACCCCCCTGTGCTCAAATCTACGAGTTGGAATCTATAGAAAATGGGTTGAAAGTAATTGAGGCTGCAGGCACTCACACTCTTATGGTTGCAGGCTCAGAGAAAAACAAAGCCGGACTCGCGTCAGTACACAACTTGCTAAAAGTTGCAGTCCAGTAGCTCCTCATATTCTTCAGTAGCATGAACCTAGGAATTTTTCTGCTCATTCACTTACTAAAAGGGAAGTTTTTTTCAGATTCTTCAAAATCACATACGGTTCTTTTTGCTGCTTTCTCAGTAAATTGTTAAGATCTGTTACTTAAAACACCATCCTTATATTTCAGATTGGAAAAAATATTACAAGTACATAATATGTTAGAGTAGTGTGTCGCTAAGTTCGAATTAAACTATCGATGTAATCTCATCATTTATTCAGTTATAGATTACATAATAAGGGATGATTTTTGCCACTAACAGAAGTTTTTAAGGAGAAAACATGAGTGAGAAAGCAACATTGACTGTAGGTGACAACAGCTATGACCTTAGTGTTACGACTGGAAGTGAAGACGAGAAATGTATTGATATTCAAACGCTGCGTGCTCAATCAGGATACATCACCATGGATCCAGGTTTTGGCAATACTGGGTCTTGTTATTCAGATATCACTTATGTTGATGGCGCCAAGGGAATTCTGCACTATCGCGGATACCCTATCGAAGAAATTGCAGAAAAAGCGAGTTTTGTAGAAATTTGCTCACTTCTCATTTATGGAGAACTTCCTGATCAAAAAACACTTAAAAAATTCCGCAATGCATTGGCTGATCACGCATCCCTGCATACCAACCTTGAACATCACTTTTCTGGGTTTCCTCAATCTTCACCTCCCATGGCCATTCTTTCTGCTATGCTCAACATAGTCTCATGCTTTCACCCCGATGTCCTTGAAGTATATTCAGAAGGGCACGGATTCGATAGAACTGCCGCATTGTTACTCTCCAAGGTCCGTACAATTGCAGCTTTTTCATATCGTAATTCCGTTGGTAGACCGTTTAACCACCCAAATCCAAATTTAGGGTACAGTGCGAATTTTTTGCATATGATGTTTACCGAACCATATCGTGAATATGAACCCAATCCAGTTATCGAAGATGCTCTGTCACTTTTTCTAATTCTTCATGCAGATCACGAGCAAAATTGTTCAACTTCAACCGTAAGAACCGTTGCCAGTTCGAGAGCAAATCTCTTTAGCTCAATATCTTCTGGCGTTTGTGCCTTGTGGGGACCATTACATGGTGGTGCCAATATTGGTGTCATGAAAATGCTGGAAGATATCAAAACTTCTGGGCGCCCTATTGATTACTATCTTGAGAAAGCAAAAGATAAAACCAATGATTACAGACTTATGGGATTTGGCCATCGAGTATATAAAAATTTTGACCCACGCTCGCGCATCCTAAAGAATAAAGTTTATAACGTACTTGAAGAACTTAACAAAAGTGACCCATTACTTGACATTGCACTCGAACTTGAAGAAAAAACACTCAAGGATGACTATTTTATCAGCCGCAACCTATATCCAAATGTCGATTTCTACAGTGGCATCTTTTTAAGAGCAATAGGGATTCCCCTAGATATGTACACGGTCATGTTTGCCATGGGTAGAATGCCTGGCTGGATAGCTAATTGGCGCGAACTACACGATCAGCGTCTCCGGATAACTCGGCCACGTCAAGTTTACACCGGCGTTAAAGAGAGATCATTTGTACCGCTGGAGGAGAGATAATTTTCTGATTCCTTCAATACACGTAAGATGAGCAATAGGCATACTGCTTTTCTAATTTTCTTAAAGGATATTTAAGTAAGATGCCCTGAGTAATCAATTCTTTATATCATTGAAGATCTCAGGGCTTGTTGCTTGATCAAACGATAAACCGCTCTATATGCTCCATAACGCATAAATACAGAAAACTATTTTTCACTATCTCTCTAGTTGTGCTATTACATTGTTAAGTCAATTTATACCCAGGAGGAGTATGGATATATTGGAGAGCTGATGCGCATCTTGTTATCAACAGAAAATAAATTACAGAAAGTTCGCAATAGATACCAGATAATATGTAAGGTTGCTGCATTAAATAATGCCAAACATCCAAACAGAATAATAAAAATTATCGTTAAGGTTAATGTGGTTTAAATATAAATATCCCGGAGACAATAATGCCAAACAAAGAACTACTATATTACATAAAAAATGAAACAAACAGCGATGAGCTATACCATATTGCAGTCACTTGTATTGAAAGATTGGTAAAAGTCGATGCACCATCAGCAATAAAGGCAATTCTGGATGCTGGGACTTCAGCACTCTACAATATGCTAAAGAAATAAGCGTTTTAATTTATACCACTGATTATATTACACTGATGCCAGGGTAAACTCAAAAAAAGGCAAGGAGTGAGATTGATAAGCAAAACGAAAATTAAGTATTAAGTTTTTTTCTTTATTTGTTTTTTCGGTTTTTTTCCTGCCCTTAAACGGTTTTGATAGTCGGATGCTAAGCTATAAAATTCCTCCATCCCATAATTCTATTTTATATAATGTTGTTTTAAACATTTATTCAAGACTTGTGCCATCCAAGTATAATCTACATTCTATTCTATAATCACCTCATTTCTATTGATATAAACCAATTACAATACCCTGGGAGCAAGTCACCTAAAATCAATTAGCGCGGGCTAATTGCACAGAAGTTGTGCAGCAAGATCAATAAATCATCTCTTCTAGCTTTACTCAAATACTGATTGGTACTGGTGCAGCAAAGTATAGACCTGCCATGCACAAATATTTAAGGTTAGTGTACATTTAATTGACAGCACTGTTCACTCTTCAAGCTCGCGTAATAGCCGGGCTGGGTTAGTGTCAGCTGATCACTTTACCATTGATGTGCTACTGTGGGTTGGATCAGTTATGATGGTGTTTTCCCTGATACAAATCCTTTTCTGCCAGGATCTTTCGTAATTTTGCGCTCAGCTCCGTTGCCAATATATTCCACTTCGGAGCGATGAGCATATCTGGATGAGCAGTTGCCCAAAGCCTGTGGATAACAACATTTTGAGGAATTATGGGGATAAGTTTGAGAAGAAGGTCAAGATATTCCTGTTGACTCAACAACTGTATCTCTCCTGCAGAATAGTGGTGCTGGAGGGGGGTATTCTTCATAACCTGAAGGTGATGTAGTTTGAGGGCATCAACAGCCAACGTGCAAACTTCTTTAACCGTCTGAACTATCTGCTCTTCAGACTCACCAGGTATCCCCAGAAGCAGATGCACCCCTATTTCAAATTGTTCGAACTTACGTATCCGCTTAAATGCATCGAGGAAATCAGCATAGTTGTGATTTCGATTCATAAGTTCCAGACTGGCATCATGGATTGACTGGAGACCAAGCTCAAAAATGCAGTCTTTTTTAAATATTGAAATCAAGTCTGCCAACTCTACAAGGAGTTGACCATCTATGCTGTCAGGCCTGGTTGATATAATTATCCCAAGACAATCATCATCTTCGAGCACATCTTTGAAAATGGGGAGTAAAATATCAGTTGATGTCGCAGTTGGAGTTTCTTGTTGAAAATAAGCAAAATAAGAGGTGAACCTTCCCTTGAGCAGATGGTTCTTTCCTGCCCTTACCTGGGTCGATATGTTCTCATCGCTGGCTAGATAGCCTGGCGAGAAAGAAGGGGCGAAGCAAAAAAGACATCCACCTTTTGCCCTGTTAGGGCATATTTCCCCAAGATGCAGCGGTATCTTGCCGACCGGATTACCAAATTTATGCCGATAATGGTAGCTAAAACTTCTGATAAGCGGTGGTTGAGCCATAGGAGGCGAGAAATATTTTAATAATCAGACGGTTGTTCGAGTCGATTATACTCCAATAATTGCTGCAGATTAGAACATTATTAGATTTCTAACTACACGGAAATCTAACTACACCGAATTCGTGAACAGCCAATTTACCAAGAGAGTAAGTTATAATCCAGATTAAGCCTGCTCATCTCATTATCCCTGATCTAACTCTTCAGATGTCTAACGCAACAATGAGTCGATAAGCGCTTTATACTTCTTCTCGATCACATGCCTTTTTTTCTTCAAGGTGTTGGTGAGTTCTTCTCCCAAAGTAAATTCTCTGTCGAGAAAAGCGATACCTTGAAGTTTTTCATATGGTTTGAAACCCATTTTGGGCAATAATAGACGATTAATTTCACTCTTTACATGGTCAATAACCTTTGAATTTTTGATAAGCTCCTTCTCTTCATCACGCAAGTCTTTTACTTTATTACTCACATAACTGCTCAGCTCATCGATATTGGGTACCAGCAGGGCTCCCAACCCTTTTTTGTCCTGTCCCACAAGGATGGCATCCTGAATGAAAGGGAAAATTGTTATGGCATCCTCGATACGGGATGGATCCACATTTTCACCACTTGCTAAAACAATTATTTCTTTAGCTCTTCCGGTAATGATCAACTCTCCTCCAATGGTCAATTTCCCAAGATCACCGGTTCGAAAGAAACCATCCTTGGAGAATGATTTTCTGTTTTCTTCTTCATTCTTATAATAACCTGCAGTTACCTGAGGGCCTCTTACCTCAATCAAGCCCTCGGAACCAGGTCCCATAATTTCACCGGTTTCAGAGACAATCCGCAGTTCGGTTTCCGGCACAGCGGGCCCCAAAGTACCATATATTGGACAATCAAGCCCCCTTCCTGCAATAGCTGGTGAGCATTCCGTCATACCATAGGCATTGACAATACGAATCCCCACAGCATCAATCCACTCTTCAAGATAACGGGCTAAGGTTCCTCCACCACTGATAGCCAGGCGCAGCTTTCCGCCAAATTTTTGCTGGACAACCGAGAGTTTCTTATTAGCAATCACATAAAGAGGAAACAGAAGAATTACCTTCACCAAAGCTATGGCTCTTATAAATAACGAAACCAAGAAATTGTGCTGTTTAAATCGGGGAAGGTGTCCCTTAAGTTGGCGCAGGTTTCTTTTATATTTACTCGAAACAGTTACAAGGCCATTAAAGATAGTCTGCGCAGCTGTACCTTTTTTACGAATGGCCATCTCAACCTTGGTGTAAAGCGACTCCCATACACGCGGTACAGTGGCAACCAGTGTGGGCTGATATTTCTCAAGATCCTGTGAAAAGCTCTTTACCGAAGAATAGACCAAACAACTGCCGATGCACAGAGCAGAATATTCAGCCGTGCGCTCGAAAATATGCCAACTTGGGAGAATAGAAAGCCACTTATCTCCAGGAACTAAACCAATAATTTCAGGTATATACCTAATATTGTGTATAACATTGGCATGGGAGAGCTGCACCCCTTTTGGCATCCCGGTTGTACCGGAAGTATAAATCAGGGTGAGCAGACTCTCCGGGGTAATTGAGTCACCACGTTGTATGAAAGTAGTTAGATCTGTCTCGCTTACCGTTCTATCACTGAGAAGACTGTTAAAAGAGTATATATTACTGAACATTTTATACTTCTTCGCACTGGTCATCACAAAGATTGATTTGAGCTGCTTACAATTTTTAATATATTCCTGATGCTTTTCCAGTAGACTGTCTGACTCAATGACCAGGTAATTTGCATCAGAATTATCGATGATAAAACTGAGTTCCTGGGTTGGCGTATCGGAACCACGTGGAACTGTAACAGCGCCGAGCGACATAATGGCCAGATCGGTAACAATCCAGGCATAACGATTATCTGAGAGAAACATAACTTTATCTCCCCTTCCGAGACCACGCTTATCCAGGGCTCGGGAGAGCAGCAATACATCTTCAAACAGTTTGCCATAGGAAACGCTGATCTCTTCCTCACCAACTCGGTAGATAAAAGCAATATTCTCCTTGTACTTCTCACAGCTGTTTAACAACATGTCAAAAAGAGTGTTGCTTTCATGCTTCCACGCCACAATATCTTTATGAGATTGCTGCTGCTCAATCATTTTCTCCCCCAGTGAACGGCAATTGTTCCCATCATGAATTTTTTATATCCTACCTCTCGAAAACCAGCGAGTTTAAAAGCAACAGCTAATTCTTCGGCGGAATAAAAACCCATTGTGGAACCAGTTAAATATGCGTATGCATCTTCATCTTTTGCTATGAGTCTTCCTAATAGCGGTATCCCAAGTTTGAAATACAGCTGGATTATCGGATAAAATATATTCTTATTTGGCGGTGTCGTATCGAGGCATACAGCTCTACCACCTTTTTTTAATACCCTATGTACCTCTTTTAATACATTAACCACATCATCAACATTGCGGAGCAAATAACCAAACGTTGTTGATTTAAAGGTATTGTTCAAGTAAGGCAGATTATTAGCATCAGTGGCCTGCCAGAGGATTTTCTCAGCGGGGAACCTCTTTTTTGCCTCACTCAGCATATTCAATGAAAAGTCACCCCCGACAACCGTTGATTGTGGATAAAGCTTACGGCTCAAAGCGGCAATATCGCCAGTACCAGTTGCCAAATCCAGAACCTTGCCGCTTCCAGGATCCTCAGCTTGCTCGACAACAAATCGTCGCCATTTTTGATCCTGTCCCATGGTCATGACCCTATTCATTAGATCATACCTACCAGCGATGGTATCAAACATCTTTTGAATGGCTTTCTCTTTAGACAAAAATTACACTCCGCTTGTACTGCATACAGATAAAGATATAGCTGAGAAATCCTTTTCCTGAAAATCCATTAAATTATTTTTTATCGTTTTAGCATGGTGCGAATCCAGGTGTTCGTGGAAAAGGAATAACCTCACGGATGTTTGCCATGCCCGTAATATATTGAACCAGTCGCTCAAAACCGAGCCCAAAACCTGAATGAGGGACAGAACCATATTTACGAAGATCGAGATACCAGCCATATTCCTCCTCATCAATCCCGGCGGCCTGCATTCGTGAGAGCAGCACATCATAACGCTCCTCACGCTGACTACCACCTACTATTTCCCCAATGCCAGGAACAAGGATGTCCATTGCAGCTACAGTTTTACCATCATCATTCTCCCGCATATAGAATGGTTTAATCGATGAAGGGTAATCGGTAACAATAAGCGGTTTATTATACACCTCTTCAGTGAGATATCTTTCATGTTCAGCTTGCATATCAATTCCCCATTTTACCGGAAACTCAAAAGCTTTCTTAGCAGCAAGCAACGCATCAATAGCCTCGGTATAACTTATGTGACCAAATTTATTGTCGATGACCTTCTTCAACTTTTCAATGAGGCCTTTTTCTATGAATTTATTGAAAAGATTCATATCCTCCGGACAGTTAGTGAGAACATCATCCAGTAGATAGTTGAGCATCTCTTCAGCAATCTGCATATTTCCCTTGAGATCGCAAAATGCCATCTCCGGCTCTATCATCCAAAATTCAGAAAGATGCCTACTGGTATGAGAGTTCTCAGCTCGAAATGTGGGGCCAAAAGTATAGACATTGCCAAGAGAGAGGGCATAGACCTCAGCCTGTAACTGACCACTCACTGTCAAGCCAGCACTTTTTCCAAAAAAAGGGGAAGCTTTACCCTTTTGATCCACAGACTTTTCACCTCCATTATCTGTAGATACTATAAACATCTCACCTGCTCCTTCACAGTCACTGGTGGTAATTATTGGGGTATGGACTTGGTAAAAACCGCGCTGCTGAAAGTAGTTATGGACACCAAATGATAACCTTGATCTTACCCTGGCGACCGCGCCAAGCGCATTTGTCCGTGGTCGAAGATGGCTAATATCTCGTAGAAATTCAAAGGAGTGCCTCTTTTTCTGCAGTGGATATTCTTCAGGGTCAGCCCACCCAATAACATCTACTTCATTGGCATGCAGCTCAACTGCCTGCCCCTTAGCAGGAGAATCTTGGAGTTTTCCACTCACGGCAAGGGCACACCCTGCTGAGAGCTTTTTTATTTCTTCTGTATAATTTGGCAATGTGCCATCGGCAATTATCTGAAGATTGGCAAGGCTGGAACCATCATTTAATTCTATAAATGAAAAAGAACCTGTGTCTCTTCTGGTTCTGACCCAGCCCTCTACAGTTATTTCAGCACCAATACTGCTGCCCAAGATTATTTCACCTATTCGTATAGTCATTCTCTACCCCGAAGGTTTGATGAGTTAAAAATAATTATTTCCACCGCATTCAATCATCTAATTTTCTTAGAAATTCAGGAAAACCTTAAATTCTAGGGTAATATAATCGTTCCACCTGCTAGATCAATGCGTAATTTACTTCAACTTTTGTCCAGAATATATCAACTTTTATAAGACTTAAATTCGTTTTGATATCGTTATGTATCGTTGAAAATAATGATACTGCTTCTATAACATATAACCTTTACGTATATTTGACATCGCGGTAAAAAGTGACTTTTTAGCCCCAGCCTCTTCGTCATACAATTTTGAGAGCATAGATCGCACTGTTTCTCTTTTGGTGTCTTTTTCAATTGGACAATAATTCATAATCGGGCTGATCCCAGCTAATGCGGCAATTTGCCTAATTTCATTTTTTTCAATATATGCCAGGGGACGTATGAGGTGCAACTCTCCGTCAAAGAGGCTCTGTTTCGGCAACATTGTTGAAATATTACCGCTATACACCATGTTAAGCATCAACGTTTCAAGCAAATCATCCATGTGATGCCCTAAGGCGATTTTGTCAATACGCATCTCCCGTGCCATATCGAATAACTGAGAGCGTCGATTACGCGCGCAGAGAAAGCAGGTGCGCTCCTTTTCACCAATCTCCCGAGCTGCAATTCGGACAAACTCAACGTCACATTTCTCGAGGAACTCACCAATCAATTGTGCCGGGGGATCACCGCCAAATTCAGGTTGCCAGAAGTCATTGTCTATATACACAGCCTTGAGATGATAATGGATTGGTGCTTTAGCCAACCACATCTTGAGAATGCAGGCAAGCACTGAGGAATCTATTCCTCCCGAGACAGCAACCATTACCCGGTCGCCATCCTCTAGCATGCTGTAATCATGCATGGCTTTACCTATCTTTTTGTTCAGCCTTTTAGGGAGGACGAAGGACTTGAGTTGCGATTTGCCCATGAATCTGGAACTGGAATGTTCAGCATGTAATTCAGTTGGCAATTCCAGTTAGAATGTTGATGAATGTTAATGTGTTAATAGAAATAGGGGCACTCCTGAATTTTATCACGCATGCCTTGTTCTGCCAGTTCCTCTACTGTAACCCATTTAAATCCGCGGCTGATGGCTTTGCCGAAGGAAAACAGGTTGCTCATCAATGAGGTCTGGGTTTCGCTATAGGTTGCTCCCCACAAACCGGCTCCAGTGCTGGCCTCTATCAACTGCATTTCAAATGCTACTGAGGCCGGTGCATCCACGGCGTATGAACCGCCCTGACGTTGGCGAAAGGTATTTAAGGAGGTTACCAATACAGAGTTACATTGAGCCCTATTGCCAATTTTCTTGATTGTGCCAAGTTTGCCTCCTGAAATTTCACTTATTGGAGGCTGCAATTGAGCACTTTCTATAATTCTGGGAATCTTAGATTTCCCCAGTTCCTTCTTCATGAGTACATCTAAAAACTCAGCTCCCGCCTGAAGATTGTCGAACCTTTCTGAACCATCAGAATCCCCTTCGTGGATCTGCACGGGCAACACCACGACGCATGAAAGTGGAGTTACTTCATTCTTTGAAGTGTAGCCTTCGGTTTTGCTTCCGCATGAATAGAACATCAAGGTTGATGCGAGAAGCAGACAGGTTGCCAAGATTGGGTGTGTATTTTTCAAAATCAGCCTCATAGCTATGTGGTTTAATCGAGTATATCAATATATTAAGGATTATAAAGAACCTTTGGAAGACAACACACCTTCAAAATTTTCCATTTGTGCTGTTGCATCACATACAGCTCTGGCAAACCCCTTAAATACAGCCTCTATTATATGATGACTGTTTTCACCATGTATAAGATCTACATGGAGGGTTACCCCACAATGCTGAGCAAACCCACGCATGAATTCTTTTGCCAGGGCGGTATCAAAAGTCCCTACCTTCTGATCTGGAACCGATGCATTATAATGAGTGTACGGTCTGTTGGAAAAATCCACCACCACACGAACCAGGGTCTCATCCATTGGCATATAGCTACAGCCATACCTGGCTATACCCTTTTTATCTCCAAGGGCAAGAGCAAAGGCCTGCCCCATACATATGCCGATATCCTCTACGGTATGATGATCATCAACTTCCGTATCACCTTGGGCTTTAATCTCTAAATCAAAAAATCCATGTACTGCAAACAAGGTCAACATGTGATCTAAAAAAGGAACCTCGGTATTGATGGTATTTATTCCTGAACCATCAAGTGTGACCCCTAATTTAATTTCGGTTTCTTTCGTTTTACGTACTACTTCACCTTTTCTCTCAGCGGTCATCGGTAATCCATATTTTGTCAGAATTTATGTGGAACTGTGATAGGTTACTGTATTTTGTCATACTATCACAGAAAATAAAAATAAAACCATCTCTATTTTATGTGGCAAACAAGAGGGTTTACAATTACCTTTAACACAAATATATTTTATTTTTTTAATTGACATTGCCAACCAATGTTTGTAAATATTGTCCTGTTTTGACATTGTATAAATGAGCGGGAATAACTCAGTGGTAGAGTGTAACCTTGCCAAGGTTGAAGTCGCGAGTTCGAATCTCGTTTCCCGCTCCAAAACTAGATAATAAAAGGTTCGGCGGTGGCTCGAACCTTTTTTTAATTAAATGCATGACCTCGAGGCAAAAAATGAAAACATATCTTACTCCAGTTAATGAAATTGAGAAAAACTGGTATGTTGTCAATGCTGAAGACAAGATTCTCGGACGTTTAGCAACCGAGATAGCCTCTCGACTTCGTGGAAAGCACAAGCCGAGTTTCTCCACTTTTATTGACAACGGGGATTTTATCATTGTCACCAATGCCGATAAAATCAAATTAACCGGCAAAAAGTGGGACGATAAAAAATATTATCATCACACGGGTTACATAGGTGGAATCAAGGAAACAACCGCCAAGGAACTGATGGAAAAACATCCCACAGATCTTCTCATGAAAGCTGTAAAAGGCATGCTTCCCAAAAACTCACTTGGCAGAGCGCAACTTAAAAAACTGAAAATCTACGCCGGCAGCGAGCATCCACACAAAGCTCAGCAGCCTGTTGAATTAGATCTTTAATATTGACGGAGACAATTTATCATGGCTCAGGATCGTTACTACGCAACCGGTAAAAGAAAAACCGCTATCGCTAGAGTATGGCTCACACCAGGGAGCGGAAAGGTTATTGTCAATAAAATGGATGTCGAAGATTACTTTGGCGGTACATTCAAGACATATAAAATAGAAAAGCCTTTTAAAATTACCGAAACCAGTGAGCAATTTGATATTTTAGCTACCTTAAAAGGCGGCGGCAAATCTGCTCAGGTCGATGCTCTCACCCACGGAATCTCGAGAGCACTTCTCGAAGTCGATGGAGAACACAGGATTCCCCTAAAAAAATCTGGGCTTCTTACCCGCGACCCTCGCTGCAAAGAGCGCAAAAAGTATGGCCAGAAAGGAGCTCGAGCAAAGTTCCAATTCTCCAAACGTTGATACTATTTTCTCGGACATCTTTCCTGGGCTGCACACAAGGAAAGTTTGTTGTCCCCGAGAACAGTTTCAATAAAGGGAATAACAGATTTTCTGTTATTCCCTTTTTGTATTTTGATCATTGTGCTTGAAAATACCAAACGGCCACCTTATTAAATAATTGCAGAGATTGCCACAAACTCCAACTGATAGGTGTAATTATGATAAATGTTGCTATCATTGGCGTCTCCGGTTACACCGGAGCAGAGCTCACCAGGTTACTTTCAACCCATCGCCACGCAAATATCACTGCGGCAACTTCTAGACAATATGCCGGAAAAAAAATAGACGAAATTTACCCTCACCTGCGCGGCAAAACAGATGTTATCTGTGAAGATGTTAACATCTCTGAGCTTTGCCAGAAGGCAGATCTTTTCTTTACTGCAGTGCCTCATAAAACTGCCATGGAGGTAGTTCCTCAAATTATGCGTGCAGGTAAAAAGGTTATAGATCTTTCCGCTGATTTTCGTTTGAAAGATGCCAATATTTACGAACAATGGTATCAATCTCACACTGCCCCAGATTATATTAAGAAAGCTGTATATGGCTTGCCTGAAATATATCGAAAAGAGATAGCCAATACCTCGCTTATTGCAAATCCAGGTTGCTATCCAACTTCAATTATTCTTGGCCTGGCCCCCCTGCTTGAAAATAAGATAATACACCCACAAACGATCATCGCCGACTCTAAATCCGGTACGTCAGGTGCTGGACGTGGAGCTTCTATGGCAACTCTTTATTGCGAAGTTGCCGATGGTTTTCGGCCATATAATGTAGCGCAGCACAGGCACACACCTGAGATCGAACAGGAATTGTGTTTACTCAGTGATGAGAAGTTTTCTCTTACCTTTACCCCTCACCTTTTACCGATCTCCCGTGGTATTCTTAGCACTATGTATGCTGACCTGCGTAATGACATAACTGCTTCTACTGTTGCTGATTTATATCGCGAGAAGTATGAAAAAGAACCATTCGTTCGTTTACTAGACCAAGATGCGATCCCTGCAACACAATTTGTTCGTGGATCCAACTTCTGTGACATCGGTTTTAAAATAGACACACGGACTAATCGAATCATCGTGATGTCTGCAATAGATAATATTGTCAAAGGCGCATCAGGTCAGGCTATACAAAATATGAATATTCTCTTTGGCTTTGAAGAAACTGAAGGGTTAGAGGGCGTAGCGTTATTTCCCTAATCCACTCCTCATCCACAGCCATGAAAAATATTCGTTTGCTTATAGCCTTTGACGGAACCCATTTTAATGGTTGGCAACAACAGCCTAACGCCCCAACCATTCAAGGAGAAATTGAAAAACATTTAGCCATTATTCATAAGCAGAGGGTCACCCTGCATGGTGCTGGCAGAACAGATTCCGGTGTCCATGCAAAAGGGATGGTTGCTCACTTCCATACCGACAAATCAATGTCAGCCATAGATTTTCAAAAAGGCTTGAACTCTATGTTACCGAGCTCAATTCGCATCCTTGAAGCTGCAGAAGCGAATGACTCCTTTCATTCTCGTTTTTCCGCCAAGGCAAAAACCTATCACTACTCGATTTATAATGGCAAGATAATGCTACCCCAGGAGAGGCTCTACTCTCTTCATGTCAGGGCAAATCTTGATATTCCCCTCATGCAAAAATGTTTAGACATCATCAAAGGAACCCATGATTTTGGTAGTTTCGAAACCGCTGGCTCAAGAGACCTAACCACACCTTGTGAAAGAGGCTCAACACGCACAATACTTAAAGCGAATATAACAAACAGCAGGACTGGTTTTTACCTTATCGCCATTACCGGAGATGGTTTTTTGCGGCACATGGTACGCAATATTGTCGGCACTACCCTGGAAGTCGGGTTAAACAGGAGAACGCTAGAGAGCTTTAAATATGCACTTTTTTCCAAAAGAAGATCTGAGGCTGGTTCAACTGCCCCAGCTCACGGTCTCACCTTACACCAAATTTTTTATGAAGATTCCTAACTTACCATAACACACCGTAGGTGCATGTACGATTTTCGTGATTTCCCTGCCTAAAATGTTCCAACAAAAAAAAGGAGTGGTTTCTTTTTCCAGAAACCACTCCTTTTTTGATTGGTCCAGGCAAATTACAATCTCCACCTGCACACATGGCACATAATTGTGCGATGGGAATAACTATTTGGATGATTTTTTTCTATTAGACTGACGAGCCAATAATGATTGCAGCTTCCAAGGAGAAGAGAGGCAGATACGTTCGTCATCACACGTTGACATAACATCACAGAAATCGAGAAACTCTTGCATAGCTTCAGTCATCACCTTATCTTTTCTGTGGATTACCCATAATTGTCGTGACATATCGACACCTTCCACGTTGAGACTTTTCAACCAGCCATTTTCAACTTCACGACACACTGTCAAGGTGGAGAGGCAGGCAAGCCCGACACCAGACTCAACAGCACGCTTTACAGCTTCAGGATGCCCCATCTCCATGACTACGTTAAGATCATCTAAATGGTCCTTCATGCGTTCACGAAAGACTGAAGCAGTGCCAGATCCCTGCTCTCGCATAACCCATTTTGTGTTTTTCATATCAGTCTTAATATCAAAGTATTTATTGTGAGAGATAGGGTCAGAGGGGCCAGCCAGCACTACTAGCTCATCTTTAAACCATGGAATTGACTCTATATCTTCATGCATTGCCGTACCTTCCACAAAACCTAAATCCATGGCACCATCAACTACCATTCTCTCTGCATATTGGGTATTATAAACCAGCATGTTAACATGAACTTTGGGGTGTATTCTTTTAAAAGCGCCAACCAGGTACGGCAGAATATAGTTACCCAATGATAGGCTTGCAATTATATCTATATGACCAGAAAGTTTATCATTTCTTTCTGACATGATGGTTTCGACGTTGGCGACTTGAGCGGTTATATCCTTGGCCAAAGGCAGAAGATAACGCCCCCTGGCATTCAACAATAAACTTCTGCCGTGTCTGTCAAAAAGAGAACCGCCAAGTTGATTTTCAAGTTCTGCCAGCGCCATACTTACCGCAGATTGAGTAACAAATAGTTTTTTACTTGCCTTAGTCACCTGTGCAGTTTCCGCAACTGCAATAAATATTTCCAATTGTCTTAGTGTAATAGACATCAATTCACCACTGTTCAATTATTCTTATTAAATATATCTTTTAAATTTATTGGTTATCTTGAAACATATCATTTATATAGGTTAATTCAAGTCATAATGACAATATTCTTAGTTTCAACCGAACCAGACCGATACTGCCGCCATCAGAGGCAGTTGCACTATACATAAATAAAATTGAATATCAATTTTATTTTTAGATAAAATGACGTTCTACAAAAAAATATAGTTATTAATTCATTTTCATCATAATTTATAACTGGTTTTTAATATAGAAAACGTAGCGTAGAACTATTATTGAGAGATTGTTGCATCAGAATCAGTTTCTCATGACAAACGTGAAAAGTGGGTTCTTTTGATGACCACTTTGTGAGCGACCAATAATATCGCACAAACACTTTGCACAGTTCGCATTAATATTTCTATATCAATTAAGTTTAATGTTGACACGAATATAACTTATTTACTAAGTTGATCGTCGTTCAATACCAGAATGGAACGCCAGGATGGTGTTCAAACGTTTGCGTGCATGGAATGATATGTACCGCTGTTTATAGGCCTTGGGAGCCTTTCCTTGCACATCCACTTTTCTTAAGTAAAGAGTGAGGAAGTTTTATGGAACCCCAATTTACCGAGTTCCTCTACAGAGATAGCATCCTCTGGATAGCAGCTTTTACTTTAGGCGGCTTGAGCTTTGCACTAGGTCCCATTGCTATTGTATATCTTTTGATGCCGCTGAAGACCAGACAAATCATCAATAAGCGTGACCAATATATAGAATGTGGCATGGATCCTATTGGTGATAGCTGGATCCGTTATGGCATTGTATTCTACCTTTATGCACTCATCTTTCTAGCCTTTGATGTCGATGTTCTTTTCCTTTTCCCGGTTGCGGTTGCCTATAACGGTGAAGGACTTGAAGGCTCTTATCGTGATTTTATAGAAATAGTTTTATTCGTAGGCATTTTATCACTCGCTGTTGTTTATGCTTGGGTGAAGGGAGTATTCAAGTGGGAAAAACGAACATACCATCAATAAGAGAGGATGTACCCTCATCAGTTGTTCAATTTGCAGTTCTTGATAAGTTACTCAATGTCGGCCGGGCCAACTCACTCTGGCCATTAACCTTCGGCATTGCCTGTTGCGCTATTGAGATGATGGCCACCGGCTGCGCTAGATTTGATATGTCTCGTTTCGGTGCCGAGGTTTTTCGCCCATCTCCCCGCCAGAGTGATGTAATGATTGTTGCCGGCACAATTACCAAAAAAATGATGCCCGGTATTAAAACACTCTACGATCAGATGCCAGAACCCAAATGGGTAATGGCTTTGGGAAACTGTGCTATCTCTGGCGGACCCTTCGCCTTTGATGGTCAATATTCGATTGTCCTTGGCGCTGATGAGTTTTTGCCTGTCGATGTATACATCCCCGGGTGTCCTCCGCGTCCCGAAGCCCTGCTACAAGGCATCATTGAACTTGAGCACAAACTTTCTGGCTGGGAACGCTGGAAAAACCCCAAGTCTAAACAGGTCCCATCTTTATAGAAAAATGAGTAATTCGACTGATACCAGCATACATGGAGCTGCACAACATGATTCTTGAACAAACCAAAGAGGCGTTAGAAACATTATTCCCTGACACGGAAACTGCCGACGACACCAAGCAGGAAGCTCCTGAAACAGCCGAGGAGGAAGAACCTAAAAAGAAAAAAGCTGAACCTCGGAGAAATGGTATCGTTATACGAGATTATCACAAGCACGGCTATCATATCGATGTTCAGGTTGACCCGAATCAACTGGTTGATGCTGTTGCAATCATCGATTCCCTTGGTTTTTTCATTGAAAGTATAACTGGAGTAGACTGGCCCAAAGAAGACCAGCTTGAAGTAGTTTACGATTTCAGCAGATACG
>CAZWVC010000048.1:0-17486 GCA_964637245.1 uncultured Desulfocapsaceae bacterium
ACCGGATGTTGTGGAGGCCTTTATGCAAGTACACGAACTTCTAAAAGATATATCAGTTAAACAAGCAGATGTTTGACAATTATTTACCCAGTACAAGACGTTCTGAAGGTGAAAAGGTCCCCCTTCTTTGATGTACACCCCACCTTTAAAATGTATTTAGCCATCGAATGACCAACGGAATAAGGCTGTTGTCTATGTAATATTGTTGGAGTCTAAGAGAAAAGAGACAATTTCCTCTGACCGACCGCTGACAGTCCATGCCAAAGAAAAAAGCCCTCAACTCTCTCTCGAGTTAAGGGCTTGTAATCTCAACCATTAATTGGTGCCGGGACCAGGAATCGAACCAGGGACACACGGATTTTCAGTCCGTTGCTCTACCGACTGAGCTATCCCGGCACCGCATATGGAGAGGCCTTTTTACACGAGATCAGATCTCATGTCAATATCTTTGTCTCAGCAGTTTTTCCTTTTTTACTTCTCGTTGTCAAGTGAAATCCCGCCAAGATCCAGATCAAAATCAAGATCTGCATCCATATTCATATCCCCGGTTTCAACTTCTACGGGTTCGTCTTTTTCTTCTTCTGCCAAACCTAGATCATCCAGTGAAAGGTCTCCTAGAGCTTCCTCTTCTGCCCCAGCGGTAGATTGTTTTTCTGTTAGGCTGAAGTCATCTCCAAGTTCATCCAGATCAAGGTTTAAGCTAAAATCGCCTAATTCATCCTGCTCACCTGAAGATTCTGGCAATTCTTCCGGTATAGTTTCAGCGACCCCAGGTGGTGCTTCAAGATCAGATAAATCAGCAAGCTCATCTGGCATATCAAGCGCCATATCGCCTTCGATAGGAGCCGTTTCCTGCTCTTCAAAAGCATCTTCAAATTGTCCCAGGTCTAAGCCGGCATCATCTTCACCAACCACTTCATCTGTCGGTATTTCTAGATTGTCATCCTCTGTCAGGCCATCAAAACCTTCAAACTCATCGCCAAATGAGACGCTGGCATCACCTAAGTCTCCTTGTTCTGCATCAAGGTCATCTGCAAGAACGTCTAAATCGGGGTCAATAACATCAAAATCATCACGTGAAGTATCAAAAGAAATCTCTGTTTTTTCCTCAGCTTGGCTCACACTGCTAGGAGTAAATTTGAGAAAGGATGGTGGTGCTACATTATAGGTGGTACCTTCAACCTTGCTTGTAACTTTGGTGACGTCTTTATTACATTTCAGGCATGCATTTATATGGTCAAATGAAATATACCCACATTTTGGACAACGCATAGAGTTCTTCCTTCTGAATAAATCAAATATTTAAACAGCCATTTGTTCATAATAATATTGGCAGTCTACTGTTAAAGAAGTATGGCACACTTCGTCTTGAATAATCAAGAAATTTTTTTAAATTCTACTGGTTACGCTATACCTCGGATCCTACTGTGTACTCTGCTCTAACCAGTCCATGCCAATGTCACAAGCCTTGGCTGAATGGGTTAGTGTGCCTACAGAAATGATATCAACTCCTGTTTTTGCAATATTTTCAACACTTTCAAGGTCGACTCCACCGGATGCTTCAATTAACGCTCTTCCTTTCACAATGGTTACAGCTTTTTCCATGGTCTCCAAATCCATATTATCAAGCATGATTATATCAACCCCGCATTCCAGGCATTGCTCCACCTGACCAAGTGTGTCGGTTTCAACTTCAATGCGGATACTATGCGGTATAACCTGCCTTACCTTTGCCACTGCGCGAGATATTGAACCACATGCTGCTATATGATTGTCCTTGATAAGCACTCCGTCGGTGAGATTAAAACGATGATTTGCACCGCCACCAACCCGGACAGCATTTTTTTCGAAGATACGCAGCCCAGGTGTGGTTTTACGGGTATCGGTTATTTTCACATCATATTTATGAACTTTTTCAACAAATCTCCGGGTAAGCGTTGCTATTCCACACATTCTTTGGAGTAGATTAAGCGCAGTACGTTCAGCTTTGAGCAAATCCACCACAGGGCCGCTCAGGCTGAGTAATGTTTCTCCTGGGGCAACAGTTGTTCCATCGGCAACTGCACCTGTGGTTTTAATCTCTGCATTTTGCACAGCAAACACCATGGCAGCAACCGATGCCACCCCCGCAGCTATGAAAGACTGTCGAGCCACCAGTTTTGCACAACCATTCTCGTGCATATTAAATATTGCTTCGCTGGTTAAATCTCCTCTGCCTATATCTTCTTCGAGGAATCTACGAATCGCGTTCTGCAAAGCCTGTTTATCCATAACTTAGTTGAATTCTCTAGGAAGCTAATTTTGCGAGTCTCTGCTCAGCTTCTGCAAGTTTTTCCAAAGTGGCATCAAGGTTTTTCTTCTTGTCTTTCTCTTTGATGATTACCTGCTCTGGGGCATTTGCTATGAATTTTTCATTGTTTAGCTTGCCATTGACCTGTTTCAGCTTCAATTCTATCTTGTTTCTCTCACGAGAAAGTTTTTCCCTTTCGCTGTCAACATCTACAAGCCCCTTAAGCGGAACGAATATCTCGATGTCTTTATAGATATAGGTAGCAGCATCATCCGGCTTTTCACCGCCTTGCTGCACATGTAAAGCACTCAACCTGGTCATATCTGCAATAGTTGCAGTAAAAGTTGTGATTGAATCGACCAGCGTCTGATCAGGGCATAAAATAAACGCCTCTATTTTAGTTGAAGGGTGGAGGTCAGACTCTGAACGGATATTTCGAATTCCGGTGATAACACCCATCAACAGCGTCATTTTGTTTTCTGCTTCTTCATTAAGCCACTTCTCTTCAACGGTTGGAAAAGGACTTAGCATCAGCGTCTGCCGCTCACCAGGCAATACACTCCAGATTTCTTCTGTTACAAATGGAGTTATAGGATGCATCAGCTTGAGTATGGTTTCTAATACCGTCAGCAGTACTCCACGAGCCTGATCTTTGACGTTTTCATCATTGCCAAAAAGATCTGCTTTTATCCACTCCACATACCAATCACAAAACTCATGCCAAATAAATTGATAGTTGGCTGAAGCCACATCGTTGAAATGATACTCGTCAAGCCCCTTTCGAACAGCCCCAATAGTTTTAGCCGTGCGACTGAGAATCCATTGATGCGCCAACGGCAATTCTTCAGGCTTATTCGCCCAATCTTTCAGAGAATTATCATTTTCTTCAAGATGCATGAGGGCAAAACGGGCTGCATTCCAGAGCTTATTAATGAAATGACGATAACCTTCAATCCGTTCCTCATCGAGCTTTATTTCTCTCCCCTGAGCTGCGAATGCAATCAGGGTAAATCGCATGGCATCGGTTCCGTATTTCTCCATCACCTCTAATGGATCGATAACATTTCCGGTTGATTTTGACATTTTTTTGCCATGCTTATCGCGCACCAGAGCATGAAGATAAACATCCTTGAACGGTACTTCATCCATAAAATGAATGCCCATCATCATCATTCTGGCGACCCAGAAAAAGAGGATATCAAAACTTGTTATTAGTACTGAGGTTGGATAATAAGTCGCCAATTCTTTGGTATTGTTTGGCCAGCCCATGGTGGAAAATGGCCAAAGGGCAGAGGAAAACCAAGTATCAAGCACATCCGTTTCCTGGAGGAGTTTGGCAGAGCCACATTTTGAACAGATTTCCGGATCACTTGTCTCTACAATAATCTCTCCGCAGTCTTCACAGGTCCAGGCGGGTATGCGATGACCCCACCAAATTTGCCGAGAGATACACCAGTCACGGATATTTTCCATCCAACTGTAAAATGTATTGTACCAGGTTCTAGGATAGATCTTTATTCTTTCATCCCTCACTGCCTCCATAGCCTTTGCGGCAAGCGGCTTGACCGCTACAAACCACTGCAATGAGGTAGTGGGTTCAACGACAGTCTTACACCTGTAGCAGTTTCCCACAGCATGCTCATAGTCTTCAATTTTTTCGAGGAATCCGAGACGTTCAAGGTCTGCAACGATATTTTTTCGGCACTCAAAGCGGTCTAGCCCGCTATACTCACCAGCAGCTTCATTCATCACCCCATGATCATCCATAACTTTGAGTAAATCTAGTGAATGCCGCAGACCAATCTCATAATCATCACGATCATGTGAAGGAGTAACTTTTAGTGCTCCGGTACCAAATTCTCGCTGCACATGGTGATCAAAAACCACTGGAACTATACGGTTTGTCAGGGGGAGACGTATACCGATATCCTTTAGGTGACTATATCGCTCATCCTCAGGATGAACGGCAACCCCAGTGTCTCCCAGCATTGTCTCCGGCCGGGTGGTAGCAACCACTACACTTCCTGAGTCATCTGCATAGGGATAGCGAATATGATAAAGTTTACCCTTAGTTTCTTCGTGTTCTACCTCATCATCTGCCAAAGCAGTATGACAGCGGGGACACCAGTTGACAATGTAGTCACCCTTGTAGACCAGACCTTCCTTATACAATCTGACAAAAACTTCACGTACTGCCGAGGAAAGTCCTTCATCCATAGTAAATCTTTCACGAGACCAGTCACACGAACTCCCCAGCTTTTTCAGCTGTTTAATAATTGTGCCGCCTTTTTCTTCCCGCCATTCCCAGACTTTTTCAATGAACTTCTCTCTACCAAGATCATGTCTGTTTTTGCCTTCTGTAGCAAGTTGTCGCTCAACTACGTTCTGCGTTGCAATTCCAGCATGATCTGTGCCAGGTACCCATAGAGTATTATCTCCGCACATCCGGTGATAACGGGTAAGCACATCCTGCATCGTATTATTTAGGGCATGGCCAACATGGAGTACACCTGTGACATTGGGTGGCGGGATTACAATTGAAAACGAAGGTTTTCCTTCTTCCATTTTTGCTTCAAAGCAATTTTCATCCAACCAATGCTGTAACCACTTCTCCTCAACTTCAGAGAATTCATATCCTTTGCTTAAGAGATTTTTATCCATATTAAAATGCCATATCCTGAAAATCGTATTTAGTTAACTTATCTAAATGACAAACTTCTCCAATTATCTGCAAATACTGCAAAAAACCTTTACACACAATTTGTTAAAAGAGTAATGAGTAACGACAGACAGTAACTATGTTAATGGTGAAATTCAATATTTTTATACCCTGCAGCCCAGAAAATTAAAACTAGATAAAGACTTATCAGTTTGAGAGAACCTTTCAGCATCATTGAGCAAACGTACGCTATCTTACTATCCATGGTTTGGGCAAAAATAGGTGCTCATAAAGATCAAGGGCGTATCTATCGGTCATACCTGCAATAAAATCGCATACTTTGCGGTGTGCAGTTTTATCATCCGGCCAATCGTTGCCTCTCTCAACTATCCTCCAGCTTCTACCAGAACGCTTTACCAAACCATTATCCAGGCAATAATTATATAGTTCACGAATAATACGCTGAGCCTTGATAAACTCATTGTGTACTTCGTGATATCGGTAAACATTGTCATGAAGAAAGGAACGCAGGCTGGATATTGCCTCAAGCATATCCTCACTTACATGAAGACAGCCATCATCGGCACTTAGCGTTTCAACTATTAGATCCCTTACCATTGAAGAAATTCTCTGAGAATGCCTATCTCCAATAATCCTGCTTATTTTACTCGGCACATCCGATTCCTTGAGAATACCCGCTCGCAGGGCATCATCCATGTCATGATTCACATAGGCAATAATATCAGCCAACCGAACAACCTGGCCTTCCAGGGTAAGAGCAAGTTCAGGTGATCCATTGGGCAAAATATCGTTCCTGCCTTTTGAATGTCTTACTATGCCATTGCGCACCTCAAAAGTGAGGTTGAGCCCTTTACCGTTGTTTTCCAGAAAATCAACCACCCGAAGGCTATGTACGTAATGCCTGAATCCAGTTGGGTGAAGCTCGTTCAGGGTTGCTTCGCCAGCATGGCCAAATGGAGTATGTCCCAGATCATGCGCCAATGCAATGGCCTCTGTTAATGCTTCATTTAGGCATAATGCCGATGCTATGGTCCGAGCAATCTGGGAAACTTCAAGGACATGAGTAAGTCTGGTGCGATAGTGGTCACCGGTGGGGGCCAAAAATACTTGGGTTTTATGTTTTAATCTACGGAATATCTTTGAATGGGTTATTCTGTCCCGATCTCTCTGAAAAGGCAAGCGAAGATCACTGGCCAAATCCTCCTCCTGATGTAATCTTCCCTTTGAATTCTTATTCAAGGTGGCATGCTGTGAGAGTATTTGCTCTTCCCTCGCCTCAAGCTGTTTTTTAATTGATTTTCCAATAACCGGTGTAAAACCCATCAAATCCTCTCAATCCTAAACATATCAAGTGTATACCATATACTTTTGTCATTACATATCTCCGGCCCAAATGCAAGAAAATAAAGCTATAACAAAGAGATAATTGCTTTTGACGTATTTAACCAGACCCTTCAATACAACATCTGGTATATCAACTTTTGCTGCCAGAGAATTCCATCTGATTCGATTGGGGATATTAGGTGGATTTGAGGGATTGTAATTCAACCAGTTTTCGTTACAATGCATCCGTAACATCAATCTTTATAAAGCAACTTAACAACCCAAATATTATTCAATACCTCAAGAATACACTCAACCATGAAGCAAGAGACGGGTGATAATGCTAGCGGTAAACCATCAGAGACCTTTTCATGCAAATTAATTCAGGACAGTCAGGAACTACCTAAGTCCAGCAGGGATTGGACTAGAGCAAGACGTTGTACCTTGATTTTCACTGATAATGGCCTAAAATATCTTGATTTTTTCATACCTTATGAGGATATAGCCAAGGCTACAATTCATATTTACTCCTCTGCTTTTTTCTTTGAGTACGGCATATTCTCAATTACTACAAATCAGTTTACCCATCATTTTGGTATAAAATATTCCGATTATTGGAAAAAGGAATTGCCTTTTCCTGTAGAAAGGATTGCCCAAGAAACACCATTTATCTTGTTTCGTAAATCTCTTATAATTCTGATATTAATATATATCTTCTGGGAGGTTGTAAAAAAATAGAGTATTATAACATGTGGGATTAGAACTGTGCACGGGGTAAGATCATGTTAGATTTCGAAAAATACTGGTTAATAATTGTTCAATTTCTGTCAAACAATTTACTCATTGCAGCAGGTATAGCCCTTGCTCTTTTATTCTTTTTCTATAAAAAACCGGTTGAAGCCGTAAAATTTCTGGGTTTTTGTGCTCTACTCGTGACTGTCTTATATATAATGTCACTTCTCACCGAATCAGGATCCACTGGAGCAATACATAAAAAGGATTTAAAAACAAAATCAGAAAGTGGACTGATGAACTAGTGTCATGGCAAGCGTCAAATGTCGCAAGATCGCGCCGCAATTTTGGTTTCCTGCAAGGCACGACTGATTGAGCATAGCAGCGCTATGCGACCGAAGGAGTAACGATGTCAGGAAAACAAAAGGGCAAGCTGGCTAACACGGATGAGGATTGACAAGACTCTAAATATTCACTCTATCGGAAAGCAAATGCTATAAAATTAGCTTTATATGAAACGCCAAAAAGTCCGAAAGGGGGTAATCCTCTTCTCATTTTTTCTCTTTCCTGCTCTGTACTACTACCTCTCTCCAGTGCTGATAATACAGGCAAGTTATGCGGGTATAATCAACGGAAGCTGGCTTGTATTTGCTTTTCTATTTATATCATCATTTATATTTGGTAGAGGCTTTTGTGGTTGGCTTTGTCCCGCTGCAGGTTGCCAGGAAGCCATATTTTCAGCGAGGAACAATCGAGTAACGAGAGGAAATAAGGTAAAATGGTATATCTGGTTTCCATGGATCTTTTCAATTGCCTTACTTGCCTTTAATGCAGGCGGCTACCATAGTGTTGACTTCACATATCAGACCGTTTTGGGTCTCTCAATAACAGATGTGCAAAGCTCGATAATCTATTTTGTCGTGCTTCTTCTACTAATAGTGCTCCCCGCCTATACAATTGGCAAAAGATCATTCTGCCACCACCTTTGCTGGATGGCACCTTTTATGATTCTAGGAAGGAAGCTAACAAATACTCTGCACCTGCCATCTCTAAGGATCCAAAGTGATGAGAGCTTATGTAGTCAATGTCAAACATGTAATGCACATTGTCCCATGAGTCTGCCGGTTGAAGAAATGGTGAATTCTAAACAGCTGGAGAACTGTGAATGCATTCTCTGTGGGAGCTGTGTTGATTTTTGTAAAAATAAAGTAATACGCTTCTCATTTAATAGTGAGCGTAAAATTGGCAAATAATCTTTTATGGAGAGATTATTATGAAGTTTTATGGTTTTTTGTTCCTGATTTTTTTTCTACTCGCTGTGCCTGCATATTCTCAGAATACGGAGGATGCTCCCGGTGTTAATGCAGCTCCATCGTCATCTGAAAACTCCCCATTCCACCTTTTTATGCCTGCAATCATTGGCAAAGCAAATCTCTGGGGAGATTGGCCTGCAACTGGTAATCCAGCGGGAAACTGTGTGGTTCCCGCAGGGGGAAGTTCTGAAAGCACGCATAACCCTGATCATGTTATAGGCAATGGCACCCCGCAAAGTTGTACCAGCAGTGCTGTGGTGAACACAATTGCCAAGGGTGGAGTGATACGATTTAATTGCGGCCCTGCACCCATCATCATCAAGCTCAAGAAAACCGCTAAAATAGTTAATAACACCGGACCAAAAATTGTGATAGATGGTGGTGGTAAGGTTGCTCTAAGTGGAGAGAACGTACGCAGAATATTGTATATGAATACTTGTGATCCCAATCAAATTTGGACAACTCCGCACTGCCAGAACCAGGATCATCCGCAGTTAACCGTCCAGAATTTAATCTTCATACAGGGTAATTCTTCATCTGAAACGCAATATGACGGTGGTGGAGCAATTTGGGCACGTGGCGGTAGATTGAAAATAGTTAATTGCCGATTTTTCAATAACAGATGCGCATCCACTGGACCAGATGTTGGTGGTGCCGCAGTTCGGGCTTTTAGTCAATATGAAAACAAACCTCTCTATGTGGTTAATTCAACCTTTGGTGGAGGAAAGGATTTTGGCAATATCTGTTCAAATGGTGGCGGACTAAGTAGTATTGGAGTCTCTTATTCTGTCTATAACTCGCTTTTCACCCACAATAAAGCCATCGGCTATGGGGCAAACCCGCAGAGACCTGGAACACCTGGCGGTGGCAGCGGTGGTGCTATCTACAATGATGGCAATGAATTTAATCTTCGTGTCTGTGGTACAAAAATTACAAATAATACCGCTCGTGAAGGTGGCGGGGGCATCTTTTTTGTGAGCAATAACAGATCAGGTCGTTTGATAATTGAAAATTCCTATCTCTCCAACAACACCGGGGGTTGGTTCGACAATTATCCCGGCATCTTTTATCTTGGTAATGGTTCGCCACAAATAACTAATTCTATCGTAAAATAGAAAATGACGTGATAATCTCCGATACTGGCTAGCTGGGGGTATGGCATCTGACTATTTTAACAATGGATGTCCCATCTTCTCACGCTGAGCAACATAGCTTTCAGCCACTCTGCGGGCAATATTGCGGATCCTGCCGATATAACGTGTTCGCTCAGCGACACTGATTGCTTTTCGGGCATCAAGCAGGTTGAAGGTGTGAGAGCACTTCAGACAATAATCGTATGCAGGCAGAATAAGGCCTTTGTCGACAAGCTTCAGGGCTTCCTCTTCATAATCTTTGAAAAAAGAAATGAGTTTTTCAACATTTGCTTCTTCAAAATTAAAGGTGGAGAACTCCACTTCGGCTTGATGGAATATTTCACCGTAGCTGATCTCATTATTCCAGGCAATATCATATACACTCTCAACCCTCTGAAGATACATAGCAATTCGCTCAAGACCGTAGGTTATTTCAACGGTCACAGGATGGAGATCGATGGAACCAGCCTGTTGAAAATAGGTAAATTGGGTTATTTCCATACCATCCAACCACACTTCCCAGCCTAATCCTGAGGCACCCAGCGTTGGTGATTCCCAATCGTCTTCAACGAAGCGGATATCGTGTTCCAGCAGATCTAAGCCAAAACCTCTCAAACTATCGAGGTAGAGCTCCTGAACATCAAGCGGGGATGGCTTGATCACTACCTGATACTGATAATAGTGCTGCAATCTGTTGGGGTTTTCGCCATAGCGACCGTCGGTAGGCCTCCTGGAAGGTTGGGGGTAGGCAGAACTCCATGGTTCTGGTCCGAGCGCCCGCAGAAGGGTAGCCGGATGGAAAGTGCCGGCTCCAACTTCCATGTCATATGGTTGCTGCACTACACATCCGTGTTTAGCCCAATAGGTGCTGAGTTCAAATATTATATCTTGAAAATTCATATGATTTCCTCGTCGTTATTAAAAAACCCATTTCAATGTAGGAGAATGTATAAATTGCAGAAACAGTAGCAGAACATAGCCGCACTAATCAAGCACAATCTTGACAATTATCCTGCGGATCATAATTATATCTCTCTAGTCGCCTCAGAACAAGGTTAGCTCATAACTTTAAAGCCCATATCTTCCAGTCAAATACGAAGAGATACAAAGACAGGATACGTTCAGTGATAACACTCAATCAACTTGATGAAATAAAGGTCATTGTAGAAAAAAGCAAAACCATAGCGGTGGTAGGTTTATCTCCCAAGGAGAGTAGGCCGAGTAATATGGTCGCCCGCTATCTTATCAATGCTGGCTACAAAATTATCCCAGTAAATCCTGGTCACGACTCAATTCTTGGGCTTAGATGCTATGCCGATCTTTTGGCTATTCCTGAAAGGGTAGATATTGTGGATATTTTCAGAAGAGCCGAAGATGTTGGTCCGATTGTGCAACAGGCAGTAGAAATCAGGTGTAAAACCATATGGATGCAACAAGGTATTATCAACCATGCAGCGGCAGAACTTGCCAGGAAAAATGGTTTACATGTAGTTATGGATCGCTGCATAAAAATTGACCACGCCAAACTCCTTGCCAAGAATTAGCTAACTCTTACATTTACTCATTATGGAACCGCAAACTCTCAGCATTCGTGGTGCTAGAATGCACAACCTGAAAAACATTGATGTTGATCTTCCCCGGAACCAGCTGGTTGTCTTTACTGGGCTTTCAGGATCCGGCAAATCGACACTTGCATTTGACACTCTTTATGCAGAGGGACAGAGGAGATACGTTGAATCACTCTCTACCTATGCGCGTCAATTTCTTGGGCAGATGGATAAACCCGAAGTGGATTCGCTTGAAGGGCTCTCACCTGCTGTATCAATTGAGCAGAAAACCACCAGTAAAAATCCTCGATCAACGGTTGGAACCGTTACTGAAATATACGATCATCTGCGTCTTTTATTTGCTCGTTGCGGACATCCAACCTGCCCGGAATGTGGTGACGAAATCCGCTCACAATCTATTGAAGACATGGTTAATACAATCATGTCCTATACTGAAGGCACTAAAATTCTGCTCCTCGCGCCTATGGTTACTGACCGCAAAGGTCGCCATGAACAGCTAATCGCCCGTATTCAAAAAGAAGGATTTGTCCGGGTTCGGATAGATGGTGATGTCATGCATGCTGACGATATTGGGCAACTTGACAAGAATAAACGCCATACAATAGAAATTGTAATTGACCGTCTCGTCATTAAATCTTCCATTCGACGCAGATTGAGTGATTCAATAGCCACTGCTGTCTCATTAACTGAAGGTTTTCTCCTAGTAAGTTTTGCTGATTCAAATAAGCAACAGCTTTTCAGCGAACTTGCTGCATGCCACAAGTGTGGAATATCCATGCCCAAACTCTCTACTCAGCTCTTTTCCTTTAATAATCCTCAAGGAGCCTGCGAAGAATGTGGTGGATTAGGCGTAAAACAGTTTCTCTCTCCCATGTTAATCGTACCGGATAAAGAGAAAAGCATTCTTGATGGTGCTATTGCTCCCTGGGGTTGGCGGAATGAGTCCACTTATACGGGACAGATGCTGGCAGCTGTTGCCAAACATTACAACTTTACACTCAAAACGCCATTCAAAGAACTCACCCAAAAGCAGCAGGATGTTTTACTTTATGGTTCTGGCACTGAAGAGATACATTTTCATTACCAAAAAGGCCGCAGGGTAATGACTTCAGAAAGAACCTTCGAAGGGGTTATACCTCAGCTCAACAGAAGGTTCCACGAAACACAATCACCCATGATTCGGGACGAGCTGGCGAAATTTATGAACGAGCAGCACTGTCCATCTTGTAAAAACTCACGTCTCAAAGATGAAGCACTTGCAGTCAAAGTTGGGAAATGGTCGATTTTTGAGTTAACACAGCTTTCAATTTCGCAGCTTTTTCAGGAGATTCCCACAATTCCTTTCAGTGATCTTGAAAGAGAGATAGGTGAACCTATTCTCAAAGAAATAGTAGATAGATTATCCTTTCTAGAAGATGTCGGTCTAGGATATCTTTCACTGGATCGACGCTCAGGTACACTTTCTGGTGGAGAAGCTCAACGTATTCGGCTTGCCTCACAGATAGGTTCACGGCTGGCAGGAGTATTGTATATTCTTGACGAACCCAGTATTGGCCTGCACCAGCGTGATAATCAAAAACTCATTAATACCCTACTTGAGCTCAGAGATCTTGGTAATACAGTAATTGTGGTAGAACATGATACCGATACAATTCTTGCCGCAGACCATGTGCTTGATATGGGCCCGGGTGCTGGAGTTCATGGCGGTAAAATAGTGTATAACGGCAAAGTCCAAGGCCTATTGGACTCTGGTGACTCCATTACCGGTGCCTACCTCTCGGGGAAACAAGCTATTGCCATTCCAACTAAACGCAAGAAAATCAGAAAATCTGCTAAATTCAATCTTACCATCAAGCACGCTAAGGCAAATAATTTAAAGAATATTAATACCAAATTTCCCATGGGTGTTTTTACCTGCGTTACAGGTGTTTCCGGTTCTGGCAAGAGTTCTCTTGTTTTAGAAACTCTGTATGCACTTGCCAAGGAGGGGTTGCGCCAAAAACGATCTTCTATTGAAATTAATGGGACGTCAATTAGCGGGCTTTCAGCAATTGATAAAATTGTTGATATTGATCAAAGCCCTATTGGTCGTACTCCTCGTTCCAACCCAGCCACATACACAGGGGTCTTTACACCAATCCGCGAATTATTCACCCGCTTGCCTGAATCAAGAGTGCGAGGCTATAAGCCAGGTAGGTTTAGCTTTAATCTAAAAGGTGGCCGTTGCGAAGCATGTGAAGGGGATGGAGTCTTAAAAATTTCCATGCATTTTCTTCCAGACATCTATGTTGTCTGCGATACCTGCAATGGTAAGCGGTATAATCAGGAAACCTTGGAAATTCACTACCGGGGGAAAAGTATCCACGAAGTACTTTCCATGACAGTTGCTGAAGCACTACAGTTTTTTGAAAATATCCCACCTATCAAAAATAAGCTACAAACACTCCATGATGTTGGACTCTCTTACATAAAACTTGGTCAGTCATCGGTAACTTTATCAGGTGGCGAAGCTCAGCGCGTTAAACTTGCACGAGAATTATCAACGCGCAGTACAGGGAAATCTCTCTACATCTTGGATGAGCCAACCACTGGATTGCACCCAGCAGATATTCAGCACCTTTTAAGAGTCCTAAATCGGCTGGTCTCACTTGGTAATAGCGTAGTGGTTATCGAGCATAATCTTGATGTCATAAAAACAGCTGACTGGATTCTCGATATCGGCCCTGAGGGAGGTGATGGAGGTGGTCAGATCGTTGCAACAGGAACTCCCGAGTCAATCTGTGAAGAAACTAAATCCTTTACAGGGCATTATTTGAAAGAAATTTTGTCAGCATCCTACAAAAATTAGGTCACTCTATTTAGCCTGGATATTTCACGAGTTGAGATGTTTCGCTAGTCGAGGATCTCTGCGTTTTGCTATATAATAAGTAAGCCAAACGCAGAAAAGACGAAGGATGGCGGACATATCGACTCGCCTGAAAGGTGATATAAAGAGCTTGTTGGAATAAATACTTCCAATACAAATTGTACCCCAAAAAAGCATTCTAATTATAAGTTATAAGGCACAGTTATTATATGTTAAAACACTATTAGGTCGCCTTTTTCATGAAATATCCAGATTAGACTCCTCTTTGGCAGATATAATTGTCGTTGGGTACTTCTTGTGACAATTCACTTTATGTTGTTGCGGTCAGACTACAATGCGTATATTATCGCAGTTACTTTATTATCACTGACCTTTCATTTATACTATTAAATCAATTAAATCTGAGGAAAAAATGGCCGAAAACACTACCCAGGAAAAACAAGCTGCACCAGAATTTCGCATGCAAAAGATGTATATAAAAGATTTATCTTTTGAAAATCCTAATGCCCCGGATATTTATGTGGCTCAATCTGAAAAACCGCCCGAAGTCGACGTCAACCTGCAACTCAATCATCGGCAAGTCAACGAAGATCATTATGAGGTCTGCCTGGAGATTACCGCAAAAATTATTAATAAGGATCTTGATAAAACCTTATTTATTCTTGAGCTGGAGCATGCAGGCGTTTTCTTTTTGAAGAATATTCCAGAGGAGCATTTGAAAATGGTTTTAGCGGTAGACTGCCCGACCTTGCTTTTCCCTTTCACCAGGCAAATAGCCAGTCAGGTTTCAGTTGATGGAGGCTTTGTGCCTTTTTTAATGGAACCCATTAATTTTATGGGACTGTATCAGAATTCACTCAAACAGAAACAGGAAAAATCCAATTAAGATTTCCACGTTAAATATTAGAAAGAAAAAAGGAGTTGTTGATCTTCTGATCAACAACTCCTTTTTTTATTGGGAGAATTGCGATATATATTTTTGTGCTATAGACCTACGGTAACAAAGTTTTCAACCAATGTGCTTACACCTTTTTCAATAGCCGTGTTGAAAAGATCGTCATACTGGCTATCTGAGAATATAGTCTCCGGTGAAACACGTACCATTGCTCTGTTGGTCCAGACAACTTGGCCTGAGGAAGCATCCTGCACCCACATTCTCATCTGCACTACAGCCTGGTCTACTTTACCGCTATTATATGCTTGTTCTCCAAGTAGGGCACCAGCACCAAACCAGAATATCTCATTACCGGTTGCGCCACCATTACCGAACAGGTCGATACTCGTTCTTGCATCATCAACAGGCCAATCTGAGATAGATCCAGAAGTAGCACCCCAGATAGCACCTCCTATCATGTTGTTGGTTCTGTCATAATCATCAGAACCAGCAAAGCCATACAGCAGCTGTGCTGTACCACCAGCGATTACTGGGAAGACACCACGTTTCCAAGGCGCCCAGGTAGCTTCCTGCCGGGTCTTGAATTCAAGAATGCGGCCTCTAACTACGTAGTCTGCTTGAAATGTGCGTCCCATCTTGGTAATCGCATTGGTTGTTAAAGCATGGGTTCCAGGGGCTTCCTCAACCGGCTTTCTCTGCGTGATGCGTTGTTGGCGGAGTTGGTGCCTGATTTCGCCTTTCATTTGCTCAGACCAATTACCATCCAGCTCATTGGTAAGAGAAACATTGGAACTTTTCTGGTAATCACCAATCTGGATTACACCCTGTCCAACCAGATAATTAAAAATATCCTCTGACACAGGCATGCCAAATCCCTGGGCGGAGAGGTTGTCCACAAGCGCTTCGCTCACCTTTAGGTTTCTGCGATATGCTGACGTCAGATCATCAGCATAGGTATAGTCAGCAAATGGTAAGATAACTATGGTTTTCCCATATCCAGGCGCATTTGGATCTGGAGCCTGAGGTACATTCAATGTCTCTACAACAGTCTGCCCACAACCAGAAACTATCAGCGCAAAAACTATGGGTAATAAGTATTTCAGCCTCTGCATTTTATTCTCCCTACAAAATTTGTAACATAACAATGGTTTCTTTTTTCAAACAAGCTATATGATTACTGGTTTTAACAGGATGATCAACTCTCGCTTGGTGTTCCGCTTGGTTTCATGGCCAAAAAGGTATTTCACCAATGGAATATCGCCTAAAACGGGTGCAAATGCTCCCGCTTCGTCCTTATCTTCACTAATAAGACCACCAATTACCAGCATCTCGCCATTCTTTACCTTCACCGTGGAACTCATCTCACGTATATTAATAATCGGTAATCCAACCTGTGCCCCAAATGTTCCGATTTCTTCAACCGGTATTGGTTCTTCTAGCTGCGAAGTAACTGGGGTTAGATACATGATGACTTCATCACTGTCTATGATCGTCGCTGTCAAAGCCATGCCAACACCCGAGAGTATCCTCTCTGTATCGACGGTCAGAGTTATTACACCTGAATCAGTATCAAGATCCGATTCTATGCTATCTATATATGTAACATTACGACCAACAGTTATAAGTGCTGGCTGACCATTCAACACGCTAATTTTGGGATTAGAGAGAATCTTTGTTTCTCCTTCCTCTTTGAGTGCATTAAGAAAAATATCAAAACCTGCAGCCCCCAATGTGATCTTTGAAATAAAACGGGTGGGATCATAGGTTCTGTCAGTATACGAACCATCTTCAAAAACGACTCTATCATTGCCATCAGCGAAAATGTATGGATAGATTTGGCCTCCTCGAGTTGGATCACCAAAAGTAAGGGAGCCGGCAAGTTGAAAATTTTTAAGAACATTGGTCCAATTTATTCCCAGATTAGTTTCTTCTGTTAGTTGTACTTCAATTATCTTAGCTTCTATGGAAATCTGTTTATAAAGGTGCCCTTTGAGTGATTCTATATACTCATCAATTTTATTAAGGAGTGGTCGTGGTGCGGTAACAGTGATCATACCAATATTTCTATCTATTGTATAGAAATTCTCATTACCCGACCGGCGTCTGGTGCTTGCAGCAATTGTTGCCTCTATTTCTCTTTGCTCTTCTTCACTTAATTCTTCATCATTCTCTGGGTCATCTGCTGCAGTGGTCTCAGTGCCTTCAATCTCAGCAGTAACTGCTTCAGTTGTCCATACGTTGAGAATAGCGTTAATGTTTTCTTCTATATTGGCCCAAATATCGTATTCATTGCCTTTAGAGTCTAGCCGAATAGTACCTTCTATATTATCAGGAGATTGTTCATTTCCACCAAGAACATTCCCACCTGTGCCAGTTTCAAAAAGTTGCTTCACATAAGGCATTCCAATTTGATACTGCCTTGTTTCCTTATACTTAACAACTATAGTGTTATCCTGCATTTCATGGAAATAATCAACCTGGCGCAAAAGGTTATCAATTGCCTTGTAAAAATCATCGTTGGCACTTATATCCACATCTATCAGGAGATTCTGATCAACATCACTCTCCCAGGAGACATTCATGCCCTTCATTGCAGCCAGTCGTTTCAGAATGTCCCAAAGTGGCTGCGGTCCAGCAGTGGAACGAATTGTGGCCCCGACTTTCAATGCAACTTCATCATCTTCCT
>CAZWVC010000049.1:0-17450 GCA_964637245.1 uncultured Desulfocapsaceae bacterium
AAAAATTGAGAATTTCAAGTACATTAGAGATGAGTATAGAAACATGGTTTTTGATCCGCAACAGAAATATTCCGTTCCCTATCTGCTTGGAACCACTGGGGTAGTGATCAATACCAAATATATCCCTGAAGATACAGCTAGCTGGGCCGTTTTATATGATGAAAAATATAAGGGTCGAATTGGGATGTTAAACAATGTTTATGAAGTTGCGGCAACGGCAGCAAAGCAACTCGGCTATTCAATCAACGCAACGGAAAAAAATGAGCTTGAAAACATCCAGAAGCTCCTGCAGAAACAACTCCCTCTTGTTCATGGGTACCATGGTCCGGATAAGATGATGGAACTGCTGCGTGAAGAAACTATCTGGGTAGCCCATCAATATAGCGGAGAGTCTATTGAACTGATGGATGAGGATGAAAAATTTGTCTATTTTATTCCCCAGGAGGGTGCTCCCATATGGATAGACAGCTTTGCCATTCCTCGCCGCTCTAAGCTACAAGATGAAGCACACGCTTTCCTCAACTACATACTCCGGCCAGATGTTAATGCTAATATTGCCTCTCATCTCTGGTATGCAACCCCCAATAAAGCAGCGGAAAAGATTCTGGATAAAGATCTGCTCGAATCCGAAGAGGCCTACCCTCCTGAAGAGGTGGAGTCTCGCTGCGAATTCTTCACTAATATCGGTGAGGCTGATGCCACGTATTATAGAATCTGGCGAGATTTACAACTTAACAAGTAGTCTATACTCTATCTATTCATATGAGACTACGTGTTAAAACACTGCTGGCAATGCTTGCAGCAGGATTGATACCGCTAGGTATCGTCATTTGTATTTTCATCCTTTTTTTTCAGGCAAAATTTCAGAATACATATCAGAATAATCTTCAGAGCCTAGCCAAAGAAGTTGGCAAGGAAATTCTTTTTCCCATCGAGGAGGGATACAGAACCCTTCTTCTGCTAGCGCAAAATCCGATTTTAAAATCCGATAAAGCTTCATTTGAGGAGGAGGAAAACGAACTCATACGTGCTCAAACCTTTCACCCAATTATCAAGGATATTTATTTACTGGATAAAAGAGGTGAGTTGCGTGCTTCCGTATTCTTCAGCTCAAATATTGCCTGGAAAGCCACCAGGTGGTTCAAAGAGGGAATTAAAGGGAGAACCTATTTTTCCAACGCCCATGTAATTCTCTACCCCCATGATGTGGTTATAACAATATGTACGCCTGTTTATGACGACAAAGATCAGATCAAAGGGGTATTGATCGGCCGTCTGGATCTTGACCCGATGTGGTCAGTCTTGAAAAATGTGAACCTCGGCAAAACAGGCAAAGTGTATCTTATCGATGACGAGGGGTATGTGGTTGGTTCTGCTGAGGAGGAGGAAATATTGGAACCTTTTCCCAATAATATGATTGTAGAGGCAGCCAAAAAGCGGAAAACAGAATTTCTGGTATTTAGCGAAAATGAAAAAAAACTCGGTTTGATCCTGCCCATTGATAAAGTCATTGGTGGGGAAAGACAAAAATGGTCGCTGTTGATCATTCAGTCGGAAAAAGAAGCCTATGCTTTTGTTCATCAAATGCGTCAAGTTTTTTACATTGCCGTGGCACTTGGTTTGATATTTGTCATTATTCTCAGTTTCTCTCTCAGCAAAAACATTGTCGTCAGACTGAATTGGCTCGTCCAGGCAACAAAAAACCTGGGAAAAGGCGATTTTCTCACCATTGATGCCAACCTGGGAAAAGATGAAATAGGAGAGTTGGGAAAAACCTTTAACAGAGCAAGTCTTGAATTAAAGCAGACCAGAGAGTCGAGGGAAAAAATAGCAGAAGAACTCCTCAATGCCAAAACAGATCTGGAGAAAAAGGTCGAACAACGGACAACAGAATTAAGCATAGCCAAAGAAAAGGCAGAGTCAGCCAACCGGGCAAAAAGCGTGTTTCTGGCAAATATGAGCCATGAAATCAGAACCCCAATGAATGCTATTATAGGGATGACGCAGCTCGCTTTGCAAACGGTATCAGACGAAAAGCGATTAAAATGTCTTGAAACAGTAAAAGGCTCCGCTGACAACCTGCTTGGAATACTTAATGATATACTTGATTTTTCCAAGATTGAAGCAGGCCAGATGCAATTAAACGAACAACCCTTCATGCTCGACAGCCTTATCGAAAACATAACTTCTTCGTTAAGAATTGGGGCTATAGAAAAAGGCTTGAAACTCGATTCTGAGATCGATAGTGAACTTCCAGTTGCATACGTAGGGGATGATCTGCGTCTGCGTCAGATCCTCTTAAATCTGTTGGGTAATGCCATCAAATTCACTCCATCGGGTGTTGTGGTAATTTTTGTCAAGAATCAGGCAGGTGGTGTTGCGGAAGGATTTTATAACCTGCAAATTAGCGTTAAGGACACAGGTGTAGGTATTGCAGCAGAAAAGCTTCCTGCGATCTTTGATTCATTTGAGCAGACCGACAACAGCTATGCCAGAAAATATGGTGGCTCAGGTCTTGGTCTGGCAATATGCAAAGAACTTGTAAAACTGATGGGTGGGGAGATCTGGGCTGAAAGTCAAGAAGGTGTTGGCAGTAGTTTTCATATACGTCTGCCTCTAACACTCTGCACAGAAGTCCAGATAAGAGCATTGCAAAAAGACTCCAGTCAAGGAGAAAGATTGCCTATCAAGAATCTAAAAATTCTTGTAGTAGATGACAATGAAGTGAACCGTGACCTGGTAATTATGGCTCTCGATACAGATCATACTGTCTTTTCTGCTGTCAATGGTTATGATGCTCTGCATAAATTGGTTGAGCACAATTTTGATGTTGTCTTGATGGATGTCCAGATGCCTGAAATGGATGGGCTTGAAGCAACTTCCATTATTCGGAAAATAGAGAATGAAGAAAGTGTCGCACCGAAACTGCCAGAAGAAATAACAACTCCCCTTGCCCAGAAACTTGCTGGTAATCATATCCACATAATTGCGGTCACCGCCCATGCCACCCGGGAAGATCAGCAGCGCTGTTTTGAGGCAGGTATGGATGGCTATATCACTAAACCGTTTCAAGTCGAACAGTTAATCTCTGCGGTAAAATCAGTTTCTACTGAAACAAAAGGTGAAAGCGCATCTCTTTTAGATACTCCACACCAACTAGACTCTTTGGCCCAGAATAAGCTGGAGCCTGTGACAACCAAGTTTGTGGTCGACTACATGCAAATAGCTACCCCACTTCCAGTGGACAAACTCCGGCATTTTTTAAAAATTGCCAAGGAAAGTATCTCTGCCAATCTGAAGGAGGCATATGCAGCAAATGAAGCGGGAGAATACGAAAAGATGGGACGGATCCTCCACGCAATGAAAGGCACACTATTACAATGTGGACTTTTCGGCTGGGCTGATAAAGCCCAAATAATACATACATCCTCCAAGGATGAGAATTTTCCTTTTGCTGATATGCTTGATGAGCTCAGCGAAGGTCTACTCCCGTGGAGTATGATAAATGATGAAGATACAGATGTATGGTGAAGATACCTTCTTCATCTAATAAAATGTGAAAATCCCATCGACTTTTATTGACATGCGGGGGAACCCTTTTAGATTTTATCCCCATGCCTACTAGGAATAAATTGCCAGGTATAGATCAATCATCTGCATGACTGGCCAATATACCCTGGTTTACTCGACTCAAGGATTCGCCAGAATTGAATATGCTTCCTCTCTAAGTTCTTTAATCCGCATAGGTTTTTGCAAACATTTTAATTGTCGATCATTAAAATACACTAGTTTTTCTGGTGAAATATCACCTGTAATGAACAAGAACTTGTTTTTTGACTTGGGGTAATTCGTTGAAACATTTTCATAAAGTGCAATTCCATCCATTACCGGCATATCAATATCAGAGATTATTAAGCGGTAATATTTTTTCTCTATTAATGATAGAGCCTCAAGTCCATTGTGAGCAATATCAATATTCCCTGTTCGGTTCAACAGGGCTTTTATAAGTTTCGCGACTGCTTCGTCATCATCAACGATGAGGATATTCTCTGTCCATACTGGTTGAATCGCCTCAATCCTCTGCAGCATCTCATGTCCATTCTCCTGGCTTTCCAAAAAATATTTAATACCATGTATATGTGATTGCATTTTTGCCGCTTGACCGGCAAAATTACTTTGGCTTTTCTTCAAAGCATCTATGACATAGAGAAATATATCATTCCATTCTGAGAACTCCGCTTCTACTATCTGCTTAAAGAGTTCTCTTTTGGTAAGGTTCTGCTCTTCCACCCCTTTATTGATTACCTCGAAATTACGTTTAATTTTTTTATCTGTCTGCTCATCAACAGTCAGAACAGGTGGCAATGAGTCAACTGTCTGAAGATAGTCATCAGCATTTTTCATGAGGTCACGATGCCAAGCTTCTTCTTCGGCACTGTTCTCGAGAAACTCCTTTAATTCCGCATCATCGACATAGAATTTAGATGCTCTCTCATAGGTTTCGGACGCAAAACCCTCGATATTGGCAAGCCAGTAGACAAGTTCTTTCATATGGCAATCCGCATTAATCAGGTGAACCACCTGAATATGAAGAGTATAAATTACAGATTATTATAAACGATACGACATCTCCCTCTGACAAAAAGTATACTACCACAATGTGGTTGTTTCGACAAGTTAACTAACTTAACGATATAGCTACGGTTAATTTCAATGTTGGAATGAAAGCTTGTGAATTCTAAGGAATAACCCCTTTCGCATCAACAAAGGCTTGCTCATCTAAAGTAAATCTCTTTGCCAGGTAGGTGATTTCGAGTAACATCGGTATAACTAGTTGAGTTATGACAAACACCTTAATTGAAGTTCTGTATAATTTTTACTGTATTTCTTCAAATGATCCGCTTTTTAAAAACCACTCTTGGCTTCTTCATTCCTGGTGGGCTCGTTCTGGCAGCTTCGATCTTTACTTTACGTGAGGGTTATCTTGCACCCTGGCTACCCATCCTTACAGCAATACTGCCATATATCATTCTGAGTGTTGGCTTATTGCTAGGCTTGAGATTTCACCGGAGCCGCCTGGCTTTTGCAATCCTTATTCTCATATTGACCGAGAGAGTTTTACATTTTTATGGCCCCAGTGGTGTAATAAGCAGCGATTATGGAGAAATTATCCTTCATGTTTCTGCCCTTCTGTTACCCATGAATATGGCTTTTCTCTACTTAACCAAGGAGCGGGGTGTTCTCAATGTCTCAAGTCTTTTTCACCTCTTATTCATAGCTGCTCAACCTGCTGCAATCTATATTCTGCTGCGAAAAGGAATTGACGTTCTGCATTTCACAAACCAGCAAATTGTTCCTGCACCTTTTCTCCTAAAGATTCATATTCCACAAATAGTGCTTCTGCTGTTTTGTCTTGTTCTCCTTGGTTTCCTGGCTATCGCACTTATGTCAAAAAAAGCCACACCCAGGGGATTATTCTGGGCTTTGCTGACCTGCGCTGGAGCATTTACCGGATATTACCTCGAAGCTGAGACCAGCATCTATTTCTGTATTGCTGGATGTATTATTGTATTGTCGGTAATCGAAACTATGTATGCCATGGCATATCATGATGAATTAACCGGTTTACCCGGCAGACGTGCGTTGAACACCACTTTGCACAACCTGGGAAAACACTACACTATTGCCATGATTGACATAGATTTCTTCAAAAAATTTAATGACAGATATGGGCACGATGTTGGTGACCAGGTGCTCTGTATGGTTGCATCTCACATCGCTCGGGTGGGCGGTGGCGGAAAACCTTTCCGCTACGGAGGGGAGGAATTTACCGTTGTTTTTCCTGGTAAAGCTAAAAAACACATAAAGCCCTTTCTTGAAAACCTTCGGCAAAACATCGCCCAGGCGAAATTTAGAATACGACGAAGATTACGACCGAAAAATGCCCCAAAAAAGAAACGCAGAATTAAAAATCCAAGAGCAGTCTCAGTAACCGTCAGCATTGGCGCTGCTGAACCAAATCGTAATTATGGCAAACCGGATGAAGTTCTCAAAGCGGCTGACAAGGCGCTCTATCGTGCTAAGAGGAAGGGGCGGAATTGTGTAATCCTATAAAAAAAACCGCATCACCCAATGAGGATGATACGGCTTTATGAATCAATTCGCTTCCCCAAAAAGGGGACGAGGATGTAATTACTCTTCAATACCCAACAAATCCACCTCAAATACCAGCACTGAGTTGGGTTCTATGACAGGAGGTGCTCCCTTCTCACCATAGGCAAGTTCAGAGGGGATAACAAGTCTGTATTTTGAGCCAACATCCATAAGTTGTAACGCCTCGCTCCAACCGGGAATCACTTGATCAACACCGAAGACCGCAGGTTCGCCTCGTTTAATAGAACTATCAAATTCAGTGCCATCAATGAGCGTGCCGACATAATCAACCTTTACCTTATCTGTGGATTTTGGTTTGGTTCCGTTACCTTTTTCCAGCATTTCATACTGCAAGCCGCTAGTAGTCGAAATTACACCTTTTTTTTCTTTATTTTTGGTAAGATAGTCAGCCCCAAGTTTCTTGTTATTTTCTTTCATTTGAGCGAGTTGCTCTTGCTGTTTAACCTGCATTTTCTCACCAAATTCTTTCTGTACAGCAGCAATTTCTTCAGCACTCAAGACAGGCGGATTGCCTTGAAAAGCATCTTCAATACCTTTTAGCAATGTTTCAAAATTTATTTCATCACCAATTCCTTTGAAATAATTGCCAACATCAAGGCCCATACTATATCCAAGCTTATCCTGGAAACTTTCCAGTGCTATTTGTCCCTCTTTCTTTTCTTCAGCCCATAGTGTTGCAGGTAAAAAAAACATACAGACTACTATCGCCCCTGCCAATTTTTTCATGAAATACTCCTTTTGATTGTTTATGCCTATCTCGTCTACTCATTGTCTACCTACGGTAAACACATAATCCCATCTCACAAGCTTAAAAGCCACGAAAAATACTGCATATAGATAATTTAGCAACACTGTTCTGATCCACTTTTCGACACAGCGAAACTACAACTCTACTATGGTTACACCTCTATTATTGCGGTTGAGGTTGTCATCCTTTGTTAACTGTGGGATTCGGCGTAAAAGCGCTCGGGTTTGCCCCTGTTTTCTGGTAAAATTTTCCCCTGGAATAAAACAGCGAATGTTTCTCTTGCTCTCAAGATATTGTAGCAACTTTCGACATTCCGAGCGGATCGCACCTCCTTTGCCACTTGAACCATAGCCGTGAATTATTGTCACTACAGTGATTTTATCCAATTGAGCAGTGGAAATTTCTTGCTTGAATTTCGCGAGTGCTGCTTCCACCACAGGCTTTCCTGTTTCAAGATTAATTACCCTATGCTGATAACTATTTTTCCTCAAATTCCGATCACCCTGCTGCTTATTACCGCAGAATCTGCAGTTCAGCATTGTGTTTGGAATTTTATTACCACAGATATCACAGCAATTGTCCATCTCAACGGTTTGGCTTATTTTTCAGAAAAAGCATGACATGTATCTTGCTGCCTGTAGTATTGATCTAATTAACCTTAGAATATTGATATTGCCCTGCACAGTTAGGTGAATCATCTCAGCCATTTACGCTTATTTGCGCTTCACCGATATAACGTATTTCATTTGGCGCAAATGCTGGGTTAAAGTCTGGAGATGATCTAGGTTTTCAACCTCTATAGCTACCCGAATATCAGCTGTATCCACAGGAGTCGTATGTGCAGAAATTTCCACTATATTTGCATTATCTGCGCTGATTGCTGCACTGATATCTGCAAATATGCCTCTTCTGTTTTCAGCACTAACAAATAATTCCACACGATGATGCCTGTTAGAGGTATTTGACCAGGAAACATCGATCCACCGTTGTGGATCTGTATTGCGCAGGTTAACACAATCTGATTTATGCACCGAGACACCTCTACCCATGGTTATGAAACCAAGAATATCATCTCCTGGCAACGGATTGCAGCATTGACTTATTTTAATGAGCATGTCATCAATGCCATCAATCTCTATTACAGAACCGGACTCATTCTTACCACTGCGCTGAGTGCTGACGTACACTCCGGTTTCTGTAGGTGAGAGGTTACCTTCGATTGAGTCCTTCCCCTGTATGATCTCCTGCGGGAGAAGAAATTTTTCCAGCTGTTGTACGGTAATGGCCCCGGTACCCACCTTAACCAGCATGTCGTCGAGCGAGTTACAATGCAGCTGTTTTAAAAGAAGCTTGATATGGCCGCTTTTCACCATCTTTTTCAAGGTAGTATCATTCTTCTTCAACTCACGGTCACAGATTTCTCGTCCAAGCTTAAGAGCCTTTTCCTTGTCTTCTCTTCTCAACCATGAACGAATGCGAGCCCGAGCTCGACTTGTTTTAACAAGCTCAAGCCAGCCACGACGCGGTGTTTGATTGGAAGATGTTATTATTTCAACTATATCACCACTCTTGAGCTGATATTTTAGCGGTACCAATCTACCATTTACCTTGGCGCCAGTACAATGATCACCGACTTCTGAATGGATCGCATAGGCAAAGTCTATGGGACAACTCTCTCTAGGAAACTCTTTTACCTCTCCATTAGGAGTAAGCGCATAAACATCAGGATCATATAATTCTCCCCTCACACTATCGAGAAACTCCTTAGGATCCTCCACTTCCTGCAATGAAGTCACCAACTTTTTGAGCTCTCGAAAAAGCTTCATGTCATCTTTGCCGGCCTTCTGCCCTTCTTTATACGCCCAGTGGGCTGCAACCCCTTCCTGGGCTACACGGTCCATTTTTTCTGTACGAATTTGGATCTCGATAAAATGCCCACGTGGTCCGGCAACAGTGGTATGCATTGACTGATAATTATTTGACTTTGGTACCGAGATAAAATCTTTGATCCTGCCGGGGACTGGAGACCAATTAGCATGAATGGTACCCAACGCCTCGTAGCACTCATTGACGTTGTCCAGAATGATTCTAAAAGCAACCTTGTCGTAAACCCTTTCAAGAGGGATATTCTGGGCAATAAGTTTTTTGTAAATGGAGTATAAATGTTTGGGTCTGCCGATAATCCTGGTGGGGTTGATATTATTGGTAATGAGTTTTTCTCGCAATATACCAATAACCTCATCGACATATCTTTGTCGCTCATCAAGTGACACCTCAAGTTTCTGGTTGAGGTCAGAATATTCAGAGGGATGGAGGAACTTGAATGCCAAATCTTCCAATTCTCTTTTTAGCCAATCTATTCCCAGCCTGCTTGCCAGTGGTGCATATAGGTCCAGAGTTTCCTGGGCGACGTCACGTTGAGTCTCTCTTTCAACAGCATCGAGTACACACATATCCTGAAGACGATCTGCAAGCTTTACCAGAAGAACGCGAATATCTGTTGCTATGGCGAGTAGCATTTTACGGATATTCTCTGCTTGATGGGCTAACCTACTGTTATATTGCATGCTGTTGATCTTCGTGGAACCATCAACAATTTGGGCAACAGAAGCTCCGAATTCTTCGCTTAGTTGTTCTGGAGTAACTCCACTCTTGAGCACACCATGCAGCATACCTGCTATGATAGTGTCAAGATCAAGTCGCATTGAAGCGAGAGTAGAGGCAACCTCCAATACATGCAGAATATAGGGTTCACCGGAAAAATGCTTCTCACCCTGATGAACCTCCTCGACCAACTGCCAAGCTCTATCAATGGGAGTGAGGTCAACGTCATGCAGATGATTGGCTGCAATAACTTTTAAGCCTCTTGGATTTATTGTCGATGTCTGCAGCATACTCTTTGCCAGCGAATTATTTTGTTGCTTCCGCTACACCCTTACATATATAATCGGCGACATTGTCTGGTGCGAGTTCTTCGCATTTCCCATCCCAACGCCTGCGCACTTCAATTATCCCATTTTTAAGATAACTCTTTCCAACTGTTATCCTATACGGAATTCCAAGAAGATCTGCGTCTTTAAACTTTGCTCCTGGTCGTTCATCACGATCATCAAGAAGTGTATCAATACCCATTCCCAGAAGTTCCTCGTATACCTTTTCGGCAGCGGCAGTTAAGACCTCATCATTTGCTCCAAGGTTAAGGATAGTGGCTTTATACGGGGCTAATGGAATAGGAAATATTATCCCGTTTTCATCATGGTTCTGTTCAATAGCCGCGGCAACCACTCTGCTTACACCGATACCATAACATCCCATGACAAATGGTTTTTCCTGGCCGCTTTTATCCTGAAAAAGTGCCTGCATAGCCTCGGAATATGAGGTTCCGAGTTTAAAAATATGGCCAACCTCGATACCTTCGGTCAGCGACAATTTTCCTCCACACTCAGGACATGTATCAGCAGTTGTAACCTGACGTAAATCAGCAATACTCTCAACTTCAAAATCACGTCCCAGGTTGACGTTTCTAAGATGATAATTCTTTTCATTACCGCCTGTATAAAAATTCGTCATTGCCCCTACCTGCTGATCAGCAACTAGACGGATTTTAGCACCAACTGGGCCGAGATAGCCACTAGGAACTCCTGTAGCATCGTATACTTTCTTGTCATCGGCCAGCAAGATGTCAGTTGCTCCCAGGTGATTTTTGAGCTTTACTTCCTCTATCTCGTGATCTCCCCGTAGTAAAACCCCAACTGGTTCACCATCTGCTAAATATACCATTGTCTTAACCAGATCCAGCGATTCGATACCTAAAAACTCACATACGGCACCTACTTTGCGTTTGCCTGGTGTTTCAACTTTTTCAACTGCAAGCATTGCGGAGCTCTCTGCTTTCTGGGGTCTTGCTATCTTAGCCTTTTCCACATTGGCTGCATATTCACACACCTCACAGATTACAATAGTATCCTCACCTGTTTCCGCCAACACCATAAATTCATGAGAAAAGCTTCCGCCAATAGTTCCTGAATCAGCCTCAACAGCACGAAACTTTAGACCGCATCGCTCAAAAATCCGGGTATACGCCTCGTGCATCTTGCCATAGGAGATTTCTGCCATTTCATCGCTCACATCAAACGAGTAAGCATCTTTCATAATGAATTCGCGTCCTCGCATTAAACCAAATCGAGGACGTATTTCATCACGAAATTTGGTCTGTACTTGATAAAGATTAAGCGGTAGATCACGATAGGAGTGAATATCACGTCTTATAATATCGGTAATCACCTCTTCATGGGTAGGCCCTAAACATGATTCACGATCATGCCGGTCTTTGAAACGGAGCAACTCAGGACCATATTTTTCATATCTGCCAGATTCCTGCCACAAATCCGCTGGCTGCACCATGGGCATAGAAAGTTCTTGGGCTCCGGCCCTATTCATTTCTTCTCGGACAATCTTTTCCACTTTGCGGATTGCAGCAAGCCCGTAGGGCAGATAGGTATAGATTCCTGAGGTAAGCTTGCGCATAAAACCAGCTCGGAGCATTAATCTATGGCTGACAACTTCTGCCTCAGCGGGGTTTTCTTTTAAAGTAGGAAGTAATGATTGTGAGTATCGCATGATTAAGTAATCTGTCTGTTATTAAAGTGAATAATATAGGTAGAAGTGAATCTATTCCTTATCTCTTTGTATATGTAATATTTCTTTGGTCAACAGGAAACGACAACTTTCATAGTTGAAGGTTTAATATACCTTCAATGTCTACTTACCTGCACATCGCTGTTTTTCCATGTCGGCTAACTCTGCCATAAAGGTCTCAAGAAGCTCGGTTTCAGGTACCTTTTTGTAGAGTTTCCCCTTCTTAAAGATAATCCCAACTCCTTCACCGCCGGCGACACCAATGTCAGCCTCTTTAGCTTCACCAGGACCGTTTACCACACAACCCATCACTGCAACTTTCAAGGGTGATTCCATTGACTGCATAAAATTCTCCACCCTTTCTGCCAAATGGAAAAGATCAATACCGCATCTGCCGCAAGTTGGGCAGGAAATAAGCTCTGGTCCCCTTTCTCGGATTTTCAAGGAACGTAGTAATTCATACCCAACCTTCACTTCCTCAATGGGTGGTCGGGTCAACGATATCCTAAAAGTATCTCCTATTCCCTCATAGAGCAATATACCAAGAGCCACACTGGATTTTACTGTCCCGGCTATGAGTCCGCCTGCTTCGGTTACCCCTATATGCAAGGGATAATCTGTTTTTCCCGAGAGCTGCCTGTAACCATTAATAGTCGTCAGGGTATCTGATGACTTAATGGAGATTTTCAGATTATAAAATTCCTGTTGCTCTAATAGACGTACATTTCGTATAGCACTTTCGATAAGCGCTGTCGGTATTTCTGGAGTGGGGTAGCCATATTTATGGAGTAAATCCTTTTCTATTGAACCACTATTTACCCCAACCCGGATGGGCACATCATGCATCTTTGCCGCATCTACAACTCTGCTAAGTTTTTCCGCACCGCCAAGATTCCCGGGATTGATCCGAATTGCCTGAGCACCGTTTTCCATCGCAGCAACCGCAAGGCGATAATCGAAATGAATATCGGCAATGAGGGGAATTGAGATTCGAGATCGGATCGAACGAATTGCTGCAGCAGCCTCTAGATCAAGCACCGCCACCCGAACCAACTCACATCCAGCTTTTTCAAGCTCATGGATTTGCTCCACTGTGGTGTTGACCCTGCGCGTATCAGTGTTGGTCATGGATTGTACTGAAATAGGGCTATTCCCACCAACGAGCACATTGCCAATATTTATCTGTCTTGTTTTTTTGCGAACTATCATTACGGTAAATTTTGCTATTTTTGTACTTTTTTGTTAGCAAGACTCAATTCTGCATCCGAGGCACGGACGTAAACCGGAGCAGCAGAAATAATATCAAGAAATTCCTGCTGCTGATAGCGTTCACCGCACAACAGCCCAATTGCAGCACCTGCGGGAGAATGCAACGGAAGAGGCGCAAAGTTAAGATATCCTCCCACTGATTCTTTCCACAAATCCCCATAACCAGCAATTCCATCACCAACCATCAGCACCGGCTCAGTAATCTCTTCTGCCAGGAGTTCAGGAGCAATAACTCGAATATCACCTAATCTATCGAGTCTGCCCTCTTTATCATGCTGATAATATGCTGTATATACCTGCTTTTTTCGCGCATCCATCACTGCACATATCTTTTTCTTGGTGACACACATAGCAGCTAGTCCATCAAGCGTAGAAACCCCTAAAAGCTTGATTCCTGCAGCAGATGCAAATCCCTTGGCCGTGGCCATACCTATCCGTAATCCGGTGAAACTACCAGGGCCTAAACCGACAGCCACTGCACCGATATCTGACCATTTGGTGTTTGTCTCTGCAAAAAGGATCTCCACACTTTTAATCAGTCTTCGTGAGTGGGTAATATCGGAGTTTAACGATAAGCTGGCCAGAACCTCACCATTGCTTAAAGTACCTTGAGTAAGCGATACACTGCTGCACTTCGTCGACGTATCCAGCGAAAGGATTAGAGGATCCCCCTGCATCACTGAAAAAGCCTCATAATATCATTATAGAACACAAATATCATCAGGGTACCAAGAAAGGCCAGCCCAATCTGTTGGGCAATTATTTGGGCTCGTTCGTTCAATGGCTTACGGCGAAACCCCTCAATAGTGAGAAAAACCAAGTGGCCACCGTCTAGAACTGGAATAGGGAGAAGGTTAAGGATAGCGAGATTAACACTTAACAACCCAGTAAAATAAATTAGATTTACCCAACCAGCCCGCATCTGCTCACCAGCTAACTGAGCAATCAGGATAGGTCCACCGAGTTCGGAAGCCGGAATCACCTGTTGAATGATTTTTACAAATCCCATTCCGGTCAAATATATGAATAACCAGGTTTGGGTACATGCATCCTTAAAGGCACGAATTATTCCCACAGAGGTATATTGTATTTGAGTGTCCCTGACTATCCCGATCATATATCTCTCTTCAACAACTTCACCAAACACGTTTTTAGCACCATCCAGTGCCGGTTGTACCTGGAGCATGACCTCATCTTCACCACGGAGTAAAACTACATCTATTGCTTTCCCCCCACTGTTTTTAACACCATTGAGGACATCCTCCCACACTTCGGTGGGTTTACCATTGATCTCTAAGAAGATATCACCTGAACGGATACCTGCCTCCCAGGCAGGTGAGTCATCAGTTACCGTACCAACCTTTGTGGTGTCAATCTGCTCGGGTACACCGATTACAGCAAATAGAGCAAAGAATAGAAATATAGAGAAAAGTAGATTAAATAGAGGTCCTGCAAAAACAATTAAAAATCGTTGCAAAACTGTTTTATGCGCAAATGCGACGCTTCTGTCTTTGGTTGAAACATCTTGTTCGTCTGGATTCTCACCAAACATCTTGACATAACCACCCAAAGGCAATGCTGAAACAATATATTCTGTTTCACCAATAACCTTGCCAAACAGCTTCGGCCCAAATCCGAGAGAGAATTTAAGAACTCGCACACCGAAATATTTGGCGAAAAGGAAATGACCTAATTCGTGAACGAATATGAGTAGTCCAAGGACTAAAATAAAGGAAAGAATTGTGTTCATTATTGATACTTTTGGTAAATATTAATGTATAGTGAAGGTAATCATTAACCAGGAAAATGGGAACACTCAGCTCAGCCAATCCGACTGACCTTCTCAGTTACCACTCTACGGCTTTGCCAATCCGCCTCAAGTATATCGTCAAGTGAATTTTCATCACCAGATGAAATTGACTCCATCGCTCGTGCCACAAGTTCTGCTATTTTCGGAAAAGCAATCTTTTTTTCAAGAAAAGCAGTAACTGCCTCCTCATTGGCAGCATTGAGGACAGCTGGCATAACACCACCTTGAGCTAGGGCATCAAAGGCCAGTTGGAGGGCTGGAAAGCGTTTATAATCTGGTTCTTCAAATTCCAGATTGGCACACTGGGAGAGCCCTAACCTGTTGAGTTTAAGTGGGAGTCTCTGCGGATATGACAGCGCATATGCTATCGGTATTCGCATATCGGGTATGCCCAGCTGGGCAAGGACAGAGCCATCCTGATATTCCACCAGCGAATGCACTATGGATTGTGGATGAATTACTACTTCTATATCCTTGCTGTGCATATCGAAAAGCCAGCGTGCTTCGATAACTTCCAAACCCTTGTTCATCAGTGTTGCCGAGTCTACAGATATTTTCTTACCCATTGACCAGTTGGGATGGTTCAGGGCCTGTTTGGGGGTTACTTCCAGGAGCTCCGCCTCACTCTTTAGCCGGAATGGTCCACCTGAAGCTGTAAGGATTATCTTATTGACATCCTCACGCCGGCCACCTTCGAGAGCCTGAAAAATAGCGCTATGCTCAGAATCAATGGGAAAGAGAAGCACATTGGTTTTCCGGACCGCATCCATGACGATCTTACCTGCCATGACCAGGGTTTCCTTATTGGCAAGACCAATATCCTTACCTGCATGAATAGCCGCAAGAGTTGGCTGCAAGCCTGCTGCACCAACAACAGCCGAAACCGTAAAATTGGCTTCAGGAAGTGCTGCTACCTGTTCATTTCCCTTGCTGCCGTGTACAATCTTTTTGTGAAATTCTTGCGGGATCTGGGAGGCAAGTTTTCTGCTATATTCCTGATTTAAAACTGATATTAGCTTTGGTTTAAACTCAACTATCTGTTTACTGAGCAATCCAATATTAGTGCCGGCAGCCAAACCGACTATTTCAAATTGATCGGGAAAATCTCGTACAATATTGAGAACATTTACCCCGATAGAACCGGTGGAACCTAAGAGTGCTATTTTCTTCATTGTTATCCGGAAAAAACTAACAAGTAATAGAGCAAAGGGGCGGCCAGTATCAGGGAGTCAATCCGATCTAAAACCCCTCCATGACCAAGCAATATCTTCCCTGAATCCTTTGTATCAGTACCCCTTTTCACTACTGATTCACATAAATCTCCGACGATGCCAATCACAGTCAAAAGTATCGACATGGGTATGAGAACCAGCCAATTTACTGAATCAAGAAGAGTCAAGGCTAAAATAATGGCGATTATAACTCCACAGATTATGCCACCAATTGCTCCTTCAATCGTTTTGTTCGGACTGATGTGTTTGCTCAATTTTCTACGACCAAATTTTTTACCGCTAAAATACGCTCCAGTGTCTGAGCCAGCCGTGATGCCAACAAGAATAATCAACCAGTAATTTCCTTCAGGTAGATGCCAGAGAAGCAATAGGTGGGCGGTGAGAAACCCAACATAGACCGCACCAAACACCAGTCTGCTGAGCACAGCGAAACAATCATTTAGTCTGCTGTAATTGAGCAGCACAAAACAAATTGTAAGAAATACAGAGAGTAAAAGTCCGCCACTCAAACCACTCTCATACCATTGCCCAGCCAGAATAACCGGTAGGCTCAACGAAACCGTATGCATAAACCAAGAGCCACTCTCTTTTTCCTGTGGCAGCGCCATACGTAAATATTCATTGCTTGCTATCAGAGAAAGCATGGTGATCACCAGGTAAAAAAAAGAAAAAGAACCACTCAGGAGAAGCAAAAGCCAGCAGGCTGCCAGCGCAAGACCTGGTATTATTCTTTTCATTTTCAACCTGTAGTCAACTGCGCTCCGGTCTTTCCAAAGCGACGTTCCCGTCTTTGAAATTCACTTACTGCATGACAGAAGGCCTCTTTCCGAAAATCCGGCCACATTGTTTCTGTGAACACTATCTCCGCATAGGAGGCTTGCCAGAGGAGAAAATTAGAAAGTCGCTTCTCACCGCCAGTCCTAATGAGCAAGTCAGGATCAATCATTCCGGCAGTATAAAGGTGATCAGCAACTACCTGCTGGTCAATGGCAGCAGGATCCATTTCTTGCCTAATGCATTTCTGGGCTATTTCTTGGATGGCGAGCACCATCTCATCTCTTGAGCCATAACTTAGAGCTAGGTTGAGAACGAGTTCACTGTTTTGGCTGGTTTTTTCAATAGAGTCATTTAAGACGCTGCGAACCCCAGATGGAATTCTGTCCAGATTGCCAATACAGGTGAGCCGAATATTATTGCGCAGCATTCGGGAAAGCTCAGACTCAAGATAATTTTTCAGAATAGTCATTAGACCTGACACTTCATTCTCAGGCCTGTTCCAATTTTCACTGGAAAATGCATAGAGAGTAAGTATCTTGACACCCAACTCTCCTGCTGTCTCAACTATCTCACGAACTGATTTAGCGCCAACTTTATGGCCGTAAAGACGTGGTTTATTTCGTTTTTCCGCCCATCTGCCATTACCATCCATTACAATCGCGACATGCTTGGGAACTCTGGCTGGGTCGATATGAGGAGCCGCTGGCATATTAGTAACAATCCATAAGCTGTGAAAGAGAGAACATTGCCATGTACGGATCCCCACTGAGGTGAGAAATCAGACCTCCATGACTTCTTTTTC
>CAZWVC010000050.1:0-17372 GCA_964637245.1 uncultured Desulfocapsaceae bacterium
AAGCCACCCTGATATAAGTCCAATTTAAATGGATCAAGGTCGAAGACCCCATCTTTTCCTACAATTTTAATGATGGTGTTTTCCACCTTTGCCCCACTGGCAATCAGTTCACCTACAGTGACCTCGCCATCAAGTACCAAGCGTCGCAATGGTTCATAGTCAATGGGCTGTTTTTCAGCTGTTTGCACTGTTTTCTCATCCTGATCACCGGAAGATGGTGCAGATTGAGCTTCTTCACTCTCGGCTTTTTCCTGTGGGGGAGGCAGATATCTATCTATATTAATCTTATCGAGATCTAGCTTGAAGGCAACGCTCGGTTTTTCCATTTCGTTGAGCGTAGCGGCAAGCTTTAACGTAGAATCGTCCAAGGTGACACTGCTGTCTTTTATGGAAACATTTGCAGGATCACCCGATACTTTCAGAACCAGACCAACCTTGTTCAAAACACTTGGGTCACTTGTCTCCACAGGAAGAGGCATTTGTAATGTTTGCAGCAGCTTCCTGGGTGAAAAGGTGGCTACCTCCATGTTGATATTGAACTTCTGTTGGGTCTTCGGCTCAATAACTTCCCCTTTAAGATTTACCGAGAGTTCATTAAAAGCTTTTATGGCAAGATCTATATTTACCGTACCTTCACCCGGATTTTTCCCAATCGGCCCCACTGCCCCTTCAAGTGATATTGGTTGCCCATCTATATTTGCCTGAAATAGCAGATCAACTGGCCTCTCTAGTGAAACATCAAGTAAGCGGAAAGTAATGCCATCAATCTTTTTGGTTTGATTTAGAGCTTTATCAATGTAGGTTACAATTCCGTTGGTTACAGAGAATTCACCTATCTCAAGGGAAGAGAGTGGAAGCCCGCCACCTTCTTCAGCTGGTTTTTCCTCTTCTGCTTTAGCCTCTTTTTCCGTGGTGTCAGGAGTCGTTTGTGATGTCCCACCCATACTCCAATTTCCACTGCCATCGGCTGATTTAACCAGTAATATCTCAGGCCCATCAAGAACAAACTTATTGATCTCTATCTGTTTGGAGAGCAAAGGCATAATTTTAACTCTAACTTCAAATGATTTAACTTTTACAAAATCACCTCCGCCAAACTCTTCCGGATTTCCAAGTTGCAAATTATTAAAGGAAACACCTGCCCAGGGAAATACTGACACATTAAAGTCTTTGCCGAGAGAAAAGGATCTGCCAGTAGCTTCCGTAACTTTCTTTTCAATCTCTGGCAGATATGACTCCACATTGATGAATTTCGGTAAGAGTAAAACAGCGACAATCAATAAAGCAAGGAACCCGCCCCCCAAGGCCACTAACCAGATTAAGACTTTTTTCATAATCCTGCTCCATTTCGTATTTGCACAGAAACTCCGGTTTAAAAACTGTTAAACAACTTGATTATTTTATCTTACAGCGAGTTAAGCATATAATTTTGCAGTAGAAAAAAATATGTTACTTCATTCTATACATCCGTTTGCCAGAAGGCAACCTCGACTTCTATTCTACAACAATTTTTTGCCAGAGAATCGTTCAGCAAAATAATCTCGTCTCTCTTTGCATATCCATATGTATCACGGTCTACTCCATACTGATTTGATGTTTACCCCTAATCCAGATTTGTTCTTTGGATTTCTACATATAAGGGATTACTCCACTGATTTGAAAGTTTTATGGGTATATTCTAATTGCGAATTCATAGAACAGTTGATTGTCCCCCTTGACAGAGCAGAAATGGGAAAGTAACCTGGATCTTTGAAAATAATATATAATGTCTACAATAAAAACGGAGGTGTTTCATGGTAACAGGTCTGCGGGTAAGTTTTGTCGTGATATTTTTTTTAATTTTCTCTTATACGGTTCATGCAGATGAAAGCTTTTCTTTAAAAGTTGGTTATCAAATGCTGAGCCCCAGTGGCGACCTGGCAGCAGAAGTAAGCGGGATTGGAACAACCCTGGATCTTGAGAATGATCTGGATTTGGATGACAGTGAAAACATAACTGCGGAATTGGCTGTAACACTAGGAGATTTTAAGTTGACTGCCGGTTACCTGCCATTGTCATTTGAAGGTAACACGCGTCTCTCCCGTCCCATCATTTTTGATGGAGATCTTTTTACAGCAGGCACACAAGTAGTCAGCAGCCTGGATGTCGATATTCTAGATTTAGGTCTAACCTGGTATTTCATTAATATGGATGATGCGTCAACGCGCTTCCAGCTTGGCGTTGAGCTCGCAGCTAAAATAACCGATGCAGAGGCACAACTTAACGATTTGACGTTCAACACATCTGAATCTATCTCAGAGACACTTCCCATCCCAACTCTCGGCTTGCGCGGCAGAGTTGCTTTTGGTGATTTTGTTGGAGTGAATGGCAGGGTTGGGTATTTGGGATATAGTGACAACCATTTTCTTGATGCTGATATCCAGCTGGAGGTTTCCCCTATTCCCTTACTTGGTGCTTATGCGGGTTATCGGTTTTTAGATATTGAGATAGACGAATCAGATTTCTTCCTTGATTCTGATTTTTCGGGTTTTTATGCTGGAGCATTTTTCAGATTCTAGTTGGGTAAATGACAAATTTTCCTTCTTTATTACAGGTTTTTAAGATACTATCTTGAAAACCTGTTTGCTTTTCTTCCCTTCAATTATTCAATGATTCACTGATGATAAAAGAAAAACAACGAACCGCAAAAGAAAGGTCTATCATTGATTTTCTGAAAGTCTACGGTCTGGGTACTTTTCTTGTGGCTGTAATTTTGTTTATCGCTTATCAGTTTGTTGAACCAGCACCACCACTTACTTTTTCAATTGCCACCGCTGATAAGACAGGAGTTTATTACACTATTGCCAAGCAGTATAAAGAGCAGCTTGTAAAACAGGGCATTACCCTGAATATAATCGAGACAAATGGTTCCGTAGAAAACCTTCAGTTATTAAAAGATAAAAAAGCTGATGCAGCATTTATTCAAGGCGGCGTAGGTAAAGCAAAAGATTATCCTCAACTTCAAGGCCTCGCCAGCCTCTATTTTGAACCACTATGGATTTTTATCCGTAAAGAAGCTACCTTGAAAACTATAACCGAACTACGAGGGCGCAGATTGGTCATAGGGAAAGATGGAAGTGGTACGCAGAGAGTCGCCCGCCAAGTATTGAACAAAAACGGTATAGATAAACAGAATTCTTCCTATCTTAAGTTAGCTTTTTCAGAAGGTTCACAAAAGCTTCTCGCTGGCGAAGCTGACGCAGTTTTTCTGGTAAGCGGAGCTGGCTCCGAGAAGCTCGCCAGTTTCCTCGAAAACCCGGAAATTGAGCTGTTTTCAATCAAGCGTGCGGCGGCCTATACAAGGCATCACGATTTTCTCTCCTATGTCATTCTCCCGGAAGGCGGTATAAACCTGGAAAAAAACATACCTGCAGAAGATACGCGCCTTATCGCACCGGCTGCAACATTGGTTATTCGCGATTCACTGCATCCGGCTTTAATCGATCAGCTGCTTCAGGCAAGTGAAGAAGTTCATTCAACAAAATCACTGTTGCTTTCTGATACACGTTTTCCCAGCCCGGAACTATTGGATTTTCCCTTGAGCAAGGATGCGGAAAGATATTTTAAAAATGGCCCGCCCTTTCTCCAGCGATATTTACCCTTCTGGGCTGCCACACTTATTGACCGGCTGAAGGTAATGCTATTACCACTCATTGCGCTGATCGTTCCCCTCATGAAAATTCTCCCACCGACTTACCGATGGCGAATCCGTTCACGTATCTATAGGTGGTATGATGAATTGCACAACATTGATCTGGAGTGGAAAGCCGCGATAAAAAGTGATTCACAACAGAATTGCCTGGAAAACCTGGAAAAAATTGAAAATGAAGTTCGGCAGGTTGAAGTACCCCTTTCCTATGCAAAGGAATTATACACTCTGAGAAATCATATCGAATTGTTGCGCCAGCAAATCCAAGGCCATGAACATTCCAGCATAGATCCGGGCTAATACTTAAAATAACTAAAAGGACCTCACTAGAAGAAACACGTGGAGATTGCATGTATTTAGTGAAAAAACGAGTATTGCAATTCCCGAGATACGATACATGCTTTGCTGTAGAAACATGATGTTCATTGTGGTCACATCATCAACACTTTTTGGGGAAAGAGGTTGAATATGCAGACAATGAAAGCACTGGTAAAAGCCAAACCTGAAGAGGGACTCTGGCTTGAAGACATTCCTCTGCCACAGCCAGGTAAAACTGATGTTCTGATAAAAATACTGCGAACTGCTATCTGTGGAACTGATGTCCACATCTACAACTGGGACAACTGGGCACAGGCAACCATTCCTATTCCTATGCATATCGGTCATGAATTTGTCGGTGTTGTTGCTGAAGTAGGCTCCGACGTTCATGATTTCAAGGCAGGTGACCTGGTATCAGGGGAAGGACATCTGATATGCGGTAAATGCAGAAACTGTCTGGCAGGCAGGAGACATCTGTGCAATACCACTAAAGGTGTGGGTGTTGATTGTCCAGGAGCCTTTGCTGAATATCTTTCGATACCCGTAACAAATGTATGGTACTGTGACCCGCATATCCCCAAGGATGTCTTAGCCTGTTTTGATCCTCTAGGCAATGCAGTACACACAGCCCTCACTTTTGACATTTTGGGTGAAGATGTCCTCATCACCGGTGCTGGACCCATTGGCTGCATGGCAGCGGCAATCGCCAAACATGCCGGGGCAAGATACATTGTTGTCACCGATATTAACCCTCAAAGGCTGCGACTTGCTGAAAAAATGGGGGCAACACTTACAGTTGATGTCAGCCATGAAAAAATTGAGGCTGCCCAGGAAAAACTCTGCATGAGGGAGGGCTTTGATGTTGCCATGGAAATGTCGGGGAATCCAGCAGCATTCCACTCCATCCTGGATAACCTATGCCACGGCGGCAAAATCGCCTTACTGGGAATCATGGATAAAAGTTCACCGGTGGATTGGAATCGAGTGGTATTTAACGGTGTTACTATTAAAGGTATTTATGGTAGGGAGATGTTTGAAACCTGGTATAAAATGACCTCACTTGTACAAACCGGATTAGACATTACTCCAATAATCACCCATAGATTCCACTATACTGAATTTGAAAAAGGATTTCAGGCCATGAAATCTGGTAAATCTGGCAAAGTGATTCTCAATTGGGATTAATGTAGGGTTATCTGCTGTAATTTAACTCTTACAGAGGTAAAATATTATGTCAACAGAAAGACTAGATTCAGCACTTACTGATGAACTTGCAATACTCTCTCGGGAAGGCAGAACAAAACCACCGGAAAGAGTGATCCGCCGGTATCTTGCTCCCAAGGGTGACTACGGCCCCCGATATTTGCTGGATGGCAGTGAAACAGAATTTTTACGCATGAATTCCAACTCCTATCTGTCTCTCTCGCAGCACCCTCAACTTATTGAGGCTGCGGATAAGGCAACCCACGAATTTGGTGTTGGCCCAGGAGCAGTACGCTTTATCGATGGGACGTTCTCTTATCATAGAGATTTAGAGGATAGAGTTGCATTTTTCACCGATAAGCCTTCTGCCAAGATATTTAATTCTGCCTATACGGCAAACTGTGGTCTGGCTTTATCGATCAGTACTCCGAAAACCCATTGGATCGGTGACCAACTCAACCATAATTCCATCATCAGGGCAATGCGTATTGCTGGAGTCCCTCGAAACAATAAAGGGATCTTCAGGCATAATGACATGACTGATCTGCGGCGTTGTCTGGATGAAGTAAATGAGGAAATCCAAAGGGTCGTAATTATATTTGACGGGGTATATTCCATGCGTGGAGATACTGCCCCAATTGATAAGATCGTATCCCTGGCTGATGAGTACGATCATCGCTTCCCCGAAGGTATTATCACTGTGGTCGACGATTCTCATGGGCTTGGAGCATTTGGAAAAACCGGCCGGGGAACACCTGAATATTGTAACACATCGCCTGACATAATCATTGGTACTTTTGGTAAAGCCTTTGGAGTTAATGGCGGATTTGTAGCCGGTAGCAAAACCATTATCGAAGCAGTCCGCCAGAAAGCCGATACGTATATCTACACCAACCCTCTATCGGTGGCAGATTGTGCTGCAGCTATAGCCGCATTAAATATCTGTGACGGTGATGAAGGCCAGCAACTTCTACAAAGTTTAAAAAAGAGACAGGATCAGTTTCGAGCAGGATTGAAAAAACTCGGAAGAGAGACAATTGAGGGTCCTCACCCAGTCATTCCCCTTATGGTGAGGAGTACATCAAAGACAAGGAATATGGTCGTAAATCTATTTAACAATGGAATATTAGTGGTTGGCTTAACCTTTCCCGTTGTTCCTAAGGGAGACGAATCCATACGCTTCCAGATAAATGCAGCTCATCAGGAAAAGGATGTACAGTTGGTTCTATCAGTATTAGAGAATATGAAATAAAGTGATAAAGTAGTATCAACATCACTTACTTGCCAGGAATGGTGAAACTCATGAATTTAAAATCTATTCAGTAAGTTAACTAAAACAATCCCGGATTCTTGTTTATTTCATCTTCAATCTTATCAGGGTCGGGAGCGTTATAGCGAATTAGATTTTGCAGATGATACAGATCTTCTGTGCCAATCTTGGTGAATTTAATCGCCACATAATCCTTATCGTGACGAACAACCTCACCTGATACATTCACTGGAGTATTGCCAAGTCCTCCGGCCAACCTGATCGTAATAGTGCAACGGGTGCCTTCTATCACATCCGCTTCAAGTGGTACCAAGCAACCGCCAATACTGAGGTTTGCAAGCTCGTGAATGTCATAGACCTCGGTTTTGTCCACGATCATGGTTGCAGGGAAATTGAGAGGAATCCGGCTGAATTTTCGTTTTTGCATATCCATTGTGTTCGTCTTAACTCACCGATATTTTGACTGATGCACCCATCTGCATATCTAAAGTATAACAGATTGGAAGCAAATCACAAGATTTCAAAATTAACCCATTTTCACCTTTTTCCTTCAATGTACATGCCAATAAACGATTGCCACGTAGTTCTTTTGACAGATAGGTATATCATTCATAGCTTTTTACCATAAATGAGTGAAACTCAAGACAATCTATATTATTGCAATCCACCATGGAGGAGAATATGTCCGATAAACACAAGGCGATGCTGTTAGCATCATTTGCAGCTGACTCACTAGCGCTGGGTGCACACTGGATTTATGATACCGACAAACTCAAAGCAGATCTAGGCAAAGTTGAAAACTATCGGGACCCACTTCCCGGCTCCTATCATGCAACCAAAACAAAAGGAGCGTTTACCCATTATGGAGATCAGGCATTTGTGCTATTACAATCAATTAGCCCAGGAGAAAAATTCAACCTAGCCACCTTTGCCAACAACTGGCAGGCAAAGATGAGAAACTACGACGGCTATCTGGATAATGCTACAAAAAAAACCCTGACTAACTTTGATGAGGGAAACGATGAAAACAATAGTGGATCATCGTCCGCTGATCTTGGTGGAGCGGCAAGGATCGCTCCCCTGATGTACTACTATCGCGACGATCTAGATCTGGTACTTTCCTATGTTCGCGAACAGACCGCTATGACTCACAACAGCTCAACCGCACTATTGTCTGCCGAGTTTCTCTGCAGGATTACCTGGTATGTACTCCATGGGAAAACCCCAAGAGAAGCCATAGAAATTGCGCTTGATTCAGGCACAGGAGACATTACCCTTGATTTACGAATTCGTAACGCACTGGAGGAAACGGAAGAATCAACTGAAGTCATTATAAAAAAATGTGGACAAGCCTGTGGTGCAGAAAGCGGTTTACCTGGGGTAATTCATCTGGCTACTGCCTATGATACCAATCTTACAAATGCGCTAGTAGAAAACGTTATGGCAGGAGGGGATTCGGCGGCACGCGGTCTGGCAGCAGGGATGATACTTGGTGCTCACTCAGGTATGCAAGCAATACCGCAACAATGGCTTGATGAAATGCTCGCCTTTTCCTCTATTACCGAGCAGCTTCAACTCTCTCAATTAACTTGATTAAAGGGATATATGGTACTCAGTCATCGTGTTGACGCTGTTAACCAGGGTATTTCATGATAAATCCAATGGTCGCGTTATAAAGCTTATTATTTCGTAATATTACAAATATTACAAAGCCAAGTTCTAGCGGTACAGAATATATTATCCACTATTGACTCTATTTTTTACCCTTCTGGCTCATGCAATATCCGGGATAGCAGAGATAGAACCATATCTCGGAGACGAGCAGTAACATTTGTGTAATTCCAATTACCTTGTGGTTACAGAATGGTAATATGGTGTTCTCTCATTTAGATAAACTGTATTGGCACGATGTGTGAAATCTCATTTCCCATGATTTTACAATAGCTTATATATTTAGGTTTAAAGTGGCATTGTGTTTGCAAAAATACAAGAAACTTTAAACCTACCCCCCCAACCGGGTGAGATAGACACTAGGTGTCACTCGCCTGGTTTTTTTTTGCTCTCTCGCTTGTGACTTTGATAACTCAAATCACCCAATTTATTTTGTGGTAATTTTCCAACAGTCTTGGGAAAGAAAAGTCAATCATTCTGGCCTTATATATTTATTATAGATATGCTTTCGTCCTCAATATTTCCTAAACTTTACCAGGCTAAATGAGATATAGTGACAGGCCACCGAGAAAAAGCATGAAACTATATGGTAATGCCAGAGTTTCAGAGGAAAATGCTCTGCCTCCCTTAAAACGCGCCATAATTCGGTAGATTGCATAAAAAGAGGCTATCATTCCACCTGCTACCGTTAAGCTTTGAATTACCGCAGTCGAATCCTGGCTCAATATACGTTTAGGAATATAGGTCACCTCAAGTCCCATAAGTTCGAGGAAATTAGGCCATATGCGCCAGGCTTCCTGCATAAAAAGACCAAAATGCACCGCTAAGTAACAACCCAATATTAGCGGAATGAAACCGTAACCCAACATTGGTTTAAGCGATTTTCCATCGACTTTAGCATACCTCGCCACTAGCTGTACCATGATCAGGTAACCAATCTGGAAAAGGGTAATTATACCAAAAAGAAATATAGACTCTGTCACATATACAGGCAGATCTGCTATAAACGGAACCACCACATCAACTGTCGATTTCACCAAGCGGGAAAAATCCTCATGCAGGGCAAAAGGAAAGAAGATAGCTCCCAGGGCTACCACAAGAAATGAATCAGCTCGGCGAGGTGTATTTAAGTCCCATAGCTCTTCCGGAGTGAGACGCAGATTAAGGTGAATTGAGCTGTTATCGCAGTTTTTAATACACTCAGCGCACATTATACAATCGCGGTTATTATCAACCAGAAATGGATGCCGAAACATAGGGCACCCTTCCTGATCATCGTCACCGGTATAGCACACATGTTCACGACAACGGTTAAGACATAGTGGCCGATTAGCCCGCAGCTCAAGCACGGAAGGCATCGCAAAAATTGCATTTATCGCCCCCAGTGGACAAAGATAGCGACACCAGACCCGGCGTTTATAAAATATAGAAAAGATGAACGAGCCTGCAGAAACGGCCAGTATCACAGAAGCGGTCAGCAAAGGGCTGTCATAGGCATCCCAGACTAATTCGACCCAGAGAACCAATATACAGAGAACAGCCATTATCCAGCCTGACCTCTTTTTTATAAACTGAGGTGTTGGCCTGTCTGGTTTCACCACAGCCTGAATAAGTTTTCCAGGTACTGCAAGAGTACACACCGAACACCAGGTCCTGGCAAGAAAGAAAAAGGTAAAAAAGAGAAATGGCCAGGCGATCGCCCAGCTCATCGTAATACCAATATTTCTTCCGGCATCGGAAGGGCCAAATATCAAAGCAGTTACGGTAAGGAGTAAAATCAAACCAACGACAAACCTAGGTACAACAGGAAAAACAGGGCTTTTGAGGAAATTCTTCACCCCTGGAATTCGCAATATATTGAATTCCCATTTCCCCTCAGATTTTGGCAATCCCAACACAATTTGATCAGACAGGACCTCGTTGCCCTGAGCCAGCATCACCGCGCGTTGAATAACAGACTGCAACTCTGGCAAATTACCAGGCCAGTCGTAATTCATGAGCAGGCCGAGAGTATCGGGGGGAAAAGATTTAATACTTTTGCCATATTCCCTATTATAGCGATGCAGAAAATGGTCGATCAGGCGGGGAAGATCACGCTTGTGCTCAAAAAGAGAAGGAACCCGGTAATGCTGTTTTTTTAATTTACTCAAAATTCCCGGGAAAAAACTGTCTTTTCTCTCCAGATCATCTAGACGCTCATCACTGATAAAGATCAGGTGGACTGCCATTACCGTTTCTTCATTGCTTTGGGTGCGGGTAAATTTACCACTTACGAGAGCTTCAGCAATTTTTTGCTGTACTGGAAAACTCAACAATTCAGAGTGGAGCAGAACAACAGTTCCTTTGGAGAATTGTTCAAAAATGCCGGATTGCCTTGCCTGGGCAAAGGGAAAGGTATCAGGTGGGGCACCAAAAAGCTTTTCAGGCACAAACTCCTGACTGAGATCTCGCAATTCAATCTCAATGTAGGGTCCTTCGGCATATTCACTTTGCTGGTGAATTTGTTTAGCAAGAAATTTTTTTCCCGTACCCGATTCTCCTGTGAGCAACACTGGATCCAGGTTGCTGGCAAACTCAGTAGAGATTGTCTGGGTTCGTCGGGCAACATTGGAAGGCTTGTAATCCTTATCATCCGTACTGTTTCCTGAAATCAGGAGAAAATTTTCAAGCTGTTCATCTTTTTCTCTTTTTTGGGAAACCGTATCTGCAGTATCAGCCTGATCTTTAAAAGAGACCCGTAAACGTTCTGCCAGAGCAAGGAACAACTGCTCATAGATGATGCTGTCACTTAGCAGGGCACCCTTAAAAAGCCTTTTTTCAAAACAGATAACCGCGATATCGGTCAATGCCCGAGCACCAAGAGAGTGTGGTTTCCCGGTAAGTAGAGTTGTCTCACCAAAATGCCCCCCTGGTGCAATTCTACCAACCTTAGACTGAGAACCATCCTTTCTGGTTAAAATAAGTTCAACTTCACCTATGCCCAAGACATAGAAGTCCTCACCTTGCTCCCCCTGTTGATAGATTTTATCACCTTGGTTAAAATACTTAACCGATGAGATATCAGCCGCTGCTTGCAGCTGATTTGGTCCCAGTTTCTTGAACAATATTGAGGATTGTAAAATTCTTGCTATTGTATCCTTCTTCATTCCGCTTTAGGTAGTATATCCAGCAACCAACTCACTCCTTTGGCGGGCCAATTGATTGATTTCATTTAAAACTTTAAGTGTTTTCCGAGCACTTTTGCCAAAAGTGGTGCAACGGAATATACATCATACATCTTATTTTTTCTTCTGCTGGGATAAGTATCTGAACCTATAATTCGTGATATTTTACTCGCAGCAAATTTTTTCCTTGCATGCCCAGCCATTACCAGATGAGTGGCATGAACCACAATATCAACGGCCCCTGCGTCTAAGCAGCGCTGAGCAGTTTGAATAATCGATCCACCGGTACGAATCATATCATCACAGATGATTGCAGTTTTACCTTTCACAACACTCGATACCTGTCCAACAATAGTTTTATCGGAATCGAAACGATCCTTATCTGCGGCTGTGTGCGGACAATCAAGCTTACTTGCCAATCGAGCAACTCTTTTGGAAAAACCATAATCTGGAGAAACCAGTACGAAGTTTTTCAAGCCGCTCTTTTTAATTTTTTTCACGACTAGGCTGTCAGTCCAGATATGATTTGTGCTTACTTCACCTGTATGGGCATGAAGCACCGCTTCGGAGTGGAGATCGACAAAACCGACATAATTTGGTCGCGCTCTGAAAATCTGGCGTGTTCGAGTCACACCTTTGGGAATCTCATTGGAGCCGGGTTTTGCCCTCTCCATGGTGGAATATCCAAGATAGGGAATTACCACATTCACACTTTCAGCGTTCCAGTATCTACCTCCCTGGATGAGGTCAAGCAGTTCTTGGTGGGCACTGGCTGTATGCGTTGCACCCACAATGACCAGGTGTTTACCTGCAATATTACGAGGAAAAGCATGATATACTTCACCATCTTTGAATCGTTTACGTATCATCGAATAGTAGGTAATCCCCATTAACTCAGCAATTTTTTTTGCCAGAGGTGCGGACGCCACATTCGAGACCATTAATGATTCTTTAAGCAGTGTCATTGTTTTCCCCCTTCTGGGTTTGCGGTGAACTCAGAGCCAGATAATTCTATAACTCATTGACAATGGTATCACCCATTGCAGAAGTTCCCACAGTGTTACTTTTATCCGTTGCAATATCAATTGTATGCACACCTTTTTCCAGGGTCTTCTCAACGGCAGCATCAATGGCATCAGCCGCAAAGTCTAGTCCGAGACTGTAGCGCAACATCATGGACGCGGAGAGAATCTGAGCAATTGGATTGGCTATGCCCTGCCCGGCAATATCTGGGGCAGAACCACCGGCTGGTTCATACATGCCAAATTTATCGGTATTCAAGGAGGCTGATGCCAAAAGCCCCATAGATCCGGTCAGCATCGCTGATTCGTCGGAAATGATATCACCAAACATGTTACTGCAGACCATCACATCAAATTGATGAGGATCTTTAACCAACTGCATGGTAGCGTTATCAATATAGAGGTGATTAAGTTCGACATCAGGATACTCTTTCGCCACTTCACTTACTACCTCCCGCCACAACACCATGGTGGTGAGAACATTTGCTTTATCAATGGATGTCACCTTTTTCTTCCTGAACTGTGCGGCATCAAATGCCATCTTTGCTATCCGGCGAATCTCTGCACGGGTATAGGCCATAGTATCAAAAGCACGTTCTTCTTCCCCATTACCTTCCCTTCCCTTGGGCGTTCCGAAATAAATACCCGAAGTGAGCTCACGCACACAGAGTATATCAAAACCATCTTTTACGATATCAGCACGCAGCGGACACGCTGCTGTTAGAGATTTGAAAACCTTCGCAGGACGAAGATTACAAAAGAGATCAAAGTGTTTGCGCAACGGTAGAAGCGCTGCGCGTTCTGGCTGCATCTCAGGAGGGAGATCCTCCCATTTGGGACCGCCAACTGAACCGAATAAAACAGCATCGCTTTTCTCACATAATGCCAAAGTAGAATCCGGTAAAGCTGCACCATGATTATCAATTGCAATTCCACCTACATCAGCATAATCATAGTGTAAATCAAAGGAAAACTTTAACGCTGCTGCATTAAGTACTTTTACTGCTTCAGTCATTACTTCAGGACCAATTCCGTCTCCTGCAAGTACTGCTATTTTCTTCATTTTATCACCTTACTCCTAATATGGTTCCCTAGCCCAGATTTCTCATGAACATTTTGTCAATTTTTCTGAGTCTATTTCATTTTAGTACTTTCCGCCGGGTAGCGGAAATTCTCAACTTTACACAATGTTCACCAAAGGTCAGCCCAGTCGACGCCATCTTCTACAGCGTTTTGGCAGTAAACATAGCCTAGTATAGTTTACTGCCAAAAACTTTGAATCCGTCATCGCCTGAACTGATGAAAAATTCGGGCTGGATTACCGTCATTCCCGCATGTCTGCTTAGAGCTCACCAGAGCGTAAATTATGCGTCAACCAAAAGATCGTTGTTCCGCTCTTTTTAAAAATGTGACCGCTCTATTTACTAAATTCCTGCCATTATGGCCAGTGCTATTGGCTCTTTATTTTGGTAAAACCGAGAAGTGCTCTTTCCGCGCCGCTAAATGGTAGGATAAACTCGTTGATTTGAGTCAGCTCAAGATTGAATTCTTTTAAAAAAGGAGTTGCACTGCTAATCTCCTCCTTCCATTTGGGTCCCTTCATGCAGATTATCCTGGTATTGCTGTCTACCAGATGCTGAATCATCTGCAGAAAATCACCAATCTCTGCTACTGCCCTGCTGGTAATAGATGAGCAAGAGAGTGATCCTGGATGGATATTCTCAGTTCGCTCTGCTAAAATCTCAACATCACTCAACTTCAAGGTTCGCACAACATGGCGAAGAAAGGATACTCTTTTTTGTCGTGGTTCAATCAAGATAACTTTCAGCTCCGGTAAAACCGCTTTGCAGACAAGCCCTGGAAATCCAGCACCACTCCCAACATCAACAAGCGAATAACCGTTTGTGCCTATGATTGACAGAAGCATTAATGAATCAAGGAAATGGTTTTCAATAATCTGCTTTGGGTTCTGCTTTTTTGCAATAAGGTTTATTCGCTTGCTCCACAGCAGCAACTCATTTAGATATACATCAAGTTTTGAGAAACCTTCATCAGGGACTTCTAGACCGAGGTGTTTGCAACCATCGATAAGCCAATAAAGAGGCGTATCTTTTACCACCTTCATACTTTGTTGTTCTTATACGATAAAGTTAAATCCGCAAGCATGAGACCTTTAAACTATTTTTTTTCCAAGTCTGCGAGCCACTGATGCGGCGTGGGCAGTTAGCCCTTCCAAACGCGCCAGCCGCTGTATATGCTCGCCATCTTGTGCGAGAGCGGATTGTGAATAGGAGATTATTGAGCTTTTCTTCAGAAATGTCTCAACCCCGAGGGCAGAGGCAAATCGTGCCGTCCCCATGGTGGGAAGGACATGGTTCGGTCCAGCAAAATAATCACCTGCCGCCTCAGGGGTGTGATTGCCCAGAAAGATAGCGCCAGCATGCCGAATATGCGGAATTTGTGACCATGGATCCACAATCATCAATTCCAGATGCTCGATGGCAACATCATTTGCCAGACTCACCGCCTCATCTATATCAGTGGCTACCAGAATAACCCCATAATCAACAAGAGCTTTGCGAGCGATATCCTTCCTGCTTAGCTCTTCTAGCTGTTCTTCCAAGGCCTCGGGTATCTTACCGGCAAGTTCCGCTGATGTTGTCACCACAATAGCAAGAGCCAACACATCATGTTCAGCCTGGGCTAACATATCAGCAGCAATAAGCTCAGGATTGGCCAGCTCATCGGCAATAATCAAAACCTCAGAAGGGCCTGCAATCATATCGATACGCACCATCCCCGACACCAGCCTTTTCGCTTCTGTAACATATTGATTGCCCGGACCTACTATTACATCCACCCTTGGAAGAGTCGCTGTTCCATAGCTCAGACCACCAATTGCCCAGGCTGAACCAACTTTAAATATCTCGGTAATGCCTATTTCCTGAGCAGCAACCAGTAGATGTGGATCAACCTCACCTGTGGCATTGGGTGGCGTCACCATAACCCTTTGGGGAACACCTGCAATGAGTGCCGGAATACCATTCATGAGAACAGAGGAAACTAGCGGAGTAGACCCTCCCTGCCCACCTGGTACATATAAGCCCGCTGAATCAACTGGACGTACCAGTCGCCCGACAATGGTACCGTCATCTCGGGTTTGCAGCCAGGAGTCTTCCATTTCACGTTGATGGAAAGATTCTATCCGATCAATGGCTTTGGACAAGGTATCTAAATATCCTGGTTCAACCAATGTGTAGGCTTTGGTGAGTTCATCAGTGTTCACCTGCAGTTTTTCTGTGGTTATTTCCGGGGCATCAAAACGGCGGCAGTAGTCGACTAATGCCTCGTCGCCACGGGTTTTCACCTCCTGCAGTATTTCCTCAACAGCAGCTTGACAGGAGGTGTCTGCATCCTGAAACCGCTGCTGGAGTTGTGCTATTTTCTGTTCACCTTCCGGTGAATCCGTGTGAATCGGAGTAATAATCATTGTTTAATCCGTTAATAATCGTCTCGTATATTAAATAATTCTGTGGTTGATATAACCACGAAAACAGTAATCATAGTTCTGATATTGAACAACGATTCGAAGAAATGGTGGTAAATTGCTGCTGTAATCGCTATGGTAAGGCAATTCTGCGAACAATCACACTGCCTACCGAGTACCCTGCCCCAAAGGAACACAGAACCCCAACATCTTGATCTTCCATATCTTCATGATAATGATGGAAACAAATGACTGATCCTGCAGCAGCGGTGTTTGCATAGGTGTCTAAAATAGTAGGGGCAATATCATCTGAAACTTCACCACCTAACAATTTTTTACTTATCAACTGGTTCATACTAAGATTAGCCTGATGCAGCCATACCCTGCGAAGATCTCCTGGTGCCAGGCTATGTTCCTGGAGATGTTTTTTTATGAATTCAGAGGCAAAGGGAACTACCTCTTTAAACACTTTCCTACCCTCCTGACGAAAAAGCTGTTCTTCCTCCGAGGGATAATCATTCTTTGTGCGGTTAAGAAAACCAAAGCCATTATAAATGTTGGTTGAGTAGGTAGTGGCAAGCTTGGTCCCCACTATTTCAAATGCCTCCTTGCACCGAGCATAATCCTCCCGCTCCAGTAGTACTGCTGTACAGACATCGCCAAAGATAAAATGACTGTCCCTGTCCCTGTAGTTAAGATGACCGGAGCAAATTTCAGGATTAAGCACCAGTACTGCGCGAGCATTGCCACGATATATAGAATCCATTGCGGTCTGGATACCAAAAGTTGCCGAGGAACAGGCAATATTCATATCAAAGGCAAAACCCTCTATCTCCAAGGCTTGTTGGACCTCGACCGCTACAGCAGGATAAGGCCTCTCAAAGCTTGAACAGGCCACAATGACAGCATCAATTTCATCGGGTTTTTTGTTAGCTTTCTGCATAGCCTCTCGTGCCGCGGCTACGCTTATTTCACATTGAATTGACATTTCCTCAGCTGAGCGTTGTGGCAGATTTGGGCACATCCGGTCAGGGTCCAGGATACCTTCCCGATCAAGCACATATCTCGATTTGATTCCCGATGCCTTTTCAATGAATTCGGCACTTGATTCCAAAAGTGGTTCCTTCTGTCCCGCTTCAATCTCAGCAGCATTCTTTTCATTAAACCGCTTTACGTAAATATTAAACGAGTCAACCAGTTCATCATTTGATATTGAATAGGATGGTGTGTATACACCTGAGCCACTGATTACTATCCTTGCCATATTCTTCCTCGATTCTTCATCAATGAAAACAATTAATTATCAACATATAAAAATAAGAAATTTGGTTTTTCAACCTATTTAATCCAGGCTCACTATACAACCAGTTACCAAACTGCTCAAGCCCAACCTGGAGATATTGAGGTAAAATAATAGAGAAATGTGACAACAGTCATCCCATGTCACTTGACTGGACGGTTCACATATTACCTAAATTTTGCACGCAGTATGTGAAAAAAATTATTAAACGGTTCAATAACAAGACATTGTCCACCTAATTGATGAATT
>CAZWVC010000051.1:0-17245 GCA_964637245.1 uncultured Desulfocapsaceae bacterium
GCTCAAGTGGTACACCACCTTGAGCCTGGTCAAACCCTATCAGCAGATGTTTTGAATGAGATTTTCGACTCACTTACCTATACCGATAAGATACCAACAAGGGATGATTTTCTTGGGACATGGGCATGTAGAAGAACTCAAAGACCTCCTTTTGCTCCTCGGTATACAACCTCAGTCGAGCAGGGTATACTAAACGTAGCATATGGTAGCCTTGAGTTTACAACAGATGGAGTCGGAAACTATTTTGTAACGGAACAGGACCCAGAGATTGTTCACCCATTTTTAGATTGGGACGACAATGTAACTAGATTCATGTGAAGTAATGCCATTTTCCGTTCTAAAGAACAATCCAAACAGCAAAATCCCCCTGTCGCTCATCCATTGGACCAATCAGCCAGTTTCTCACGACATGGCGACATGGTCTTATATCCCAATTTTTCGCCATGAATAAGCAAAAATAAGAGCTAAAACGAAGATAGATACTTGCATATTCCCTTGCCCATCGCTTGATATTGCAAGCAATCACTTTGCAAGCAACTGCAAAGGACACTTTGACCAGTCGTCGTACTCGCAACTTGCCAATGCCATGAGTTCTTTTCAACTCAGACATCGTTGCTTCGACACCAGATCTGATTTTGTATCGTTGCTTCCAATGATCAGATTGTTGCTCAGCATACATTCTATCGCGTAAGATCAACTGCGGTGTGATTTCAAGCCTGAAATCACCAGCTGTATCTTGTCGCTTGCTACCCCGTTTGCGGTTGTTCGGTGCCCTCACTGGGCACAAGTCAAGTTTGCTACAAGAACGGCAAGTATCTCCATCAAAGATTGCATGCAGCGAACTACCTTTTCGATTGTTGGAGCTTCGCATCCGGTGATCTAAGGGCTCATGGTGTGCCGGGCAGCTTACCACAAAACCATCTTCATCAAAGGCAAACTGATCTCTGCCAATTACATCATCCGAGATACCCCTCCGGTTGACGGGGGTCAGAAAATTAACATTATTTTCCATCACATTGTAGGCTGAAGGGACTGATGGATAACCACCATCGGCATACAATGTTTCCGGTTTCAACCCCGCCCATCCCAGCCGTTGAATAACGTCTTCGGCTTTGCCAATATCGGGAACCGCTGCACCATGGACTTCATAATCTGTTATGATTTCGCTCTTACCCTCATTGTTGCATGTTTCAGTTATATGGGCAGTGTAGCCTTTACCTTTGTGTCCAAAGGACGCATCTGGATCATAGGGGGATTGGAGAGTTTTGCCTCCCGACTTTTTTTTAATTCTGATTTTATTTCCTACAGCCTCATTCTGAACTGGATCAGCAAGGACTTCGCATTGTTCGTTTAACAGTCGAACAAGGAGTTGATATGGTTCCTCTGACGTAATCTCTTGATCATTTGCAAAGAGAATAATCAGATCATATAAATAGGTTGCAAGCTGGTCGAGTTTGGCTGAACCTTCAACCTGCCCCATCCCAAACCAACCGGCAGATTCTTGCTGGTGCCATTCTTGAATAGCCGTTGAAATATGTAGAAAATCCTTTTCCTCTAAACTATTGAGAAATAGTTCAAGCGTTTTACGGAATAAATCAAATCTACCACGCGTACATATGTTTGAGCTGATATGGGTTGAGTCAACACGTTGCTCCCTGGTTGATATGCCAAGCTTCTCAATAGCTGCTTTACTGATATCTTCAAATATTGCCCGGATTATTGTCATGCTCGGATCTTGATCAGCTAATCGCCTGCGAAATTCGACCAGAGAACGACGGGACAAATACGCATTTTGAGGGGTAACGTTTAAAGCGTAATGCCAGCGAACATCAAAGCCAAATGTGTCCAACGCTTCTTGATCGCTTAGATCGTAAAGCTCTTGGAGCAGGCAGAGACCGAGCATGCGGGCAACACTGAAATTTGGTCGACCTGTTGTGCCGTAAAGAATTGAAAATTTACCTTCTGATTTGAGTAAAACCGGAAGTATTTCAACCCGAAACAAATGGGCCCAGGATTGCTCCAACCTTGCTTTCAAAGAGGAGGGAAACTGGTTCTCCACACCGAATAATGATTGTTGGGGGCTAGTTTTTTTATACATGCCCTAATGTACTAAATAATAACAAATCTGTATAGTTACTTCTCAGGAATCACCCTTCCCTGGGGGCTTGACTGGAGCCATCCAGGCTACAGACACCCGAGAAAAAACCAATACCTATCTCACTAAATTACGTATGCTGAAGGGGTAATCAGAATAAGTTTTATTTTTTAAAGCTAGACCAGGTTGAAGCATATTGCTATTCAGCACTTCAATTTACCCAAACCCGGGTTAATTCTGTTTGATTAGCTTAACCACCCTCTATTTAGCCACCCTCTATTATGTCTGGAATAGACGCAAGACATGGATGTGTAGATCATTTAGGATGCTGTCGAAGAAACTCATACATGACCACAGAGGCAGCAACACTGACATTCAAACTATCAACTCTGCCGAATTGCGGAATTTGAACGCTTTTTATATCCGGATACAAGCCAGGTGTAAAACTAATTCCATGTTCTTCATGACCGAAAACAAATGCACTTCTATCATCCAACCCTATCTGGTTGAGTCTCTTTTCGGCTGTTGGTTCTAAAATATAGAGGGTATAATCCCGCCTTTTCAGCACAGCATAACAGTCTTCGAAATTACGATGAAAATACGCAGGTACCCATTTGAATGAACCTTTGGCTGAACTGGTTGGAAAATAGTCGGTACCAATAAGGTGTATTTCATGCACACCAAAAGCATCGCCACTGCGAAAAATTTTTCCAATATTAAAGGAAGGCTTGAGGTTATCTAAAACAATAATGCAATCATGCACCCCGGGTTCAGCATAAATACCATTGTGTCGGCGATGTTTTTTATACTGCTTTTCTGCCCATTTGAGCGCCTCTTTCTTCTTTATAGCTGATCGTAGTACCATAAACCATTCAAAGTTGTTTTTCTGGTATACCTGAAGTCTATCATATGCCTATACTGAGATTCAGATGCTGCTGCAATAAAATTGATTGAACAGGTGTAAATTACAGTTACGGTTTAGGAGTCAACAAGAGACTGACATTCCATTATCTATTCTAGAGTTTTAAGATTTATGTACTTGTATTTATAACAACCCGATATACCTTCTAGTTATACTCGATCATGCATGGTGTTTTTAACCTTCCTTTATGCGGTGTTACTTATCGTTTGTTGCCGACAAAGATTGCTGCTGATCATACATTTACAAGGAACCAGTATGAAACTCTTTATAGGCAACCTTCCCTTTGATGTTACCGATGTTGAAATTTTAGAGCTATTTACGGAATATGGTGAAGTCATAGCTTCCAATCTTATAAAAGATCAATATACCGGTAAACCCAAAGGTTTCGCATTTGTTGAAATGTCGACACGCGGCGAAGGACATAAGGCTATGGAAACGCTCAACAGAAAAATGTACAGACACCGAGAGCTTGTCTGTAAGGAAGCCATACCACAGAAAAAAGGAAAACGTCGCCGCTAATCCCTACAGTAATAATTTATCGGCAAAGAATACATTTCAACACAAATTAAAATGTGGTTGTATTGTTTTTCTAAAGCACTACAATGCACCATAAAAGGTAAACTGTATTTCCTCTTAATAGGAGGAAAAGCAGGTTACGCAATACAACCGGGACGTAACTATCACATCCCGGTATTTGAACACGGGGCATAACCCCCATTACAAAGGAGTACCAGAAATGGCAGAAGGAACAGTTAAGTGGTTTAATGACGCAAAAGGTTTTGGCTTTATAGAGCAGGATGGAGGTCAAGATGTTTTTGTTCATCATTCCGCAATCCAGGCTGATGGATTCAAAAGCCTTGCTGAAGGCGAAAGAGTCAGCTTTGATGTAGTAAAAGGTCAAAAAGGGCCAGCTGCAGAAAACGTAGTTAAGTTGTAATAGTATAAGCGGCAGCAAATTTTTTTTAATTGCTGCCGCCAATAATTGTTACCATTTATCACCACGTATCAGATTGACATGTCTGGTGTGTAATTTTAAGTAAACGTTGTATCTCCAGGCTATTACATCATTCTTCAATTAATTCCGCAAAAACCAAGCAAATATCTTCTATATGCCATCTGATTAGAAATTTTCTACGTCTATCTTATATGGATAACTATATTTATTATCCATAATTGTTATGGTTATACCATATTTGCTCTAGTTAAACCATTTGGCAACAACCACTAAAGATAATTCCCAACTCAATCAGAATCTGCTCACCAATTCTTTCACCACCAATTACTTTCTTAATTATATTCTTGCATTCTTGATCTTCAGCTCTGGGATGAATAATTATTCTATAGTTCAATTTTTTTTCATCTTTACGGACTATATTATTGCAACCAGCCTTTATTTCATTATTAGCAGGTAGTTAAACAAAAAATAGCTAGAGGAGATAAACCATGGCCCTGACACCTTCAACTATGCTTGAACTAGGCACCGTAGCACCTGATTTCTGCTTATCAGCTCCGGATGGTAGCTCCTACTCTCTAGCAGATAAAAAAATCGATAAAGGATTGCTCATTGTCTTTATATGCAACCATTGTCCTTATGTTATTCATATTCGTCAGGAAATGGTAATAAAAATAGCTGAATACCAGGAAAAAGGAGTCGAAGTAGTAACGATTAACAGTAATGACTTCAATGAATATCCAGATGACAGCCCTGATAAAATGGCCGCTGTTATCGCAGAGTTTAATTTTTCTTTTCCTTATCTCGTTGATGAACAACAAAAAGTTGCGAAAGCCTATCAAGCCGCTTGTACACCCGATTTTTTTCTTTTTAACGGTGAGAAAAAACTCGTTTATCGCGGCCAGTTCGATAATGCCAGACCAGGAAATTCCGAGCCTATAACAGGTGAGGATCTCAGTTTGGCTATAGCTCAGCTGATCGCAGACCAGGCTATTGCCGTGGAGCAACGACCAAGTATGGGCTGCAATATAAAGTGGAAAAAAGGTAATGAACCTGATTATTTTGGTTGAGGTTGCAAATTATGCTAAACATTTAATAACGCCAGTTTCCAAGATATAGCTTCTGCTGGTATTTACTCTCTTGCCGGGGTATAACATAGCATTGAGTTGCTCATAGTTATTATTTTCTATTAATTTCGCACATTAAAAAGCAATGCAGAGCATAAATTTTACTCTTTATCCAGAACTTAAACTCCTTCATTTCAAAGGAAGTGGCAAAATCACCTATGAAATGATTATTGAAGAAATTCTGCAGGTTCATCAGCATCCGGATTGGCAATTTGATTTTAACACCTTCATCGATTTTGAAGACGCAGAAGTTATTGCTGACTATGACGCCTATGAAAAGTACAGTCAATTTTTTGCAAAACTACAAGAGAACACGCCTAGCAGGAAATGGGCACTCTACACCCTCAATAGCCAGACGCATAGTCAGGCTAATATGAGTCATCTCCTACAATCTATGAGTATAGAAGTGGATGTCTTCCTCAGGCACGATGATGCACTTGAATTTTTAGGGATTGATCCTCAAATTTTTAATGAAGTAAAATCAAAAATCCTCTAGTCCGAATATTTCCTGAAAAACTCAATAACACAAAAACAACTATTTATTTCAAAATATTACGATTATTGAAAGGGTAATCTCCGGCAGTACAATGTGTACTGACCACTATATACAAAAACATTATTCACCCTTGGGCGAGACTGAAAGGGCATGGATATCGCTAGCGAGGGTTCACGGCAGTAAACTACAGCTTCATCCTAAATATCTTAGCCATAAAACTTTCCAGACTCTTGCAATTTCCTGGCTTGTTCACCTCGTCATTTCATAGAATCAACGATATTACCACATTGCTCCTCTGGATCGTTGTATCTTTTTTAAGCCTCAAGGAATCTTCCAGCTGATTTTCGCGACACCAATCCCCTGATATGTACCCTTTTGGGAAGACTTTACAGTCGGATTCTGCAGCAATTCCATCATGCCCGTTATTCCGCTACACTCTCCAGTACCCCCGGTAATCTTCACTCCACCACTGCTTGGGCCAGTACCGCGAGCGCCCACTACATCCTGGATAAGCCCGAATATCTTATCTCCATTGGTACAAGTAAAAACAATTGCACCATTACTCTGAAATTTTCCTTCAACTGAATACAAGGTTCCCATGGCAGCGAAGGAAGCATTTACAAAAGGGCTATTATCCGGCGCTTCGACAATTGCGCCCATCTCCTGCCAATTCACTTGTGCATGCCCTTCCTGCATTTTCAGGATTTGGACATTTCCACTTTTACCAGTACGCAGCATACCACTGCCTTCCTTTGCCATTTCTGCAAGGAGGGTACAAGGCACAAATACCAATCCTATTACAATTAAAAGTAGTACAAAATTGATTTTCTTCATTTTATTCCTCCTTTAAGTGTTTAGGTGGATCTTTTTTTGGTCGGGAAAGGTAATGAGCCCATATTTTTCCCCCCCCCTGCCACATCAGTGAAAAAAACCTTCGTTGGCTAAAATCGTAGAACTGATTGATAATGATTGTGTTTATTGAATAAAAAAGCCGAGCTGCCTTTTTTCAAGGCAGCCCGGCTATCTCCTTAGACCCGCAGCTTTCCGTTCCTGTTAAATAACAGGATTGGCTTTATCTTGACACTGGTAAATTCCTTTATCCACCAATTGTATCACACCACTTGTTAGGAGTTCAATGGAACGCTGTGGTACATTAATTGAGTCGCAAAAAGGATGTTAAGCCCGCTAAAATCACAACCATATCCCTTTAATGGGTGTTGCACAATCAGGACACTTCCCATCTATCAGACGGTTTTCCCTGATAGAGAAGCCATGACGCTCTATAAACATACCATCACAGTGGGGGCAATAAGAGCTCTCGCCCCCACTTCCTGGAATGTTTCCCTCATAGACATAATGAAGCCCAGCGTCCTTGCCAATCTTACGAGCGTAGGACAGCGTAGCCGCAGGAGTGCGAGGTCTATCGGTCATCTTATAGGTGGGATGAAATGCGGTGACATGCCATGGTATGTCAGGGTCAACAGAGACAAGGAACTCTGCTGTATCGGTGAGACTTTTTTCATCATCGTTAAGTCCCGGAATTATAAGCGTGGTGACCTCAACCCAGATACCCAGCTCTTTCATTAGCTTCACACAATCAAGCACCGGCTCCAATCTCGCACCACAATATTTTTTATAGAAATCATCTGTAAAGGCTTTTACATCAATATTGATTGCATCTAGATAGGGAGCGATCATTTTGGTCGCCGCCTCTGAAATATACCCATTGGATACAAATATATTCTTTATGGAGTTTGCATTTGCTTCAACGGCACAGTCATAGGCAAACTCATAAAATACAGTAGGTTCAACGTAGGTGTAGCTGATAGTTTCACACCCATAACCCAAGGCTTTTGAAACTACTTCACTCGGTGATGTTTTCCTTCCCTGCAACTCTGCAGCAGGTAGATTGCTCACCTGTGAAATTGAATTATTTTGACAATGATGACAATGAAAATTACAGCCAAGGGTTGAAATAGATAACGAGGTACTCCCGGGTAAAACATGAAAAAGCGGTTTCTTTTCAATAGGGTCAATATGCTCAGCAACCACCTCTCCATAAACAATACTGTAGAGCTTGTCATCAATATTCTGACGTACTCCGCATTTACCTTTTCTACCTTGCTTGATCTGACACTGTTGTGCACAAAGTGTGCATTCTATGGCATCTGTATGACGAGTATAAAATTGGGTTTCGTATAGTGGCATACCTAGGATTTGCGATCAACAGAGTTAACACAAAAATGCCTTTATTCAAAGACTCCTTGTTAAAGGTAAGTAAGAAATTGAACAAAGGCAATATACGTTCTAAGGATCAAAGAGCATTAACGAAAAATGCATAGAACCTTCTCAGTGAATTGAGCAGAGCGCTCTCCCTCTTTTTATTTTCAGCATCCCTGCTGTGAAAATGAAAATTGTGTGCCTCAGGAACAACAAGTTTAGATTTATTAAACTTATTAAGGTAGAGAATCTGCTCTACATGCCATCTTTTCATATGTCTCCCCTGTTTTGACATCAACTAATCTCAATGCCTAACCTCTCCTATAGAAAATAATATCATAGAATCCAAAATCAAGTCAAGTCACGCTACCACATAATACTACAAAGCCACCAAGATATACCATATGAGGCATAATCTCAGCAAATAAGGGGAATATTTACACGGTGTTAAATAGCAACTAATAGGAGTAAACAAAAAGAAGAGTGCAACATGTTCTGACGACTAAAAGTACATAAGGGAAAATAAGAAAGACGAATCAATCTGCCAGCGAAACAGCTTTCATTTACTTCTTCTTGTGGTGAGGAAGTTACACAAGAATGGTGTGACCAAGAGAGCAGGACCTGCCAGAAAATAGCTCGTTATAGTGGGGAAAAGAAGAGTCGTTTCTTCATGGTTAAATGTACATAATGAGGCATTATGTTAGCCTACCTATCACAACAAAATGCTTCATTTGACAGCGGAATAAGAAAGTATCTGGTTAATCCTGTTTTTCCCAACTCGAATTTTGATAGAGGAAGTAGGGTTTAAACTTTTTTTTGTAATTCATTGATGAAATATCATCAATATTATATCCCAAGTAAAGGTATTCTATGTTTTTATTGAGACAAAAATTAATCATTGTCATGATGTTAAAAATGCCAGGACTGCGCTTAGCCTCATTTTGATCAAAATAAAAATACACGGCATTCAACCAATTATTCCCAATATCCACTACTCCATTACCAATGAGTTTTCCCTTTAGCCGGTAACGTATTTCATATGTAGAGGTGATTTTATTAAGAAAAAAACCGGAATAATAGGCTTCAGCAGTATTCCCCTCGTATGGATATCGTTCATCTAGAAATTTACCGCAGAGTTCAAGGCTTTCAACGGTTGGTCGAATGACACTCATGCTGATGTCAATATCCCTATTTTTTTGCCAGACTCTCTTTTGGCTGCGGTTAGGGTTGTATTGCTTGGGATGTAATCGAATTGGCACGCAGGCAGAGCACTCCTTACAATGCATAGCATAAAGTGAGTTGCCATTTCTTCGATATCCTGCGGCAAGAAAAAGCTCCATCATTCGATCAGAGAGCGGTCCAAAAAGCCCCTGATAGAAGGTAGCATTATACGGTAAATTGTAGGGACAGTTAACGGTTACATCGATAAAGTACTTATCGACTTTTTTCTGCAAAGCAGCAAACTCGTTAGAACATTGTTGATCATACTTTGACATCTTCCATCCACAATTTGATACTCAATCTCAGGAAGAGCACTCCAGTCCTCTCTTCCTGTCTATTTTTCTATATCATATTGTTATACAAGTCCTTGGTCAAGCATCGCATTAACTACTTTAACAAAGCCTGCAATATTCGCCCCAGCAACATAATTTCCCTTGACACCATAGTCATCTCCTGCATGAAGGCAGGTTGTATGGATTGCTTTCATGATATGTTTCAAGCGATTATCCACTTCCTCTCTAGGCCAGGATAAGCGCATGGAATTTTGTGACATTTCTAACCCTGATACCGCAACACCTCCAGCATTAGCAGCTTTTCCTGGACCGTATTGCAGCTTGTTTTCCAGAAAAATGTCAACAGCTTCGGGGGTTGACGGCATATTCGCCCCTTCACTGATCAGTCGCACCCCGTTTTCTACCAAATGGGCTGCATCTTTTTCATTTATTTCGTTTTCGGTGGCACATGGAAAAGCGCATTGCGCCTGATGGTTCCATAACGGATTATGGTCGACACTGCTATCAACCAGGGTATAAACGGCCTCAGGATATTTTTCCACATACTCGCTCATTCTGCCGCGCCGAACATTTTTTAACAGTTTGACATAGGCGAGTTTTTCACTATCAATTCCTGCTTCATCAAATATATAACCTGAGGAATCTGAGAGAGTAACCACCTTGCCACCGAGATCCAAAATTTTCTCTGTAGTAAATTGGGCAACATTGCCAGAACCTGAAACGAGACAAACCTTATCTTCAAGAGTTTCCCTGATTTCAGCAAGCATTTCTGCAGCAAAGTAAACATTACCATAACCTGTTGCCTCGGGACGAATAAGACTCCCACCCCAAGCCAGACTTTTTCCAGTGAGAACTCCGGTAAACTCATTTTTTATTTTTTTATAGATACCAAAGAGATAGCCAATCTCTCGTGCACCAACGCCTATATCTCCTGCTGGTATATCAGTATTGGGTCCAATGTGGCGGGAAAGCTCAGTCATGAAAGCTTGACAAAAGCGCATAACCTCGTTGTCAGATTTTCCCTTCGGATCAAAATCTGATCCGCCCTTACCTCCACCCATATTCAAGGTTGTGAGCGAATTTTTAAATACCTGCTCAAAAGCCAGAAACTTCATTATTCCCAAATTGACTGAAGGGTGAAAGCGTAAGCCACCTTTGTATGGACCAAGAGCGCTGTTCATTTCCACCCGAAATCCACGATTAACATGGACCTGACCTTGATCATCCATCCAGGGGACACGAAATAGAAGAACTCTTTCCGGTTCGGTGATCCGCTGTAATACTGCCTGTTGCCGATATTCAATATTTCGATCCAACACCGGTTTTACAGATTCTAAAACCTCTTCAACTGCCTGATGAAATTCTCGCTGCTCAGGATCCTTCTCCACAATTTGGTTCATGACCTGGTCCATCACTCACTCCTTTCGCTCAGATTGATAGAGTTTTTGACTGCTCTTCGTCTACATCACCGTTAAGGAAAATAACACTTTCAGAGTCTTTTCCATTACATTTCATTATCATTTGTTCATTGAGATGAATATGATTGACAAATGGCCCTGTTTCTTCAGCATCAGCTGAAAGAATCCAGTTCCAGTCAATATAATCTGCTTCCTTGTTAATTGCCTTTTCCAGGTTATGGTTACCGTTTTCATCTTCATTTATGGTCAGATAGGGTATACCTAGTGAAGTGATATTCTGGAAAAAATGAGAGCCTTGGGAAGGATCAGCGCGCAGTTGGCTATTACGTATCTCTATAATCGCCCCAACCCCAGAAATATCACTCCACTGCACCGGAATGCCAAGCCAGTGATCAGCAGACCCCCATCTACCGGGTCCGATCAGAATATAAGGTCTGGATTGACTCTCAAGCTTTTTATTCAACTTACCGATCTCACGAGCAATCTCACGCGTCTTGGCTGCATTGAAGCTGTCTGGCCGGACAACAATGATATCAGCGAAATGACTAAAACGACCATGACCAAGACACTGACTTGAAAAGCAGATTGATCGCACTATTTCCTCTGTTTCAATGAGGACATCGATAATCTCACCTCCGGTTACCATGGGGCGCATCTGAAGAAAATGAAATGTTGATTCTTCAGGCTTTTCAGCTAAATTGACGGCAAACTCAATTTCGACCTCGCACCCCATACCTTGCCGACCAAACTTTAAGAGCTCAGACAGTATTTCTGACATTGGATACATGCCATATTTTAGTATCTGAGCAAATGTCATAATGCGCATTCCAGGCATAAAAGTATCACGGATGCGATGTTCTGCAGCTTCATAGGTCGATGAAAGAACCTGGACAGGATGCTCTTTTTCGGCATTTTCAATAGACCTGGTCACAAGATTGGAGTTTTCTCTGTTAAATTCCGCTTCACCCGAAACATCAAGGGCATAAAACTGGCGCTGGCAGTTTTCCAAAATATCATCGACCGTCGAGAACTGCACAAGTCTCTCCGGGTGAGCTGGCGAAAATCGCAGTGATTTTTCTCCTTCAACAACGGTTTTCCCTAATCCCAGAGCGATATGAGCAATACCCTCTTCGGGTTTCATATTCATGATGGGATAATAATTATGCGATTGGGCAACACCAGAAATTGCTGGATACCAATAGCCTCCATAGTCGCGTCCCACAACTTGCTGGATAATAATTGCCATCGAATCATCCCTGTTACCACCGGTGCTTTTGGCAAATGCCTGGGGACTGGCAAACCAGGTAGACGCATAGATCAGTTTAATGACATTTTCCAACTGGGAGAGCCTGACACTATGATCATTATGATTATTCGGCAGGAAATAGGTCTCATAAAGGCCTGCGAAAGGCCGGAAAAGACCATCTTCCATCAAGCTTGAAGATCGTACTGAAAACGGAAACTTACACTTAGCCACAAAAGTTTTCAACGCCTGGACGAGCCATTCCGGCAAATGGCCATGTAAAAATCTTCCCTCAATTTCCTCATCGGATAGGTCAGTGGATAATGAAAGATTATTTTCTCGAATGAAATCATCAAATGCATCGGCGGAAATAACACAGGTTTTGGGTATGATGACACTATATTTATTGAGGATTGACTCTTGATCATGAACATTTTGCAGCCTTGCCCACATGAATGCCAGTCCTCGAGCTTTTCCTCCAAGCGCACCTTCACCTATCTTGACAAAATCCATAACTTCGGGATCGTAGCGACGAGGTCTGAACTTTGCTACAATTCCCTGCTGACGAATTTTCCGCAATGAATGGATCTTTTCTACCAAATCACTGCGCATATCCTTGATATTGTCAATTCCATCCAGGAATTCACGGTGGAGGCGGCGTGCCAATGCTACTTCGGCCCTGGCCATTATCCAGTTGGAGAAATGATTGCGGCTGGCATGATAAAGAAGTGATTCATCGGGGATGATCTTCAGCATCCGCTCAAGCTCTCCAATAGTATCTGCCCTGCAGATCTCACTCTCATCAGGCATGCGAAACACAAAATCACCAAAGCCTAAATGCTCCAGAAAGAAGTGGTGCAATTCTTTCTTGATGGTAGCAGAGCGTTTGTTTATAAAGACTGCCGGTATTTGTTGGGCTCGCTCCCTGTTTTCTTCTTCGGTGGATAACAGTAGCAGAGGAAGGTCGTGAATTTGTTCCCTCACATATCGCAGAAGTTTTACCCCTGCTCTTGCGTCAATCTCATCTTCTTTAGGATATCTGGCATCTGAGATTATACAGAACACGAAGGGCTTATATGACTCATAGAGGGAAAGGGCTTCCTCAAAGTTTGTTGCCATCAGCACCTTAGGGCGAGCCCGCATCCTGAGCAAACGATGTTTTTCATTTAGACTTTCGTCCAGCACGGAGGAGGTTTGCCATACAACTTCTTTATAGATAAGCGAGAGAAAAAATGACCGATCAGCAGGGGAATCCTCGACATAAATGATGACCCGAACCATGGCTCTTGCCGTATCAGCTATCACATTGACATGATCCTCAACATTTTTAACCAATGCAACCAACAGCTCCGCCCCACTGGTCCATAAAAAAATATTATCTACACCAATATAATTTGCCTTTCTTTTAGGTAACTGAATTGCCTGAATGTTATGAGCGATGAGAATTACTGGGAGAGTTGGACTTATCTTTTTAATCTCCATACCGATATCAAAGGCGTTGTGCCCTTTAAGGAAAGGCATGGTAATTACCAGATCAAATTTTTTGTAACGTATTTTATTTAGTGCCTCACTTATAGACGACACCCTGGTTATGCGTGGGGCACCACTCAGACTCAACCCCTGATATTCCTTGATTACCTGGGTTGCAATTGAACCATCCTCTTCCATGATAAAGGCATCGTAGGCACTAGATATGAGGAGGATATCCCGAATCTTAAATGCCATCAACTCATGGAAAATCTTAAAATGCGGATCAAAGTCTACGATGGTGCTTCCGGAATTTTCAGACATTAACCTCTCCTGAACATTTCGTGAAAATAGGCCTGGCATTTCAATGATTAGTATACAATAGATCGTAAAGAACAAAAAACTATAACAATTAATTCCTTAATTATTTTAGTTGATTTCTATACTATTCGCCAAAGTAGAGACCTGAATTATCGTTCTGGACGTCAGTTGTAAAATGGTTAATCTGGATGTTTCACAAGTTGATATGGTTTGCTAGCCCAGTTATTGCAAAAGTCTGAAAGATTTATTGTCAGGGCATCGAGGGTGAAGCTATGATTTGCTCCCGCGAATCCGCTGTAACGCAGGCCTTAAACCTTTCTGGCTTCCCGAAGGGTGAGCAACGCTGGCAATAGTGGAAAGAACACTTTTTACCGCAAGAGATCGCTTTCACAATACTCGTTATATCTTGAAAAAAAATACTTTCTCCAGTGATAATGGAATTATTCATAAAAAATCTGGGCTGGTCGAGTTAAATCTCTCCTCCTGCAACAAGATAGGTAAATGTTGGGTAGGTCACCAATATGAGGAAAACAACCAAAAGCCAAAGTGCTGTCTTGATGCTGATTTTCCGATAAGTTGTAACTGCTGAAAGGAGTCCCGACCAGCTACCAAAGAAAGATGCGAAACAACCGGATATCGCCAGAAATGCGGCACTAAAAAGAGTTAAGTATATGGGAAAACCGATATAACCATATTCTCCATGAAGGATATCAAACGGGCATTTATGGTTTGGCATCGCATAGATATAGGAGGAAAAAAACAAAGTGATGGTTATCAGCGCATGGATGAAGAAAACGAGAAAGACAAAACCATAACTTAGATAAAGAGGTGTTCGCAGCTCTTCAGGAGTTCTCTGTGTTCTCAACAGCATCAGTCCACCAAGGAGAAGGACAACGGCTAATACGTAAAAAATGATGACCAAAGCTTCAGAGGATGTGCTGAAAAGCAGAAAATTCGTTTTCAACATGCGGTCTGAAAATATAACTCCACAGCAAGATGTAATAATATCCGGTTCAAGTTTTGAGAGATAGTTAAACAGCAGATAACAATCGAGCAAGAGAAACGGCATCAATATAAGCAGGTAACTAAATTTAACCCTAACTAGCGGATAAAATTCTGAACGTAAATCCAAACGATGTAGAACAATCCAAAATCCATAGAGGAAAATTCCAGCAATTTTCACATAAAGGCTTTTAGGTCCATATTCATTGGCAAGGAATGAGCCGGTGGCACACATCGCTCCAGCAATCATAGTGGAAAATTCACCTGCAGCTACAACCAGTAGGACCAGGGAAATAATCTGAACGGCCAGGCCATTTTCAACGAGAGCCGCAGCAAGCCAGGTCTGTCCCTCTAGGGCTATCTGTTGTTCTGAATCGGATCCGGCATCCCAATGAAGTAGAATCCTGATCCCTGTAATAGAGGCCACCCCGACAAGAAAAAGTGTGGCGGCCATGCTGACTAACAGGGCGATAGACCACGAGTTTGCAAGCATCAGAACACCTTCTCATCTGTAATCACCCCATCATTTATAGTGTAGAGAGCATCTATAGCCTGGTGTTCAGCGATAAGAGGATCATGTGAAGTTATAATGATTGTTCTACCCTCATTCTTAAGTGCAGTTATCGTATCCATAAATTGCAAACTTAAGGAGTTGTCAAGATGTGCAGTAGGTTCGTCGGCGAGTACTAAGGGAGGATTACAGATTAAGGCACGAGCAATGGCAACTCGTTGCATTTCTCCACCTGATATTTTGTTTGCTGGAAATCTTTCCCGGTGGAGAATGCCTAGATCTTTAAGCAGCTCTCTCGCTCGCCTATTCCGTTCGCGGGGTGGAATTCCTAGAGGGAGTAACGGGATGGTTACATTATCCAAAACGCTAAGAGGTTCTATCAAATTATAGCGCTGAAAGATAAAGCCTACATTATCACGGCGGTGCAGGGTAAGAAAGTGATCCGGTAGTCTGGTGAGCTGCTTGCCGGAAATAGAGGCATTTCCACTAGTGGGTGGGAATAGACAACCAATAATGGAGAGCAGGGTTGTTTTCCCAGAACCGCTGGGGCCCTGTAAACAGACTACCTCACCATCGCGAATCGACAATGAAACATCTTTTAGGGCATAAACCTCGTTTTCTGCACCTCGGTTATAATATTTATTTACGCCATCTAATTCTACACGCATTTATACCACCGTATCTGGACGAACCATCGCACTCTTCCATGCCGGAATGATCGTTGCAACCATATAGGGGATGACTGATAAAGAAGCAACAACCAACATATCAGCTGGTGAAAATGGTGGCGAAAAATCATAGGAAGGCTGTAATACCGACCAGCCAAGCAACACCGGCTTAAGCAGCAGTGCATCAAAGAGAACCACGTGGAACCAGGCAAAGGAATATCCCAACAAAAATGAAATCGCGGCAATTATGCTAGATTCCCAGAAACGCAGATGCAGTATATCAATGGTCTGCCAGCCAGTTACTTTCAAAATAGCCATTTCCTTTCTCTCTTCAGGAGACAGACCAGAAGCACGGTCCCAGGCTAGGATAATAAAAGCAAAAAGTGAAGTCAGCAGACAAACGGAGCCAAATCCTGAGCGCCAGCTAAAGACCACGTCATAGGTTTTTTGAATCTGCTTCTTGGTAACTACCCTGGTTCCAGCAAGAATTTCTGAAACTTTTCTGCTCACCGTATCAATCTCTGCTTTATTACCCACCTCAATCAATAAATCGGTGATTTCATCATCTGCCATAGCAAAAAGTTGACGAGCGTCTTCAAGTGACATCAACAGTAAATCATCGGAAACCAAACCGCTTCCCCTGGAAAACTCACCTGTTTTGGTGAAGGATTGCATACTCAGATCTGGTCGGAAGAGGGAAAAATTTTTTCTCTCTACAAGCTGCATATTTTTTGTGACTGGACGAGCAACAACGACTTCTCCACTTTTTTCAGGTAGCTTTCCCCATTCAAGACTTTGCTGTACTGTCTCTGCCACGTCATCAGGGTGCAAACCGATAACAGTATAGTTGGCACCATTTTTTTCATCAAAATAGTAACCCCAGATCCTCTGCCTAATCTCGGTAATGCCAAGTATTTTTTCTACTGCATGCTGGGCGCTTGTTTTCAAGGGTACTTGCCGGCCAGCAGACATCATCTGCACGGTTATATCAGGTACAGTTTTAAGAAGAATTGAAGCACTATTTCGCAAAGCTGAAGTGGCCAACTGAAAAGAGGCAAGCAGAAAGATTACGGCTGTAAAAACAAAGAGGATGCTGAAATTCTTAAGTCGCTGCCGCATAAGTAGCGATATTGCATAATCAAGTATGTTGAGACTTCGGCTGATGACATGCATAGGTTATTCAACCGGGCGATAAAATGAACCGGAAGGAAAATGTTCGATATTTCCGGGGTGATCCATAAAAGGAACAAGCGCATCAGTCACAGCCGGATGCCTGGTGTAACGCGCTT
>CAZWVC010000052.1:0-17221 GCA_964637245.1 uncultured Desulfocapsaceae bacterium
CAAGTAGGTTTCTAATGAGATTTCCAAGAGAGAGTGTAGCTGGAAGTCCAGCAAATCCAGCGGCAAGTCTGGTGTCGAAAATATTCTTTGGAATATGACCTGTTGCAGCATGCAGGATTGCCAAATCCTGCGGAGCATCATGAAATATTTTAATCACTCTTTGGTCAGCCAGTAATTTCCCAAAGGCTGAGAGATCGTCTATTGCTAATGGATCTATAAGGTAACAATCTTCATCGGAAAGGGCTAATTGAATCAGGCCAAGTTGTGGCAAATAAGTTCGGGTCCAGACAAATTCAGTGTCTATTGCCACAGCATCAGTCGATCGAGCTTTTTCAACAAGATCGTTAAGTTTATCCATAGAATTAATCATACATTTGCCATCCCTGGTAACATTTCCTTTCGATATTAAATGAGTTATGTTTGGGGATCTCTTTTCTTTGGGGCGATGTTTTTTAATTATCTGCTATTGGAGAAACCGCTCCTCTAAGGGAACTATTTTCTATCAAGAAAAGACTCACCCGAGAAAAACAAATACTAAATATGGATGAAAAGGCAAGTAAAATGCTTTAATACTCCCACAACAATATATTTTTTAATCAATGAGTTGCTTATTAGGGGGGGGAACGCAATTCATGATCTTCTAGGTGAAGTGCTCTCATTTGTCCAACATTTTAATACTAATTATTATGGATTAGGCGATAACTTAATCAACCAGTTGTGAGAGGGATGTCACTATACTATTTACTGTCATATGGTGGGATTGGGGATATTGCTTATATTTATTGAAAGATACAAGAGGTTCTCTGCGTCACTCAAAGAAACAGGAATTTTCCTTATTAACCTCGATTTATCAATTTCTTGGTTTATGATAGAGGGTGATATTTGAAAGCCCCTTAATATTGATTGAGATTGACAGTTTATGTGAATCTCTTTATGCTGGCTGAACTATAAATATCTGAAACTTATGAGAGTATGGCAATATTTTTTTAAATTACCGGTGTGATAGTTGGAGGGATAAACGAGATAGCGGTAAAGGATCTATCTGTAAATCTTTTGCTGAAGATTCAAAAGGGTGTTAAAGTACCGACCGATTCGATGGCTCCAGTAAAATCGCGAGGTATAATTGACGATAATCTCATTGATCTTAGTCTTGGCGGTGATCAAGAGTTTCTTGAAGAAGGTCGCATAATTGTAGACACTTAGTCAGCAGTTGATATTGAGTCTTTAATGAGTAAATTAGCGTTTTGTCGCGCTTAACAAACCTGATCGATTCCATTGCTTTGTGGTTAAGGTGTAGGTTCGTTCATGGGGGATATTATGAAGAAAACAGTAATTATAATCATGTTACTCTTTTTTATGGTTTCACATGGTTTTGCCGCAGAACAGCAAGATCAGCTAAAACCAGCTGATTCATCTCCGAATTTCATTCAGGATGATTATCTGGATGAAGAATTTGCAGATGATGAATTTGACGGCGAAGAGATTTATGATCCGATTGAACCATTTAATAGGGTATTCTTCGAATTTAATGATAAGTTGTACTTCTGGGTATTGAAGCCTGTAAAAACCGGATATTCCTATGTTGTTCCTACGGAATTACGAGAATGTGTAGGGAATTTTTTCAATAATCTTGCTGCACCTATACGTCTTATCAATAATCTGTTGCAAGGTCGATTTGACGATGCTGGGGTAGTTCTCAGTAGATTTCTGATTAATTCTACCGTCGGGGTATATGGGCTTGCCGATGTTGCTCTGCAGGAATATAACCTTGAACCTCGATTAGCCGATTTTGGTCAGACCTTAGGAAAATATGGCATCGGTGAAGGTATCTATTTGGTGTGGCCTGTTCTGGGACCGTCGAATATACGGCATTCGGTAGGGTTGGCCGGTGATTCACTTGCCAGTCCCCCGTTTTATCTAGATTTCAATGCGGTTGACAGCATTTCCTATTACGCCACCAATCGGATAAATAATCTATCATTAAGCCCGAGTATTTATGAGGACATGAAAAAATATTCGCTTGATCCTTATGTTGCAGTACGTCAGGCTTTCTATGATTTCAGAAGAAATGTTGTAAAAAGGGCCAATGAAGAGGAGATCAGTTTTTAACTGTATAAGATTCAGCTTAGGATTGCTATAAGCATGAAATCCATACAAACTTCTCATGGGGTATTGTAGTGACATGAAAAAACACTTACAGCGGACACTAATTATATTAGGCATAATGGTGCTTTGTTGTTTTCACAACGTGCAAGCTAGCACCGGGCCGACTGAACAGCTCAAACCGACACTGGATAAATTGGTCTTAATTCTCACAGATCCAAATTTACAAGGAGATGCCAAAAAGACAGATCGTCGACAAAAAATAATGAGCACTATCTCAGAACGATTCGACTTTAATGAAATGTCGAAAAGAGTCCTGGGTAGCACTTGGCGGAAAATTGATGACAAGCAGAAAGTCTATTTTATCAAGTTAATGACCAAACTCTTGGAGAATAACTATATCGGGCAGTTGGAGAACTACTCAGGGCAGAAAGTGGAGTTTGTTGGCGAAAGAATTAAGGAAAATCGTGCCCAAGTATCAACGCTTATTGAAAATAAAGGTACCAAATTTCCTGTACATTACATAATGACAAAAGATAAAACAAATTGGTTAGTATATGACATCAATATTGAAGGAGTTAGTCTGGTGAGAAATTATCGTGCAGAATTCAAATCAATATTGAGAAGAGACAAATTTGAAGGTCTTGTAAGTGTCTTAGAAAAAAAGAATCAAAGTTTTGAGTAGACATTGTAATAAGCAGGTATCATTGTGATAATTGTAGGAATTGTTAAAGATGAAATTACTGGGGTCCCCATCTACTTGTAATCGCAAAGTAGAGAATTGAATTTTGGGGATATATGAATGTCTTTGCTATTGAAATAGCTGGTCTAAACCTATTTCAGCAGAGATTTTTTGGAATGTAGAAAACAGCAAACCAGCACTCGTTATGAAAAATTTAAAGATCCTTTTTATTATTTCTGATACGCACCTACAGGTTTGCTCGAAAAGACTATTACATGTCCTTTAGGGTCGTCCGCCATAGGCCTGCTTGTTCGACTATTTCTTTTCATTTATCTCGGTTTAACTGGTGATAATCTCATTTTTAGGTACTAATAGCCTTAAGGTAATATTTTTTTCTGGCCATTATGTTAAAAATTGATTACTTTTGCTCATTTCGTCTTCAGTTGCGCAGCCATTTTTTATGCAGAGGTTTGCTGTGAAAGTACAGTTTAGTAATATTCCTCACCGGGGAATCAGCTACACTGTAGCTGAACAAGCTTGGGTAAAACGAACGGGGCTGAATGTTGCAGATAAACCAAGAGTAGAAATAGCATTATCACTGGTAGATGATATTACAGCAACTCTTGCCGGTAGCTTAAGAACTTCTGTTTCATCGGCATGCAGCCGTTGTGGTTGCCTGTTAGTATGTGCAGTTGATGCAACATATAAATATATATTTAGACTTGGCAGTGATAATTCTCAGTATGAAAAAGAGTTTGAGTTTAGCGATGAGGATTGTCAAACGGTTTATCTTGATAAGCCAGAAATAGATGTAGATGAAGTCCTGCATGAGCAGTTAATTCTTGCCTTACCGGAAAAACTGCTCTGTAGCGAAAAATGTAAAGGATTGTGTCAAAACTGCGGTGCGAAGTTGAACACAGAAAAATGTAATTGTCATACCGACAATACCAACTCACCATTTGCTGTTTTGAAAAAACTAAAAGACAAGCAGTCTTAGACTGGTTCGAAGATACAAGTATATTGGAGGAAATTATGGCTTTACCAAAAAGAAGACATTCTCGCTCAAGGACACGCAAGAGACGATCTCATGATGCTTTAAAGGCACCAGGTCTTTCGGTCTGTTCAGAGTGTGGCGAGCCTAAGGAAGCACATCGTCTTTGTGGTAGTTGTGGAACCTATAAAGGGCGCACTGTGTTTCATATTGATACCGATTTAGAGTAGGAGTAAGACGTGCACATAGCCCTGGATGCCATGGGCGGGGACTATGGCCCAGAAGAGTTGATTACCGGGGCATTGCTTGCCGTAAAGCAGGTTGGTGTCAAGATAACACTTGTGGGCGACCACGACCTCCTTAAGTCACACATTGATAAGTTTGATGAAGATCCCGATGTACTTTCAGCATTTGAGATAGTGCATGCTTCTGAAGTGGTTGAGATGGATGAGTATCCTGTGGATGCTATTCGTCGAAAGAAAGACTCATCGATTATGGTTGCCTTTGAGCTTGCGCGAAGCGGCGAAGTAGATGGTGTTGTTAGTGCCGGAAACTCAGGTGCAACATTGGCTGCTGCTCTTCGCAAACTAGGCCGCGTGAAAAATGTTGTTCGTCCCGGCATAGCTTCAATGTTTCCTACCTTAAAAAATCCAGTTGTGATTATGGATATCGGGGCAAATGTCGATTGCAAGTCACTCCATCTATATCAATTTGCCGTAATGGCATCAGCATTCTCATCACTCTACGATGTCAAAAGTCCTCGAGTAGGTATACTTTCAATAGGAGAGGAAACCGGTAAAGGAAATACCCTCGTTAAAGAAACTTATGAATTACTTGAAAAAAGTTCATTAAATTTTATCGGCAATGTCGAGGGAAGAGACGTCTATAAAGGTGATGTAGATGTTATAGTTTGTGATGGTTTTGTCGGAAATAATATCCTTAAGGTCAGTGAAGGATTAGCCGAAGCAATCATGCAAATGCTGCGTAATGAAATTGTTAAGTCACCTTTAGCCAAAATCGGTTATCTGCTTGCCAAACCAGCCTTTAAGCGCTTTCAGAAAAAAGTTGATTATGCAGAATATGGTGGTGCACCGCTGCTTGGTATCAATGGCACAGGCATAGTTTGTCACGGTAAATCGAATTCACAAGCCATAAAAAATGCAATTATAGAAGCACTTAAAATGGTTGAAAATGATGTAAATGATATGATCTCAAAAGATCTTTCTCAGTCTCAAATAAGTACGGTGAGTTCATAATGGGTAGTTTAATTATGGGTACCGGAGCTTGTTTACCAGCAAAAGCTTTAACCAATTTCGATCTTGAGAAAATTGTTGAAACTAGCGATGAATGGATTCGTACACGGACAGGAATAAAAAAGCGTCATATAAGCGGTTCCGGAGAATTTACTTTTAACCTGGCTAGCCGTGCCGCTGAACAAGCTCTTGAGATGGCTGATGTGGCAGCTGATGAAATTGACCTTATCGTCGTTGCAACGATAAGTTCACACATGCTTATGCCTTCGTGCGCCTGCTTTGTTCAGCAGGAAATAGGTGCGAAGAATGCGTTTGCTTATGATCTCAATGCTGCCTGTTCTGGTTTTCTGTATTCACTTGACCTTGCAGATAAATATGTGCAATCCGATAAGAATAATAAGATATTGATAATTGGTGCAGAAACCCTTTCAAGCAGGCTAAACTGGGAAGATCGCAATACCTGCATACTTTTTGGTGATGGTGCTGGAGCAGCTGTAGTAGGCCATTCTGGTGATAGTGATCGTGGAGTTATTGGTTCAAATCTATCTTCAGATGGTAGTTTATGGAGACTACTGCATATGCATACAGCAAAAAGCCGCAATCCAGAGATAGCTGTCCCAGAGTGGTCCGGTACTCATATAGTTATGGAAGGTCGAGAGGTTTTTAAGCACGCAGTTAAAGCGATGGAAGAGGCGGTAAAGGGACTCTTGCACAACCATAATATCGATATGGAGTCTATAAACCTGGTGGTACCACATCAGGCAAATGTAAGAATATTAAATAAGTTGATTGAGAGGCTTGAGCTGCCATCAGATAAAGTATTCATAAATGCCCCTCAATATGGTAATACATCAGCAGCTTCAATCCCAATAGCGCTTGATGAGGCGAACCGTAACGGAAAAATTAATAAAGACGATTTAATTTTATTCTGTTCATTTGGTGGTGGATTTACTTGGGGTGCATCCCTGATAAAGTGGTAGATAGGAGAAAGTGATGGATTATTTTTTGTCTGAAGAGCAACAGATGATTGTTGATATTGCTAAGCAGATCACTGACGAACGCATAATGCCAATACGAGCCGAGCTTGATGATAAACACGAATTTCCCCGGGCTGTTCTTAATGAAATGGCTCAGGCGGACCTGTTTGCCGTTCCTATCCCAGAAGAATATGGTGGTTTTGGGGGTGGCTGTCTTGATATTGTTCTAGCACTTGAGCAACTTGGAAGGGGGTGTATTGGTGTGGGGACAGCATTTGCTGCAAGCTCTTTGGGAGTTTACCCCCTTTTGTTTTCAGGAACAGCTGAGCAGAAAGAGAAATATCTTCCAGGTGTAGCTTCTGGGGAGAAATTTGCGGCTTTTGGTTTAACCGAGGCAAATGCAGGATCCGATGCCTCAGGTATAAATACCACCGCCGTGCTTGATGGTGATGAATGGGTTCTCAATGGTACAAAGCAATGGATAACCAATGGCGGTGAAGCACAGATCTATACTATCGTTGCTATTACCGATCGAAGTAAAGGAGCTCGTGGAGCATCAATGTTTGTGGTGGAAGAAGGAGATCCTGGTTTTTCCTGTGGACCAAAAGAGATGAAGATGGGAATCCGGGCATCTTCTACAACAGAGTTAATCTTCAAAGATTGCAGGATTCCAAAGGATAGAATGGTTGGGCGGCAGGGAACTGGTTTCATCACCGTTATGAAAACTCTCGATGCTTCTCGTCCAGGAATTGCTGCTTTAGGTGTCGGACTAGGTCAGGCAGCACTTGATGAAGCTGCTGCATATGCCAAGCAAAGAGTGCAATTTGGCAAACCGATCATGGCGTTTCAAGCGGTGCAGCATATGCTTGCTGACATGGCAATAAGTGTTGAAGCCTCAAGAGCACTAGTATACGGTGCTGCAAAACATATCGATGCTCATCCAAAAAATATTTCCAAAATATCTTCCATGAGTAAAGTTTTTGCAACAGATATGGCGATGAAAGTTACCACCGATGCTGTTCAGGTTATGGGCGGATATGGTTATATGTGTGAATACCCGGCAGAAAAAATGATGAGAGATGCTAAAATCCTGCAGATTTATGAGGGGACAAATCAAATCCAGCGTAATGTAATCGGGCAGGAGTTGAATAAGGAATACGCGCGTTAGTAGCTCTGATTGTCGAATTGTTAAAGATTTTGCTCCCACCAGATACTCTAAAATTCGATGCGTGGTTTCTGCGCTTTATCACAAAATAGGTAATCAATGAAAATAGTTGTATGTGTAAAACAAGTACCGGATGCAAAGGATGTTCGGCTTGACCCTGAAACAAATACGCTTGCAAGAGAAGGTGTTGAATCGATACTCAATCCCTACGATCAGCATGCCCTCGAAGAGGCTGTCAGGTTGAAGGAGGAACTTGGTGGAGAGGTCACGGTTATTACCATGGGACCGCCTCAGGCCGAGGAGGTTTTAAGGCTTGCCATCTCTTGCGGTGCCGATAATGCAGTTCTCGTATCGGATAGGGCATTTGCAGGAGCAGATACTTGGGCAACTGCGTATACTTTGGAAAAAGCTATCAGGACCTTAGGGGATTTCGATCTATTTTTATGTGGTAAACAGGCCATAGATGGGGATACTGCTCAAGTTGGACCTGGACTCGCGATGCGTATGGATATACCTTATTTAGCCTGTGTGCAGAAGATCAGGTCTGCAAATGAAACGCAGCTTGTTGCAGAACGAATGATGGATGATGGTTTTGACGTTGTTGAATTGAAATACCCGGCTTTGCTTACCGTAGTAAAAGATATTAATGAGCCAAGGGTGCCTTCATTAAAAGGCAAGATGAAGGCTAAAAAAGCGTCAATACTAACTCTTTCAGCAGATGATATTGGGGCAGAGGAAGGATCAATTGGGCTGCCAGGCTCACCTACTCAGGTTGTCAAAGTTTTCCCTCCGGAGCCTAGAGGAGAAAGGGCTATTTTCAGTGGATCCTTAGATGAGCAAATTGAGCAGCTTGTTGAAAAATTGAAACCCTATCTTTAGGCAGCAAAGAGATAAAGTATGATAAAAATAGATGAAGACCTCTGTATCGGGTGTGGAATATGTGAAGGTCAATGCGCCTTTGCAGCTATAGAAATGGTGGATGGCATAGCCAAAGTAGGCGATAACTGTAATCTTTGCGGTGCCTGTGTAGAAGAATGTGAACCAGGTGCAATAACAATTGAAATTGAAGGTGCTCATCTCAAAACCGATTTAGATAGCTGGTCTGGAGTATGGGTATACTGTGAGTTCCGCAAAGGAACATTAGCACCTGTATCATTGGAGCTTCTGGGAATCGGCAGAAAACTAGCTGATCAGCGACAGGTTAAGTTAAGTGCAGTTCTTATTGGCAGTGAAACAGGAGAAACGGCATCAGAACTTATTAGCTATGGTGCTGATGCTGTATACAAGGTAGATCATCGGGATCTTGAATTATTCACTGAAGACAGATATTGCAAAATTCTTACCCGACTTATCGAGGAACATCGACCTGAGATCGTACTTGCAGGAGCCACTGCCATAGGAAGGTCCTTTATACCTGGTGTTGCCACTACGCTTGATGCCGGTTTGACAGCAGATTGTACAAGCCTGGCCATTCGTGAGAGTGATGGGGCTTTGTTGCAGACCCGGCCAGCGTTTGGTGGAAACATCATGGCAACCATAGAGTGTCCAAGATCTCGTCCACAAATGGCAACAGTTCGCCCAAAAGTCATGAAATCACTTGATAAAGACTCTTCACGAAAAGGACAAATATTCATTGTTGAGGCATTGCCTGATGAATTGTCAAGCAGAATCAATGTTCATGAATCGGTTGTCGCTGCACAGGGTAATGTCAACATACAGGAATCTGATATTCTTATTTCTGGTGGTCGAGGACTTGAGAGTGAGAAAGGCTTTGAATTGATCCGTAAGTTAGCTGAAGCACTTGGAGCTGATGTCTCGGCTTCACGAGCCGTCGTTGACGCCGGTTGGATTCCCTATCCGCATCAGGTTGGTCAGACAGGAAAGACCGTTGCTCCTAAATTATATGTTGCCTGTGGTATATCTGGTGCTGTTCAACATGTGGCGGGTATGCAATCAGCGGAGACCATCGTGGCAATAAATAGAGATAAAAATGCACCAATATTTGATGTTGCTGATTTTGGCGTCGTTGGAGATATCAATGAGGTGATTCCCAAGCTCATTAATAAAATAGAGGAGCAGCGGAAAGCATGAATTTAGATGGAAAGGTAGCTCTTGTTACAGGAGGGAGCAGAGGTATTGGTCGGGCCATTTGTATCCGCCTAGCAGAACTTGGAGCACATGTGTACATTAATTATGTCAGTCGTTCTGAAGCGGCTGAGGAAACCAAGGCGGCAATAATAGAAGCTGGTGGTTCATGTGCAGTTATTGGTTTTGATATCGCCAATGCGGAACAGGTACAGGTGAGTCTTAAAGAAATAATCACCCAATCAGGTTCTCTTGATATCCTTGTTAATAATGCTGGCATTACCCGTGATGGTCTTATTGCCAGAATGAAAGAGGCAGACTGGGATGCCGTTTTAACCACCAATCTTAAGGGCACATTTCTCAGTTCCAAAGCGGCTTCCAAGAACATGATGAAGAAACGCTGGGGCCGAATCATAAATATTACCTCGGTTATCGGTTTCTCTGGCAATGCAGGACAAGCCAACTATGCTGCTGCAAAAGCAGGTCTTGTAGGGTTGTCAAAATCATTGGCACGTGAATATGCATCACGTAATATCACCGTAAATTGTGTTGCCCCTGGGTACATTGAAACTGAGATGACCGAGACGCTAGCTGGGGATGTTCAGGAAAAGATCAAAAGTGAAATACCTATGGCATCCCTAGGAACTGTCGAAGATGTTGCCGCAGCAGTTTCCTTTCTGGCAAGTGATGATGCTCGCTATATAACCGGACAGACAATCCATGTTAATGGTGGCATGTATATGTAGTTGGGTGAAATATTAATTTAGCTTGATATAGTTAGAAAATATGTAATAATTTACGGCTAAATTTTATTAGAACCTAAATTATGCAATTGGTAAGTTTGCCGGAGATGTGAGGCATCAATAGTGGAGACGTATAAATATACTTCAAACTATTGATAACGAAAAAGATTCGGTAAAATTGCCAATCCCGGAGGGCGCAGAATATGAGAGGAAAAGGGTTCACTCGCTTTGGTGTATGCAACATTCATCAATTACGAGGACAACGCTTTGTTATTGCACCGTTTATACCTTTCTCTCACACCCTGCGTGCAAAATTTAGGTAGAAATTTTTTGCATCAAGTGGCGTACATCTGGGTAATGATGTACAGCCTATTATTAAAAAGTTAGGAGATCGAAAATGGCTATAGATCAAGAAATGATCGATATTATCGTAGAGCAGCTGAGCGTAGAGAAAGAGAAGGTTGTACCAAATGCATCGTTTGTTGATGATTTGGGTGCAGATTCATTGGACCTGGTCGAACTAATTATGGCAATGGAAGAAGGTTTTGATATTGAAATTCCAGATGAAGAAGCGGAAAAGATTGCTACCGTTCAAGACGCAATTGATTATGTAAATAATCTCAAGTAATTGTCGCGTTGTAGCGTTGAGAAACTCTTAGGAGATATGAGGAAGAATACCCTCATTTCTCCAATGCTTTTCTAGAAGGAGTAACATAGTGAGTCGTAGAGTGGTGGTTACCGGATTAGGCCTGATTACACCACTGGGCATCGGTGTTGAGAAATCCTGGAAAAACATCTGTGATGGTGTAAGTGGCATTAGTCTAATAACCAAATTTGATACAAGTGAATCCCCGGTAAAGATAGCTGGAGAGATCAAAGATTTTGCAGTTGAGCAGTTTCTCGATAAGAAAACTGCAAAACATATGGACCTTTTCGTCCAGTATGGACTTGCTGCTTCAATTGAGGCCATGAAGGACAGTGGTCTGGCAATCACCGATGAGAATCGTGACAGAATAGGTGTTATAACTGGGTGTGGTATGGGTGGGTTGCCCATTATAGAAAAATACCATAGAGTTCTGTTTGACAGAGGCCCCCGCAAAGTAACTCCATTTTTTATTCCCATGGTTATCCCAAATATGCCTTCTGGTCATATCTCTATGCATTTTGGGACAACAGGGCCGAACCTTGCTCTCACTACGGCATGCGCAGCAGGAACACATGCCGTGGGTGAAGCCTATAGGCATATCAAGAACGGTGCCTGCGATGCGATCATATCCGGTGGAACAGAAGCGGTAATCTGCTCCATGGGAATTGCTGGTTTCAGTGCGATGAAAGCGTTGTCTACCCGTAATGACGAGCCGGAGCTTGCTTCTCGCCCATTTGATAAGGATCGTGATGGTTTCGTAATGTCTGAAGGAGCTGGAATGTTGATCCTGGAGGAGCTTGAATATGCCAAAGCACGCAATGCCCATATTTATGCAGAGGTCGTGGGATATGGATTGAGCAGTGATGCATACCATATCGCTGCGCCCCCGGAAGATGCGGCCGGTGCTGTGGGCTGTATGCGTATGGCAATCGAGGATTCAGGGTTGTCTCCTGACCAGATCGACTATGTCAATGCCCATGGGACTTCCACACCTTTGAATGATCGTTGTGAAACTGGAGCTATAAAAGAAGTATTTGGGGATCACGCATTTTCGATGGCGATTAGTTCAACCAAGTCGATGACCGGTCATATGCTTGGTGCGGCTGGAGGCATAGAATCAGTATTTACCGCGTTGAGCATAAATGACCAAATTGCACCTCCAACTATAAATCATGTTGAGCCAAGCCCGGAATGTGATCTAGATTATGTCCCCAATATTGCAAGAAAAATGAATATCCGTAATGCTCTTTCAAATTCCTTTGGATTTGGGGGAACTAATGGTGTTGTGATAATGCAGCGTTTCGAAGGATAACTTAACAACTTAGGTGAATTGATGCGAATCGCGATCGGTTCAGATCATGGCGGCTTTCAGTTAAAAGAGGTCCTGGTTGATCTTCTAGCGAGAATGGCTCACGATATTGATGACTGTGGTTGTTATACTGAGGATTCAGTTGATTATCCCAGTTTCGCAGACTCGGTTAGCGAAAAGGTAAGCAGGGGCGATGTCGATGTGGGAATTCTGGTTTGCGGCACAGGTATAGGAATGTCGATTGCAGCTAATCGAAATCGAAAAATCCGTGCATCGCTCTGTCACGATGAGTACTCGGCACGGATGAGTAGAGAACATAATAATGCTAACATCCTCTGTTTAGGGGCTCGAGTAATTGGTAGCGGAGTCGCTCAGGATATCGTAAAAGTTTGGCTAGCCTCAGAATTTGCGGGTGGACGCCACCAGCAACGCATAAATCAATTTAGCGACTAATGATATCATAAATATACAACAACTATTTTGAGGCTGGTATTTCCCTTGTGGAAATACCAGCCTTTTAGTTTTCTGGTAGGAAATCAATGAACCCATAAGTAAACCTTAACTAATTGGAAATCTTCATGAAAAACCTGCGTGATATTGATCCTGAAATATTTCAGCATATTCAATCTGAATATGAACGCCAGAATAATCAGATAGAGCTGATTGCCTCAGAAAATGTTGCCTCTCAAGCTGTTTTGGAAGCACAGGGATCTGTTTTCACAAATAAATATGCAGAAGGTTACCCTGCTAAAAGATATTACGGTGGCTGTGAATATGCCGATGAGGTTGAGAATCTAGCCATCGAGAGGGCCAAAACTATTTTTGCGGCGGAGTATGCTAATGTCCAGCCTCATTCAGGATCACAGGCAAATATGGGAGTATATTTCGCAATCCTCAAGCCTGGCGACATAGTTTTGGGAATGGATCTGGCTCATGGTGGTCATCTTACCCATGGAAGTCCTGTTAGCTTTTCAGGGAAGCTCTATAATTTCATTTCCTATGGAGTAGAGAAAGACACTGAACAAATTGATATGGTACAGGTGGAGAGGATAGCTCAAAAACATAAGCCGAAAATGATTATCGCCGGTGCCAGTTCCTACCCGCGACATATAGATTTTGCAGGATTTAGAAAAATTGCTGATTCTGTAGGTGCTCTTCTTATGGTTGATATGGCTCACATTGCGGGTCTCGTTGCCGCAGGTGTACACCCATCACCAGTACCCTATGCAGACTTTGTAACATCAACAACCCATAAGACCTTAAGGGGGCCACGCGGAGGTTTGATACTGGCCAAAGAAAAATGGTCAAAAACTCTCAATAGCACAATATTTCCTGGCATACAAGGTGGTCCTTTCATGCATACGATCGCTGCAAAGGCTGTAAGTTTTAAGGAGGTGTTGGGGAGCAAATTTATTGAGGATCAAAAGCATGTTGTTGCCAATGCCAAAGCTTTAGCAGAAAGCCTAAGCAGCAGAGGATATCGACTGGTATCTGGGGGAACTGACAATCATCTTATTTTAATAGATCTGACTGCCAAGAAAATCACCGGGAAGGATGCCGAGGAATTACTGGGTAAGGCAGGTATTACAGTAAATAAAAATGCCATTCCATTCGATACTCAATCTCGCTTTGTGACCAGTGGTATTCGTCTTGGTACACCACTAGTCACCACTAGAGGGTTAAGAGAAAAAGAAATGGATCGCATCGCTGAGTTTATGGATAGAGTTGTCGAGGCAAAAGATGAATCGGTTGCTTCCTTGGTACGCAAGGAGATAAAGCAGCTGTGTCAACAATTTCCTTTGACATCTATCGTGCAAAAAATCTCGGACTAAATCATTGATTGTGGAGGCTGTATGAAATGTCCTTACTGTGGGCACCTTGATAATAAGGTAACCGATTCACGTCTGAATAAAGAAAGTACCATTACCAGGAGAAGAAGATCTTGTCTCTCCTGTAATCAGCGGTTCACCACTTATGAACGGTTGGAAGTGATGATGCCGATGCTTGTTAAAAAAGATGGCCGAAGAGAAGCGTGGGACAGGCAGAAAATGGTTATTGGTCTTGAAAAAGCATGTGAAAAGAGACCTGTCAGCCGTGATAGAATTGATGAATTTATTGATGATATAGAAAGAAGATTGCAAGACCTTGGTGCTAAAGAGGTATTATCGAAGGTTATTGGTGAGTGGGTCATGGAAGAGTTACCGAAACTTGATGAGGTAGCTTATGTGCGATTTGCCTCGGTTTATCGACAGTTTAAAGATGTCAATGAATTTATGTCCGAATTAAAAACACTCCTGGACGCCAGGGATTCCTTAGAAGAACAGCAAAACGATGAGTTTGAAAATTAGGGAATGATTAAAAAGGATGAGCACTATATGCACCTGGCCTTGGTCGAGGCGCAAAAGGCATTGGGAAGAACATCACCAAATCCCTGTGTGGGAGCTGTTATTGTTAAAAATGATACAATTATTGCCACCGGCTACCATGAGAAAGCAGGTACCCCTCACGCTGAAATCCATGCTTTACATAAAGCAGGAGAGAACGCCAGCGGTGCAACCATGTATGTTACCCTGGAACCATGCAATCATACCGGTAAAACACCTCCGTGCAGCCATGCTCTAGCTGCCAGTGGTATTCGACGGGTCGTCATTGGGATGCTCGACCCAAATCCATTGGTTGATGGTGGTGGTCGGCAATACCTACTGACTCATAATATCGAAGTTAAAACAGGAGTTCTGGAGGATGAATGTAAAAGTATCAACAGACCGTTTATCCATTATATTTCAACAGGGAAGCCGCTGGTCGCCCTCAAGGCTGGTCTGAGTCTTGATGGTCGGTTGAATTATCAGAAGGGTACAAGTGGATGGATCACCGGAACTGAGTCTGGCATAAAAGTACATGAGTTGCGGAATCAGTATGACGCAATTTTAGTAGGACGAAAAACCGTGGAAATTGATAATCCATCTCTAACTACACGCTTGCAAGGTGGTGGCAGGGATCCATTACGGGTAGTTCTGGATTCTCAGTTAAAAATTTCTCCTACGGCCAAGGTCTTTTCTGTTGAATCAAGTGCTTCAACTTGGGTTTTTTGCGATAGAAAAACGAACACTGCGAATAAGATCAGAATCAAAGAAACTGGTGCTCAGGTTATGGGGGTGAAGAGTGATGCCAGGGGAAAGCTTAACCTTGCAGAAGTGCTGGACATTCTAGGCAAGAAAGGTGTGATCTCCGTTTTTGTTGAGGGGGGGAGTAGAGTACATAGTTCTTTTTTAAATGGGCAGTTTGCTGATCTTGCTTATCTTTTTTACGCTCCCATTTTTGCCGGTAGTGAAGGTGATTGCCTCACTTCTCATTTGAGTGTGAGTAATAAAGAAAAATCGATCAAACTAACTAGACTTAAATACACCAGAATTGGCGAAGATATGCTCGTAGAGGGGGATATTTACTATCCGCTTTGATATTGTTTATTAAACAGGTGAACTAACCATCAGGATGTATCAAGAGTCGAGATGAATCGTCATGCTTAACCAAGCTGATTTAAGTTCTTCAAAATTTTTAAATCGAATAGATAATGTTACGTCATCTACTTCAAATGCAGATGAATGAGTGACTTGTACATTTTTAGGCAGGTTCAGTTGATTTACCTGGTTATCAAATTCTCCCTGAGCAGCGTTGAGTCGAGGGTGGTCTAGCTTGTTCAGCATTTGCAGAATCAGGGTACTTTTTTGCTCTGGTAGTAGGTTGCAGTCATCGATGATTTCACCAATATTATATTTATCTAACAATTCTTCCAGTGAAATACCTTCTCGTTGTGAAATCTCAAAAAAATAGTTTGTGATTTTTTTTTGATTGTTTCCGCTTAGATGGAGACAAATATATATTTTGATAAGGGTGAGCTGTTGTTTGCGATTAAAATGTATGAGTCCTTTTAAGGTCTTTTCAGAAATAAATCCTTCATAAATACCTTTTTGTACTTCTTGGTGGAGGCTAAGATACTGGCTGAGATATTTATATCCTTTAGTAATTCTGTTATGCGGAAGTTTCTTCAGATATTTTTGTCGCCTTTGTGTATTTGGCAGCAGGTTTTGACACAGTTTCAAAAACAGTGCTTGCTCAATCAAATTTAAGCTTCCCATTGAACACTGATCTTCCAGAATAAGATTTAGGAGAATCTCTGGAGATGTTATTGGTGAGAGAATTCGACAATGAACTGTATCATTATTGCTGAAATTTTTTAAACGCTGTCTCCCACAAATAATATCATAGCTCCCATTTTCCAATTCGATAACTATAGGTGGGTTTATGATTCCAGATAGCTGTATAGATTCTTTTAGGGATTGAGAACAAGGAGAATCAATGAGGAATGGGTGAATATCATAGGTATTGCTATCGATTATCTCGGAAATTTGAATTTCCTGGAAAGTACTTTCCATATTTCTGCTGAGTTAATTAAGTTTTAGCGAGTATGATTATTAATTAATCGAATGCTGAAATTTGATTGCTGAAAATTCTTACACTTGTAGAATGTATATAAATAAATCAGCCTCCTGACTATTATGAGAATAGTAGGAGGCTGGTGTTCGTGATTCGGATCGTCAGTCTTGCCTGTATAAGGCATTCAGAATTCAGCGTAAGTGATTTCTGTTGGTGACGGGGAAATCGTGAGAAAAAGATAATAGCTTCTTGATTACATATTGATCTTTTCTCTTAGAATTCCAGAGGGTTTAAAGGTTACTACCCGTCGTGCATCAAGTGTAAGTTCAGCACCTGTTTGTGGGTTTCTGCCTCTTCTTGAATTCTTATCTTTGACATTAAATTTGCCAAAACCACTCAGTAGCAGATCCGCTCCCGAGATGAGTGAACTTTTAGAAATTCGTAGGAAGGCTTCAACAGATTCGGTAGCTTGAGCTTTGGTTAGGTTTTCATGTTTTTTGTAAACCTGTTGGACAAGATCAGCTTTTGTTAGTGTCATAATTCCCCCTTTTGATAGTTGAAGTATAAAAGATCTCTTGTCTTATCATATACTTTGAGAAAAGAATGTCAAATCTGAGCTGCTTTTTTATTCGATTTTAGTATAAAAAAAGTCAAAGATTCGCGATCATACTAAAATAAATCTCACATTTACTGAGTATTTTGTATGCTTAAAATTACACAACGGAAGCCATTTTGAAAATTGGCAGGTACATAGCAACAACAAGACCACCAATCATGCCACCTAGAAAAACCATCATGAATGGCTCAATCATGGCGGTAAGATTTTCGACGGC
>CAZWVC010000053.1:0-17082 GCA_964637245.1 uncultured Desulfocapsaceae bacterium
CCGCTCTACATGGCGCCCGAGCAGTTCATACCGGACGCCCCCACCGATGCCCGTGTCGACCTCTGGCAACTCGGGGCCACGCTCTACACCATGTTGGTCGGCGAGCAGAAGGCTGTCAAAAAAAATGGAAATTGAGGGAAGTTTGAACGGTCCAGTTAATGTTTCTCAAAAAAAATTGAGGAGGCAAACATGACAATTCTATATTTTCAGTTCGGATTGTATCTCATTTTAATGCTTGGCATCGGATATTATTCGATGAAAAAAACTCATAACAACGAAGATTTTCTCATTGGAGGTAGATCGCTTGGGCCGATAACAACAGCAATAAGCGCAGGTGCTTCAGATATGTCTAGCTGGTTGCTCCTCGGGCTTCCCGGTGCTGTGTTTGCAAGTGGCCTTGTTGAGGGAGTATGGATTTCTCTTGGCCTGATTATTGGAGCATATGTAAATTGGCTGGTTGTTGCTGGACGTCTTCGTGCACTCACGGAGAGGCTAAACGCTGTAACATTGCCAACCTACATTTCAAACCGGTTTGGTGATACTTCTGGAATACTGAAGATTGTGTCAACAATGGTTATTCTTCTATTCTTCACTCTCTACGTAGCATCGGGATTAAAAGGAGGAACACTTTTATTTGCCCATAGCTTTGATGCTTCAGAGCAGACTGCTCTTATTATTACGACGTTTGTAGTTGTGTCGTATACATTTCTTGGTGGCTATATGGCAGTTTGCTGGACAGACTTGATCCAAGGGCTTCTTATGCTCACTGCGTTAACATTTTGCGCAATCCTTGGCTATATTGCAATAACCGGAACTGGTACGGATATATCTTCAGTGAATCCTAAAGCTTTTCACTTTTCGACAACCTGGATTACCGGTGCATCACTGATGGCATGGGGCTTTGGCTATTTTGGTCAGCCACACATTCTTGCCAGGTTTATTGGCATAAACTCAGTCACAGAAGTTCCGAAAGCCAGACGTATCGGCATATCTTGGATGACCATTTGTCTACTATTTTCCACTATTATCGGTTTAATTGGTATAGGTTATAATGACGTTACACCACTTGCAGGAGTTGCAGGGCCTGATGGCAATAAAGAAAGAATATTTCTAGCACTTACTTCGACACTTTTTCACCCACTATTCGGTGGTTTCGTTCTCGCTGCTGTTTTGGCAGCTGTAATGTCTACCGCAGATTCGCAATTGCTCGTACTAACTTCTTCACTTACTGAAGATTTGCCCTTTTTTCAGAAGGTTGATGAAAATATGAAAGCCTGGATCAGCAGATTTGGCGTTGTTGGTTTTGCCTTGATTGCCTATTTTATTGCTTCAAAGGATTCTGGAACAATTCTATCGATGGTCGGCTATGCCTGGGGAGGATTTGGAGCCGCATTCGGGCCATTAATCATTTTGTCTCTCTGTTGGCGAGGTACCACTAAGTTAGGTGCACTTGCTGGTATGCTTGTAGGGGCATTGACTATCTTTATTGTGAAGAATTATATAAAGATAGAAGGCGAGTATTTTTATGAACTCCTTCCTGGATTTATACTTGCGTTTGTTACTATAATCATTGTGAGTATGATGACAGAAAAACCATCTGAAGAAGTGCTTTCAAAATTTGATGAAGCACAGGAGCAGATACAAAACTAAAAATAATACTGGCAGTTGCTACATTTTTAGCAACTGCCTTTAGGTACTAATTGAGATGAATCCCAAAGAGGTATAAAAAAGAAAATGTTTAATAAGCTGATATCCAATATTTTGCCGTATATGCCAAAAAAGTTAGTGTGGCAGTTTTCGAAGGAATATATAGCTGGTGAGACAATTGAGGATGCCATTAAGGCTTCTAAAGAGCTGAATAAAATCGGTATATTGACCACCATAGATGTGTTGGGTGAGTTTATTAAAAATCTTCAAGAAGCAGAAGCAAATAAAAACGAGTATCTAGAGGTTATTGAGAAAGCTGAGAAAGCTGGTGTCGAAGGGAACTATAGCCTTAAACCCACCTCTTTTGGTTTGTTAATTGACAAAGAGATTGCCTATAAACATATTCGAGAGGTTGTTGAGAAAGCCGCATCTTACAATAATTTCGTTCGTATAGATATGGAAGATTCTCCCTGTACTGATCTTGAAATAGAACTTTTCCGTAAATTGAAAGCTGAGTTTCCAGAGCATGTTGGATTGGTATTGCAGTCCTATTTGAAACGTACCCATCAGGATATTAAAGATCTTAAAGATGTTCACAGTGATGAAGTTCCTCTTAACTTCAGATTGTGTAAAGGGATCTATGTGGAACCAGCCTCCATAGCCTATAAAAAATATGAAGATGTGAACCAGCATTTCATTGAGGATATAGAATTGATGTTTAAGGAGAAAATGTATCCTGCAATTGCTACTCATGACAAACCGGTTATTGAGGGAGCTTACAAGCTCATCGAGAAATACCGGGTTTCCAATGATAAGTATGAATTTCAGATGCTGTATGGGGTAACACCGGCACTGCGAAAATCGATCATTGACAAAGGGCATAAAATGCGTGTTTATGTACCCTTTGGGAAAGAATGGTTCGGCTATTCAACCAGAAGGCTCAAAGAAAACCCCAAGATGGCCAGTGTCATAATTAAAGCTATTTTCTTTAAAGGTTAATAATATTTCAAGGTTTCTAAGTCAGAGTAACTTGGGACCCTATTTCAATAATTTATAGATCCAGGAGTATATCATGTTTTCCCTCATCAGGATTAACACGGCCACAGGAAAAGTTTCAGAGGAAAAGCACAGTTCTCGTGAATTTCTCCTTGGTGGAAGAACCCTCTCATCATATCTGGTAAGCGAAGAAGTACCAGCCGATTGTGATCCTTTTGGCCGGAAGAACAAGCTCATTTTTTGCAATGGTGTTCTCAGTGGGACCAATGTTTCCAGTTCCAACAGATTGAGTATTGGTGGCAAAAGCCCACTCACAGGCGGAATAAAAGAGAGCAACGCTGGTGGTATTGTCGGTACCCGAATGGCGCAGCAGGGATTGCGATGTGTAGTTCTTGAGGACGCACCTTCTGGGAATACTCCCTGGAAAGTCGTTGTTATCGGTAAAGATGGAGTTAAGCTGGAGGACGGTGAATATCTTGCAGGTATTGGTGTATATGATAAGTCGACTCTGCTGAGTGATAAATACGGTAAAAAAGCCGGTTGCATAACCGTCGGCCCTACCGCTGAAAAACTTTTACTGGCAAGCGGTCTGGCTTGCTCTGACCCCCATGGTGTATGTTCACGCTATGCCGGTAGAGGAGGGCTTGGTGCGGTAATGGCTTCAAAGCGCATAATTGCAGTTGTAGTACTTGCAGATGGCGAGGTAAAGCCTGAATATGTTGATGCAGAGGTCTTTAAGCAGAGTTCAAAACGTATTGTTAATCTTCTTAAGGAAAATCCAGTATCTTCAAAGTTTACCAAATATGGTACAGCAGCAATGGTGGATATTTGCCAGGCGCTCAAGGTTCTGCCAACCAGGAATTTTCGCCATGGTGAGATGGATGGTGCAGAGAAGATCAACGCGCAGACCATGTATGATACCATTAAAGAAAGAGGTGGTGAAGGCCAGACTCAGCATGCCTGCCAGCACCCCTGTGCAATAATGTGTTCCAATGTATACCCAGACAAGGATGGCGAGCTCCTCTGTTCACCAGTTGAGTATGAGACCATGGCTCTGATGGGATCCAACCTTTGTCTGAAGAACCTTGATGCCATCGCCAAAATGAACCGGATAGCAAATGATGCCGGGGTTGATACCCTGGATTGCGGTGCTGCGATAGGCGTAGCCATGGAGGCCGGTCTTGCTGAGTTTGGTGATGCTGAGGCCGCAATCCAAATGATGGAGGAAATCCTTAACCTGACTCCTCTTGGCAGAATACTTGCCTCCGGGTGCAAAGTTGCCGCACAGGTTCTTGGTGTTCGCCATGCTCCTCATGTATTGGGGCAGGCAATTCCAGCCTATGAGCCTCGTGGTACGAAAGGGATGGCTATGACCTACCTTTCCTCACCTATGGGGGCAGATCATACTTTTGGATTCACTCTGCGTGACGAGGAAGAGCCCACCTCCAAAGAAGGTAAGATTGAGTTGTCAAAGAAATTTCAGGTTATCGGTTCACGTATGGATGCCATGGGAATGTGCAATTTTGTTCGCTATTCGGTACGTGACGATATGACCCCCTTACTTGATTTGATAAAAGCACGTTACGGTGAGGAAATTAGTGGAACAGAGTTCGATACCATCGTAAAAAACACCCTCAAGGTTGAGCATCAATTTAATACGGATGCCGGGATAACACCCCAAAACTATCGTTTTACCGATACATTTTATGAAGAAAGCCAACCTGAGACGGGGGAAAAGATGGATATTACCGATGAAGAGTCCGCTCTGGCAAGGCAATGGTAAAGGTAATATTTAAACTCAGCGAAGCTGGGAGTGTGGAACTGGCTTTAACACAACCGGAAACACTCCAAAATGTTGTTAATCAATGTGCTGCCCAGGCAGGTATTGAGCTGGGCGGCTATATTGCGATCCGTGACGGTAAGGTAATAACTGCGAAAAAAATAGTCGATGTTGATGATGTGATTGAACTATTTCCCGCAATCTCAGGCGGCTAAGCTTTCATTATCGGTGCTGGTAGAAAAAGTTATCGTGAATTACCAGTATCATCCAGAATCTCTATACTGGAGATCACCACTAATTCCATGAAGTTGAGGAGTTGCTTGCCTGAATATTTCATGGATCGAGATAGCTTGCTAGCCGAGGAGACTAGCGAAGTGCTATACTCATATATGCATTTCGCTAGAGAGACGTGGGATAGCGAGCTATCTCGACCCACCCGGAGGGTGAAAATCCCTGGATTGGGGACTGCGCAGTTATGGTTACAAAGTGTAACTAAAAAATTTGCCTTAAAACATTGTATAACAGTTGAAATAAATATTAAGTTTTGAACTCGACAATCATTTTCATGAAATATGCAGGTGAGGCATACTCCATGAACAATTCTTATTGTTTGAGGTGTGTTGTTTATTTATTATCACGATTAATTTTAGCATGGCAGTAAGACAAAACTTATAATTACAATGCATTACTAAGATATGCCGTTTTTGAAAGAAAATGAAATTCAGCTATGAGACGCATATAGCCTATCGAGTAAAAGAGTACAGAGGGTTTTTATGAATCTAATGAATAATGCAGTAATTACGACACCTGCTCCAGAGAATGAACCGATTTATGACTATGCTCCGGGTAGTGATGAACGAGAAAAACTCAAAACAGCCATATCCCAGACAGAGTCCAATAAACTTGAAATCCCGCTGATTATTGCAGGAGAGGCGGTAAAAACAGACAATCTTGGTGAAGTGGTCATGCCGCATGATCATCAGCATGTTCTGGCAACATATCATAAAGCCGGTGCTCAGGATGTCCAGAATGCTATAGACGCTGCAATATCTGCTCAACCAGCCTGGCAGGCCTTGCGCTGGGAAGAGCGTAGCGCCATATTTCTCAAGGCTGCAGAACTTCTCTCCACAAAGTATAGATATATTATCAATGCCGGCTCTATGCTTTCAACATCTAAAAACGCATTTCAGGCGGAAATTGATGCGGCGTGTGAATTGATTGATTTCCTTAGATTCAACGTCTATTTTGCCGAACAGATATATCGGCAGCAGCCTCAATCTTCTCCCGGAGTATGGAACTTTGTCCAACACCGTCCGCTCGAAGGCTTCATTTTCGCGGTAACGCCTTTTAACTTCACTGCAATTGCCGGTAATCTGCCTACAGCGCCAGCCATAATGGGTAATACTGTTGTATGGAAGCCGGCTTCCTCCTGTGTGTATACTCCATATTTGATTATGAACATTCTCAAGGAAGCAGGATTGCCCCCTGGGGTTATCAACTTTGTACCGGGCCCTGGTGGGTCGGTGGGCGATATATGTCTCAAGGATCCAAACTTGTCGGGCATTCATTTTACCGGATCTACTGCGGTATTTCAGCAAATGTGGAAAACTATAGGAGAGAATATCTCCCGCTACAAATCATACCCTAGGATAGTTGGCGAGACGGGCGGCAAGGATTTTGTTTTTGTTCATAATAGCGCAGACATGCAGCAAGTTGTTACAGCCCTGGTACGGGGTGCCTTCGAATTTCAAGGTCAGAAATGTTCTGCTGCCAGCAGAGCTTATATCCCTAAGAGCAGGTGGCCGCAGCTTCGTGAGACGCTGGAGACCGAGATATCAAAGATCAAAATGGGATCAACGCAGGATTTCAGGAATTTTTTTAACGCTGTGATTGATAAAGCTGCTTTTGATTCAATTACAGAATTTATCGAGTATGCAAAAGCTCATGAGGGAGGAGATGTTATTATTGGTGGCGGGTATGACGACAGTGTCGGCTACTTCATCGAACCCACTGTTATATTGGCTGAAACACCCTATTTCAGGACTATGGAGGAGGAGATTTTCGGACCTGTCCTCACTGTTTACGTCTATGATGATAACAACTATGCAGAGACACTTGATTTATGCAATGAAACCTCAAGGTATGCTCTAACCGGGGCTATTTTTTGTCAACGAAGAGAAGAGACATCCCTGGCACTCCAAAAGCTTGAACATGCAGCGGGGAATTTCTATATCAATGATAAACCAACCGGGGCCGTGGTTGGTCAGCAGCCTTTCGGCGGCGGACGTGCTTCAGGAACCAATGATAAAGCAGGCTTTTATACGAACTTGCTTCGCTGGGTTTCACCCCGCACCATCAAGGAAACCTTTGTTACTCCAACTGATTTTTCCTATCCATTTATGGCTGAGGAATAACCTTATTACCAGCATTTCAACTTTTAATAGTGCGTAAATAATGCCCGGCCGTCCACGCCGGGTTTTATTTTTTTGTATTTCACCACAGCCTCAGCCCCACATTTACAAACCTTGAAAATCCTCCTTTAATCACATGGAGAATGACCATTATTAAAGAAATGAAATAAAAAATTACGGATAAATATGATTTCAAATTAACAAACAAATTAAGCTTTTGTTTTTTATGTTGATGTCTTGACATCTTGACATAAATATCCATAGCTGCATAATTAAAGTATGAGGTTCAATTAGCTGTGGAAAGCGCGCTATTTCAAAAACATACTTCTATTGAACTTGTAACACATGAAAAAAAATAACAAGCTTAAACAATTGACATTGAGGTTACCAGAATCACTCCATCGGGAATTTAAAATAAATACAGCCAAAAAGGGGCAGAGCATGGGGGAGGTTGCCATAGAGCTCATTGAAAAATACCTTGAGAAGGAAGCTGACCCTATGTGAATTACTCAATTCAACATAGCGGAGGGAGCAATGAAATTTAAAGACCTTTTTGTTCCAAGATACCTGCACTCGGATCCAGAAGTCCGCATCAAATTTGTAAATAAATCTGATGATGCGAAACTGCTGAAGCAAATGGCAGTAAAAGATGCCGATGAAAATGTGCGCAAGGCAGCAGCAGCCAGGGCCGATATACTCGAGGGTACTCAGCGTAAAGCAGCTTAAAACAACCCCAATTGTACCTCATTTTCTATTCGTTCTCTTGGGGTAGACTCACTTTGCCGCATCGGATAACAGAGTGGGTTAAGGGGGATAATCGAGCCAAAAAACCTTCATGTCATTTCTGTAATATTTATATAATATCAATGCATTATAGACAAAGTTCTCGAAGCAGGGAAATTTCTGTTATTGGAGAGGCGCATGCTAGGTACAGCATGTATTTAGCTCAAAGAATCTACGTGCTAAAAAGCGTTGTTATTTTCTAAAGTGATGGTGAATTAGGTTGGCAAGTTCCTCGCCTAAGCCGGGTACGCTGCGAAGCTTATCCAGCTCAGCTTCTTTGATACGTTTGAGACTGCCTAGGGTTTTGAGTAACTGCTTTTTACGGGATGGTCCGATACCTGGGATTTGGTCAAGCTCTGATGCCAGTGTTTTTTTATTCCGGAGTTTACGGTGAAAAGTAACTCCAAATCGATGGGATTCATCACGGATACGCATTAAATGAAGAAGAACTGGATCGTGCGGTGCTAAAATAATGGGGTTTTTCCGACCTGGTTTGTACAGTTTTTCTCCTTCCGACTCCTTTTCTTTGGCAATACCTATCCAGTCCAGTTTGTCTTCAATGCCAGCTTCACCGGCAATTCGCATAGCCATGCCAAGTTGACCTTTTCCCCCATCCACCATAAAGAGATCAGGCAGATTATTCTCCTCCAGTCCACGGGTAAATCTTCTCTGCAATACCTCGGCCATCATGGCATAATCATCTGGACCGTCTACCGTTCGAATCTTATAATGACGATAGCTATCTTTAGCCGGCTCTCCTTGTGAGAAACACACCAGGGAACCAACGGCCATTTTTCCGCTGATATTTGAGATATCGAGGCACTCAATGCGTTCCGGCAGGGTTTGGAGTTTGAGTTTTTTTAAGATGGATTCAGCGAGGCTGTTCCAGGATCGCTCTTTCTTTTCTTTTTCTTCGAAAATCTGCAAAGCATTGGTTTCCGCCATATTAAGCAGGGATACTTTATCACCTCGTTGAGGTACTAAAATATTAACCTTGTTGTTGCGCAGCTCGCTAAAACGTTCCTGCAGAAGAGCATCGTCCGCAGCCCTAAAGGGCAAAATGATCTCCTTTGGCAGGTTGTCGCCATGAAAGTAAAACTGATTGAGAATTTGGGAGAGAATATCGCTGTCATCGCCAAAAGGATCAGCGAGAAAATAGTTTCTACTTGCGCTAATCAAGCCTTCCCGTATTATCAGTACTGCAATTGCTACGGAAATATCTTTTCTTTTAAAACCAAAAATGTCCTGATCGCGCAGATGACTTGCTGCCACCACCTGCTTCTCAAGAGTTCTGGAGAGTGCCTGAATTTGATCTCTTTTTTTGGCAGCTTGCTCAAAGTCGAGGTTGTGTGAATAATCCTCCATCTGCTTGCTTAATTGACGGATAAGATCCTTATTTCTGCCTTCCAGAATCATCAGAACCTTGGCAACATTATCCTGGTAACTGGCTGGATCAGCCAAGCCTGAGCAGGGTGCCAGACATTGGCCCATCTGGTAATTCAGACAAGGGCGTTTACGAACTTTTAATTTAGCACCTTTGCAGCGGCGCAGCGGAAATAATTTTGAAATTATTTTTAAGGTTGCCCACATTGCCGAGGAAGAGGAATATGGCCCAAAATAGCGAGCCCCGTCCTTTTGCCGACGCCGTGCCATCATTACCCTCGGCCATTCCTCCTGCACTGTTACTTTGATGAGTGGATAATTCTTATCATCTCGAAGGATTATGTTGTATTTTGGGCCATGTTTTTTGATCAGTGAAGCTTCGAGAATTAATGCTTCTTTTTCTGTTCTGGTAATTATGGTATCAACCTTGGCAACCTGGGCAAGCATCACCGATGTTTTGCTGTGTTCACTGCCACTGAATCTGCTGTAGGATGAAAGTCTTTTTGCAAGATCTTTGGCTTTTCCTACATAAAGAACCGCAGACTTTGCATCAAGCATAAGATAAACCCCAGGAGAGTGGGGAACTGATGAGATTAATTTGGCTGAAAACATCGTAACTCTATTTTATTATTCAGGTAAAAGGTCGGCAAAGTGAATAATAGTCTATACATTTTGCCTTCCCATTACAATAGATTCTACTTTGCAAAAGTATTGCTTTACATACCCACCGATTTTCGTTAATCAAGGAGAGAATAACTTTCAGGTGTCCTCATGTCAGAGGATGAAAAGGGAATACGGTGAGATTCCGTAACGTTGGGCCAGCGCTGTAAGCGGGGACAAAGGCTGCGATAAACCACTGTTTGACTGCCCAATTTTGCAGGGAGCGGGAAGGTGTGGCCGGAGGCTGATCCGTAAGTCAGAAGACCTGCCAGAAAGACATAGACTTTGTAGTCCAACAAAAGTTCGCAGAGGAGTTCATACTCCTCTGCGAACTTTTTTTTTGCCCAAAGGCTACGTTCATTGAGATAGAGGATAGAGAAACAATGAAAACACAGATTGAACAAGCCAGAGAAGGAATTTTAACTGCGGCAATACAGGAAGTGGCAAACAACGAAAACATTGCCGCTGAAGAAATTCTAACCAGAGTAGCCAAGGGGCATATTGTCATTCCGGTGCATCCTCATAGGCCAGAGCAGAAAATTGTAGGAATTGGCAAAGGATTGCGTACTAAAGTGAACGCTTCGATTGGTACATCATCGGATATTTTCGATATCGACCTTGAAGTACGTAAGGCAAAAATTGCTGAGCGGGAAGAAGCAGATACCTTGATGGAGCTTTCCACCGGTGGTGATCTTGATTTGATCCGCCGGGAAGTGTTGGCTAATTGTAACCTACCGGTAGGTAATGTGCCACTTTATCAGGCATTTGCCGAGGCAAGTAAGAAATATAATAACCCGAACAAGCTCGATGCTGAGTATCTCTTTGAACTTATTGAGAGACAATTGGCTGATGGTATCTCTTTCATGGCCATTCATTGTGGTATAAATCGATACACTATTGAAAGACTTCGCAACCAGGGTTACCGTTATGGAGGTCTTGTTTCTAAAGGTGGAACATTTATGGTGTCCTGGATGGAATACAACGACAAAGAAAATCCACTCTATGATCAATTCGACCGGGTCTGTGGTTTGATGAAGAAATATGATGCGGTACTCTCACTGGGCAATGGGATACGAGCTGGAGCCATTCACGACAGCCATGACCGGGCTCAAATGGCAGAGATGATTATCAATTGTGAACTTGCTGAATTAGGTCGGGATATGGGGTGCCAAATGATGGTTGAAGGCCCAGGACATGTACCATTGGATGAAATTCAGGGCAACATCATGCTCGAAAAGGCAATGAGCGGTGGTGCACCTTATTATGTACTTGGTCCGCTTCCCGCTGATTCAGGTGCCGGTTACGACCATATTACTGCGGCAATTGGAGCTGCGAGTTCTGCCTGGCATGGTGCTGATCTGATCTGCTATATCACTCCCGCAGAACACTTGGCGTTGCCAAATGAAGATGACGTACGTGAAGGTTTGAGAGCTACCCGGCTTGCCGCTCGAATTGGCGATATTGCCAAATATCCCGAGAGGCGCGATCAAGAAAAGGATGTAGCTTTAGCGCGGCGCGATACCGATTGGAAAGAACATTTCAAGCTGTTGATGTTTCCAGAAAAAGCCAAAGAAGTACGTGAAAGCAGAACCCCTGAAAATGACAGCACCTGCAGCATGTGTGGTGATTTTTGTGCTATGGAAAGAGGTATCTCACTTTTTCAGGATGATATGAGTAACGAGAAATGCAGAAAGCCTCAACAGTCTTAAGAAACGTATAATCTGCATCAGGTGCAGATCCTAGCGATAGAGCCCGCTGCCTGGTGAAAATTATTTATCAGGCAGTTGGCTGAGTGGGATATTAAAAACATTACCCAGTGATCCGTCGGGCAATTGTTGAGAGTTAAGACATAAACTCAAAGTGAAGATGTATTTACTGACTAACCTTGATATTTCACGAGTCTGAAAGGTTTATGGCTAAGGCATCGAAGGTGAAGCTGTAGTTTTCTACCGCGAACCCTCGCTAACGAAGGCCATGGGCCTTTCAGGCTCGCCCGAAGGGTGAATAATGCTGGCAATAGTGGAATAGTAGGCAGCACAATTTGTATTGCCAGAAGTTGCCCTTGTAATACTCGTAATGTGTCGAAAAAAATTGTTTTTATCTGTGATCATTAAATTGACTATGAAATATCCGGGTTAATCCGCTGTAAAATGATGAAAAATGGTTGACCTAGCAGTAGCGGATTTAATAGCGGATTTGAAAGTCTGGGAAACTCTCGCTATGATCGATTCTATTTACTTCTACCGCAGTGACCATGGCATGAGGTGATCCTTCATGCAACCAGCTTACCATACTTTCAATATCCTGTTTATTTCCACTGAAAACAGCTTCTACAGCCCCGTTAGGCATATTTTTTACCCAGCCATTTAAGCTTCGGGCTTGTGCCTCTCGTCGAGTAAAATCTCTAAAAAATACACCTTGAACTCGTCCTTCAACGCGGACGTGTACGTGTTCCATATCTACCTCCCATATAGAAATAGCGTAGGGTCAGTTCATGGGAATAACTCTAATTGCAGCAGCAAGCAGCATTGAGATACCTTGCTTTTGTTAATGCCTAACTCCGATATTGCACGAGGCTGAAAGTATTATTGTCGAGGCCTCGATGGTAAAGCTGAGGTTTGCGCGATTCTTCGGAAACAATGACCATGTACCTTTCAGGCTCGCCTGAACAGTGAAAATTCCGGCCTCAATCTAAGTCGTTGTTGACTTGAGAAAACTTGCAATTTCACTGCTGGCAATGTTACCCATCTCCTTGAAAGAGATGGACATACCAATATCATATTTATCATCCCCATATGCCTCAACCCGCACAACTGTACCGATAAGGAGCAGGGGAGGGTCATCTTTTATGGGTACACTTACCTTGATGCGAGAACCAATTGGCAGGGGTTCGCTATTTTCGAAAAGAATTCCACCAATACAGATATCTTTACTGGTTGCTGAATAGATAGGAGATTCATCAAAGCCTAGGTTGGTAATTTTAATCTGCTCTCTATATTTTACCCTGACATATCTTCGTTTTTCCTCTTTATACATGGAAATGGTGTTCTTCCCAGCACCCTTAGCAAGATAAAGTGCGCTATCTGCACGGTTGATTAGTTCTGCAGAACTTTTACAGTTCTGAGGAAATGAAGCAAGACCAATGGATACTGTCACTTTTATTGGGTTGTCCGGGGTTCCAGCTTCAATTTTTTCAACTTTTTTTCTGATTCTCTCGGCACAGACATAGCCCTTAATACCTTCAGTATGCGGCATCATTAGCACAAATTCCTCACCACCATAGCGAGCCGCAACATCACTATCTCTTTTCGAACTCTGGATTGCCTGGGCAACGAGTTGAATTACCTCGTCTCCAGCACTATGACCATGGGTATCGTTTATCTGCTTAAAATCATCGATATCAATAAAAAGCATGCTAATGTCATTATCATACCGTTTAGCAGCGGCAATCGACTGATTGAGAACCTCCTTGAAGTATTGTCTGTTAAAAAGTGAAGTAAGTCCATCATGGGTGGTTTCGAGAATTACCTTGGCGTAGGATTTTTCTTCAATGAGTCGCGGATTAAGCAGAGCATTTTCCGAAACGGCAAGAAAATCATAAATTGCTGGTATGAGATCAATGTCTCTTTTCAGTGTTCTAGTCATATCCCGTCTAAGCAGGAGGACTTCACGCCAATACTCTTCTGCAACCTTTGGAGAGAGATCCAGGCCAGCATATATATGAAAGATCGCCTGGAAAATGGCTGAACCGTACTTTTTGGTGAGCAGATTGAATTTTTCAATTAATTCATCATCGTCTGCTGTTTGTAAACGACAGTCAAGAACGGCCTTGCGAACTGCGTCCATACCAACATCTCCTGTGTGAAAAAAGTAAATTTTGCGAGTGAGGTGAATTAAAGATATGATAACACGATGAAATAGTATTATCCAGTGACTTTTGCTGAGTCGCTTGCCAGGCTAAACCGGATATAGTCTGAGTCTGCAGGCCGCACCACTAATCGGCTACGGCCTGCAGTTTTGTATGCAAGGCTGTTTTAGCCACCGCCAATCATTGGAAATATTCCTAATGAATCACCGGCGTTGAGCACAGTATCCAGCTGGCAGTGTCGTCCATTGATCATGGTTACACCAACCTCATCTGGATCGATACCATGCTCAGTTATTACCATTCTTACTGTGGTTTTAGGCGGAAGATCAAATGTTTTGATCTTGAACCGATTATCCCGGAAGTAAGCAAAAAGTTTAACTTCAACTTCCATTAAAAATTCCAGAAACTGTCTATCTCTTCACCGCTGAAATCCCACACAACATTATGTGGCGGCAGTTTTTCGTTGGAGAAGAATTCTGGTAGTCTGTCATCTTCCTTACTAAAACCTGCGGCCTTGTTGAAGGCTCTTTCGGTTTTGAGAATGTATTTGCCCAGGTTCACGACATCATCCCCGGTGAGGTTGATACCAAAACGGGCGTTGAGTAAATCAATCAATGCCGGCAGACAACTTTCATCATCCAGCGCTGCAAAAGCTATAAAGAGACACATTCCGGTTGAATCTATCGCTGCAGTGGCAATCTGTAGATTTCTGGAAAGTTCTACCTGACCTTCTTTTGATAATGGATCAACCGAGCCGCCGACATTCAGGATATTAGTTGCAACCGAATATCCCATGGTGTGATCGGCACCCATGGTCGATGTCGCATAGGTAATGCCTATACCCTTAATAGCTCGTGGATCGTAAGCAGGAATTGCCTGGTTTTTAACAACCGGTACTCTGCTTACCCCGAATGATTTGCCAACATGGGCAGCCCCATTGCCAAGAATTCTGCCAAGACCTGTACCCTGCATGACTTCTTCTTTAAGGAGTCGACAGATGCCTTCACCATCACCAAACTCAAGCAATCCACCCTCCATTGCCACGCCCATGGCAACCGATGTCTCAATGGAATCAATGCCAAGGTCATCCATCAGATGATCAGCCTCAGCGATCTTGTCGAGATCATCTACACAACAGTCAGCACCCATAGCCCAGATAGACTCATATTCAAAACCCGATGTTTTATATTCACCCTGCGGATCATTGTACACCTGGGAACATTGAATAACGCAGCCAATATGACAGCCATGCTTGGGTTTGCCACCCCTCTCGACGATAATATCGTGCATGGTTTCACCGGAAATCTTGTCATGACCATCAAACTGTCCCTGGGTAAAATTCCTGGTGGGTAGTCCACCGGACTCATTGATGATGTTGACTAGGACGTTAGTTCCATACTGGCCGAGTCCCTGGCTGATTGGATGATTCGTCAGGGCTTTGACAAATGCTTTGTTTGCTGTTTTGAATGCATCGGGATTGGCGATTTCCACTTTACCATCCTGGGGGTCAATGCTAACAAATTTTACCCCTTTAGATCCCATTACTGCACCTAATCCGCCTCTACCAGCAGATCGCATCCTGCCGTCAGGATCTTTAACAGAGATATTGGCGGCGGACATTTTCATCTCTCCTGCCTGACCGATGGAAATAACACCTCTTTTTCCCTCATAGCGACCGGAAAGAGTTTCGGTAGTAGCAAAATTGCCTTTGCCGACAACTTCAGTTTCTTCTGCAACGGAAACAGCACCTGGTGATACGGATATTGAATACCACTTACCAGCCCCAGGCTGCCCCTCAATAACCAATGCCTTGCAGCCGCAGCGAGCCAGGAGTTGTGCTGCAGAGCCTCCGGCATTTGCCTCTTTTATTGTCCCTGTAAGTGGGCTCTTTGCACCCATTGAAATTCGCCCTGAGTTGGCTGCCGTGGTGCCGGAAAGTAGCCCGGGTGCGATGACGAGTTTATTGTTTGGTCCAAGTGGATGACATTGTGGGGGAACTTCTGCAGCGATGATCGTAGAAGTTAAGCCACGCCCTCCATAGCCCGCCCAGTCTCCAGGAACTTCTTCAACCGAGGTGGTCAAATCCGTCATGTTTACGCGAAAGATCTTTTCTGCCATGTCGCTCTCCTTTTTGGGTTATAGAGCTGTGCTCCTGTTACAAAGTTATACTCACTATTGTTCATACATAATTTTACCACAGTCCCTCAAATTATAACCACCAAGATCAATTATCTTTTGGTGAAAATCCTTGTTGGTTCCTATGAGCTCAAGCACCTTTTCCACCTTAGAGTCATTATAAAATTCCTCTGGAATTATAAGATCGTAACGCTCCTCGGCTACAGGAATAAAATCAAGCATCAGGGCAACTGCAGCAGCCCGAATACCCATACCTGTGGCAACACTCTCACTGGCTACAGCTGCAGCAACGGACATGTGGGTATACTCCTCATGATCATATCCACGGATCTGCTGCGGATCGATATTGAGATCTCGCAATACTTTGTCAGTGAGAAGGCGTGTACCTGCGCCGCCCTGGCGGTTTATAAAAGTATAGTTGTTTGTAGAAATATCGGTAAATGATTGGATATTCAAAGGATTACCATTTTGAACGATAAATCCTTGTTCTCTGTAGCAAAGATTAATGAGTTTGAGGGGTTGTTCTTTGAGAAAACGCTGGATAAAGGGAATGTTATATTCACCACTTTTTTCATCAAGAAGATGACTACCAGCCAAGTGTGCTTCTCCGCGTTTTATTGCCATTATTCCCCCCATGGAACCTACGTGGGCAGAGGAGATACGGATAAGCGGCTGCTGTTTATGCAGCTGATTGGCGAGCAGGTCGAGAATGTTATCGTGGCTACCGATGGTAACCAGGGTTGCATCCACCTCGCTCTTAGGTCTGAGCAGCTCAATTTTTACCCTTTCGCCAGCACCCACACCTTCACTGCCGGTGGGAATGGTGAGCAGACCATCGGCCCTGACTAGCGACATCACTGCACCAGCACCTTTTCCAGAAGGCGTTGCCATTAGATTATCACCAACATTACCAAGAGTCACACGCACCATTTGGTCAACTCCCATTGAGGAATGAATAGGGCGGGACATACGGGCTTCAATGGTCACTGGCTTGGGTGTTTCAATTCCAAAAAAATGATTGATCATATCGCGTACAAAGAGACGCATGGTCAAAAACGCTGATACCGGGTATCCAGGCAAACCAACAACAGGTGTATTGTTGACGATTGCGAGAATCGCGGGTTTACCAGGCTTTATTGCAATACCGTGAAGTATCACTTCACCTATTTCAGCCAACACGCTGGAAGAAAAATCCTTGGTGCCTGCAGAGGCTCCGGCATTGAGAATTACCATGTCATTTATTTTGGTTGCCGCACGAATTGACTCCTTGAGTAATTCTGCATCGTCAATGACCGGGAGAGATCGCGTAGCTTTGGCACCCCATTCGTTGAGGTATCCGGCAAGTATCCGGGTATTAAACTCGATAATTTGCCCTGGCTGGCCACTCTCCCCAGGTTGAATGAGCTCGCTGCCAGTGG
>CAZWVC010000054.1:0-17070 GCA_964637245.1 uncultured Desulfocapsaceae bacterium
AATTTAGTGCGCCAGCCTTTTTGGTACTTATCGTCAATGAAACCCTACTAGGTGGAATGCTAGGTTTAATAGTTCGGCTTATTTTTACTTCTGTTGAGTTTGGAGGTACTATTATAGGCTATCAGATGGGTTTTGCCGCCGCAAACATCTTTGATCCACAGAACCAACGACAGACAGCTTTGCTTTCGCAGTTCCAGAACACCTTCACTATTTTGCTCTTTCTTAGTCTTGATATTCACCACTATTTCATCCAGGTAGCCGTACAGTCCTACTCTATTCTTCCCCCGGGAAATCTAAATTTTGGAGGTGAAGCAGTACCGTTCCTCATAGGGCTTACCTCCAGAATGTTTATGCTTGGCGCACAATTCAGCGCACCTGTACTGGCTGTACTTCTTCTCTCAGGCTTGATTCTGGGTATTATGGCCAGAACCTTCCCCCAATTAAACGTTTTTCTACTCTCTTTTCCTCTCAATATATTCATTTCCTTCACTGTCATGGGTTTGACATTAAGTCTTATTAAAATCCTGGTTAGTCGAGAATTTGACATTCTACCTGACCGGATGATGACCCTACTCCAGCTGCTTAACTGATTCTGCAGCTTCTTTTGTCTTAATTACCAGTGAGATCTTCTGGTTTGTTTTTTGCAAACCTCATCTCAATACACTTAATCAACTAATAATCTTTTTATACTGATACAGGTAAATGGCTGAAGAATCGTCAACAGGAGAACGCACTGAAGATGCAACTGCCAAGCGTAGAAATGACTTTCGTCAAAAAGGTCAGGTAGCTCAAAGCAAAGAGGTTCAGACGGCTGCCCTTTTGACAATCCTTTTGCTTTTTTGGGTTTTTTACCTGCCTCTATTTTTTACAGAAGTAACGGCGCTATTGAGGTTATTGCTGCAATCTAACGATGAAATAATTCTCACCCCTTCTAAAGTTGTTGAAATATCATATTTTATCGTAGCAAAGTTAGGGATATTGATGGCTCCCTTATTTTTACTGGTCATGACAATAGGTCTCTTTTCCACTTTTTTTCAGATAGGTTGGCTTTTCACAACTAAACCGTTTGTCCCAGATATTTCCAAATTCAATCCTATAACTGGACTTGGAAGACTAGTATCAAAAAAATCTGCAGTTGAACTAATAAAATCAATATTCAAAATAATTTTGATAGGATGGGTGGCCTACTCTACGGTACTCGATAATTTTGAGCAAGCTTTGATCCTGGTCGACACAAGTGTTCTTGCTACACTAAAATACCTAGGTCGGACAGCCGCAATTATTCTTGCTAAAGTTTGTGCGATTCTCATCCTTCTTGGCTTTATCGATCTGCTTTTTGTTCGTTATGAGATGGAACAAAAGATGAAAATGACAAAACAGGAGGTCAAAGAAGAATTCAAAGAAACTGAAGGAGATCCCCAGGTTAAAGCGCAGATTCGTTCCATTCAGCGGCAAATGGCTCGACGTAGAATGATGGCTGAAGTACCAGATGCCGATGTGGTTATCACCAACCCTACCCATATCTCAGTGGCGATTCGTTATGACACTGAAAATATGGAAGCGCCTGTCATTTTGGCAAAAGGTGCTGGAGTAATTGCCTTGAATATTCGAAAGGTTGCCAGAGAACACAATGTTCCAATAATTGAAAATCCGCCAGTGGCGCGGTTATTGCATAAATTGGAGTTGGGGGCAGCCATTCCCGAAGAATTATTTAAAGCAGTTGCAGAAATACTTGCGCACGTTTATTCATTGAAAGGAAAGACAGCATAATGGAACTCACCCAGCTGCAGAACAGAATAAATTCAGGTCAAATTAAGCAGATATTTGGCAGAAGTGATGTCATGGCTTCATTTGGCCTGGTTTCTATTCTGATGATCATGATTATTCCACTGCCGTCAATTTTGCTTGATCTTTTTCTGTCTGCCAATATAACAATCGCTCTGTTGATACTTATCATTACCTTGTATACCGTCAAGGCTGTAGAATTCTCAATTTTTCCTTCAATACTTCTTACCACTACTCTTTTTAGACTAGCCTTGAATGTTGCTTCAACCAGGTTAATTCTTCTCAATGGTGATCAGGGACCTGAAGCAGCGGGCACAGTTATTCAATCATTTGGTCAATTTGTAGTAGGTGGAAATTATGTTGTTGGAATTGTGGTGTTCACCATACTCGTGCTCATTAATTTCATGGTAATTACAAAAGGTGCAGGCCGTGTCGCAGAAGTTGCTGCACGTTTTACCCTGGACGGTATGCCTGGCAAGCAGATGGCAATTGATGCAGACCTTAATGCTGGTCTCATTGATGAGGACGAGGCTAGAGATCGTCGGGAGGAAATATCTAATGAAGCAGCATTCCATGGAGCTATGGATGGTGCTTCAAAATTTGTCAAAGGAGATGCGATTGCTGGCATCATAATAACCCTAGTCAACATAGGTGCTGGATTTGTTATTGGTGTCCTGCAGAAAGACATGCCCATCGCTGAAGCTGCTCAGAATTATACAATTCTCACAGTTGGCGATGGTCTCGTTGGTCAAATTCCAGCTCTAATCATATCAACCTCAGCAGGTCTTTTGGTCACCCGCGCTACCGGGGATAAGGATTTTGGTAGTGATCTTCAGGCACAGTTTACCCAAAATTCGGTAGCAATTTGGGTTGTATCCGCGATTCTTTTTATTTTCGCTCTTATTCCAGGTTTACCTTTCTTACCATTTCTAGTTCTCTCCATATCATTATTTATGCTAGGCTTTTATGTGGATAAAAAGAAAAAGAGAATAGAACAATTACCGGAAGAAAAGCGCGATGATGTTCCTGCTCTGCCTGCGGAAAACTATGAGCAGATGCTAAATGTCGACCTCCTCGAACTAGAGGTAGGTTATGGGCTTATTCCATTTGTTGATGCAAATCAGGATGGAGAACTGCTTGCCAGAATTCAAGCTATACGTAAACAATTTGCTGTAAATAACGGTTTTATCGTACCTCCTGTCCATATAAAAGATAATTTACATCTTAATCCAAATCAGTACACCGTTGCCTTAAAAGGTATAGAGGTAGCGCAGTCCGAGATATTACCGGATCACTTCATGGCTATGGATCCTGGTTTAGTTACAGAAAAAATACCTGGGATTGACACGGTTGAGCCGGCTTTTGGTCTACCTGCAATCTGGATAAGTGCAGATAAAAAAGAACGTGCTCAAGTTGCGGGTTACACCGTTGTTGATTGTACCACTGTAATGACCACACACCTTACAGAAATTATCAAAAAACATGCCCATGAACTAATTGGCAGGCAGGAAGTTCAGAATTTGCTTGATAATCTTCATAAAACTTACCCAAAACTTGTTGAAGAACTTGTACCGGCTGTCCTGTCCCTTGGCACGATAATGCGGGTTCTCCAAAATCTACTGAAGGAAGGTGTATCTATCCGCGATCTTCGGACAATTCTTGAAACCATGGCCGACTGGGCTCCAGTGACCCAGGACACTGATATCTTGACTGAATATGTTCGTCACGCTCTATCTCGAACCATTTGTTCACAATTAACCCAAGACGGGGTTGTGCCTTTAATTACCCTCTCCAAAGAAGTTGAAAGTAGCGTTGAAGAATCAATCCAACATCGAGAACAAGGCAGCTATCTAGCAATAGATCCAACAACCGCACAGAGAATTCTTGATGCTATTGGTGAAGCCACTAATTCTTTTCATGGAAACCAGTTGCCAACACTTTTGGTTAGTCCTCAGATACGACCCCATGTTCGCAGTTTGACAGAGAGATACTATCCGGCACTAACTATTATTTCGCATAATGAGATAGCTCCTAATCTAAAAGTAAAATCTTTAGGAACAGTGACAATCGATGCAAGTTAAGATCTTTGAAGCCCCTGATATGGCAACAGGCCTGCGCCAGATTCGTAAGGAACTTGGACCGGATGCATTAATCCTTTCCACCAGATCGATCAAGGATGGAAAATTGGGTCTACTCGGCAAAAAGCATTTGGAAATAACTGCAGCCGTGGATCACCAGTTTGAAGGGCAAAATAAAACTAATGCAAATAATGGAAATGGAGTCAGTGCTGCCAAAGTTAACCCCAAAAATAATGAAGAGCAGCAACACTCATCCTCACAATCTGAGCAACTCCAAAAACATATTGAAAACCTGGAAGATAAAGTCAGCCAAGAGGAGCTTACCTTTACCCTTGAACCTAAAAGTAAAGATAATTTGCAACAGGAATTTAATGAGCTCAAGGGTATGGTACAAAATCTTGCTGGTGAAATCTCGAAAATTAGTCTCCCAGAACCAGATGTTGGTGAAAACTCTAACAGCAGAATACTCACCAGACTTGAGCATAGACTGCGTAACAACAGTAGAAATGGAACAATCGAAGAGATTCTTTTGACGAATGGGGTGAATAATGACACTGCTCGAGTTATCTCAACACTTGCATATGAACATTTCGACGGAGAAGATGAGCATCCCACCGAGAAGATCTACTCTTTTCTCCACGAAACAATAGCAGAGATACTTTCCTCAGAAACCATCGATTTTACAAACTCCGGCAATCAGCGCAGGATAGCATTGATTGGTCCAACTGGTGTTGGTAAAACCACCACACTAGCTAAAATCGCTGCCAGATATTTAGCACAGCAATCCAAATCTATTGCTTTTATAACTATCGATACTTACAGAATCGCTGCTGTTGAGCAATTAAAGGTTTATGGAGAAATAATGCATCTTCCCGTAGAAGTGGTTATCACCTCCCAACAACTGCAAGATGCTCTCGATAAACATCAAGACAAGGAGCTCATCCTTATCGATACTGCAGGCAGAAGCCCCCGAGATTATTTGAGTATTGAGGAACTGGGGTCCTTCTTAACAACAGATCTCCAAATCGAAAATCACCTGGTTCTCTCTGCAAATACCCGTGATAATGAATTGCTTGAAACCCTGCATAATTTCGGGAAGCTACCGATAAAAAGTACGATTTTCACTAAAATTGATGAATGCTCCACACTTGGTGTAATCCTCAATATCCAAGCTCAAAACAGCAGCCCGTTAACATTTATAACTAATGGGCAAAGAGTTCCAGAGGATATTGTTGAAGTTGATAATAACTACATTGCACAAATTATTATTCCCCCTCCTTACGGTGCCTCAAATGAATAACAAACCACATTCTGCAGCAGACCAAGCGGAGACTTTGCGCCATCTGAACGCAGACAAACCTGTAAATGGGATTGGCGGTAGTGAATCGTTTACCCGTGTTTTCTCTATAACGAGTGGCAAAGGAGGAGTTGGCAAAACAGCGGTCGTTGCCAACACAGCAGTTACTTTATCACAAATGGGGAAATCGGTTCTCATTCTTGATGCTGATCTTGGACTTGCCAATATAGATGTGGTGTTTGGTCTTGCACCTAAATATAACCTCAACCACTTTTTTTCTGGAGAACAAGAGTTGGAAAATATCATGGTTGATGGCCCATATAGCATCAAAATACTTCCTGCTGGCTCTGGTATTCAAAATTTTACCAAACTTGATGGACATCATAAAATGCGTCTACTCGACAGTTTGGATTCGCTCCACAATGATTTTGATTTTGTGCTCATAGATACAGAAGCTGGTATTTCTGAAAATGTTACCTACTTCAATACTGCAGCACAGGACATTTTGGTAGTGACAACTCCAGAACCAACTGCAATTACGGATGCTTACGCCTTAATGAAATTACTTTCAACCCAATATCATGAGAAAAACTTCAATCTTATCGTAAATCAAATTCGTAACGATGATGAAGCGCTAGATGTTTATCGAAAACTGACCATGGTTTCTAATAGATACCTAGATATATCAATTGATTATCTGGGTTCAATTCCGGTAGACAGGCAAATGGTCGATGCCATAAGAAAGCAGAAAGTGTTTGTGGAGATGTTTCCTTCCTCACCTGTATCAGATGCTTTTACCAATTTGGCGAGTAGACTGTGCACTGAGAATGGTCCTTCTCAGCCAAAAGGAAATCTCCAGTTTTTCTGGAAAAAACTTCTGCATATTGGCAGTTAGGAAATTCTAATGAACTATCAGCCAGTTCAACATAATGAAGATAAATCTAAGCTCATCCGAGATCATTTAGAGCTTGTAGATATACTCGTAGGCCGAATGGTAACGCAAGTCCCTTCTTTCATGAACCGTGACGATATGAAGAGTGCAGGATTGATGGGACTCATTGATGCAGCAAACAAATTTGATTCATCAAAAAACATCCTGTTCAAAACCTTTGCAGAGTATCGAATTCGTGGGGCAATCTATGACGAAATGAGAAAGCTAGACTGGTTTTCACGGACGTTGCGCGACAAGCAAAATCGTTTAGCAAAAACTATGTCATATCTCGAAAACAAGATAGGAAGAAATCCGAGTGAAGAAGAAATGGCTCAGGAACTTGAGATGAGTTTGGAAGATTATCAATCCATGTTAGGACAAGTGAGTCATCTAGGTTGTGTAAGCCTGCATGAAGCGCTTGACCATAGTGGCGAAGGCAGACGGTTTATTGATGCACTTATAGATAACCGCGAAGATTCGTCCCCTGTAAATCTTCTGGAGAACAGCGAACTTACCACAATTATTGCAGACATTTTAGCCAACTTACCCGAAAAAGAGCGGCTTGTAATCTCCCTGTATTACTATGAAGAGCTCACCCAAAAAGAGATAGCTGAAGTAATCGGAGTATCTGAAGGGAGGATCTCACAACTTCATAGCCAAGCACTTATTAATTTAAAAAACAAAGTTCAGACTAAGCTTCATTAATTCAAACTATGCAAGAGATGTAAAAATGGCACCTCTATTAGAAACTGAAATATTATTCTCCATGACACTAGTTCTGTGTATTCTGGTAACCGCGAGATCTATATATCTCAGCAAAATCATGATGTTACAAAAAAATAAATTACATACCGCAACGCTGTCATTGGAAAATGTTAACAAAGAGCTCAATAATCTTCGCATAGAGGAAAAACAGAGTAATCTCTTTAAGGATAACCTTGACGAGGCCGAATTATTTACCAGTGTCCAGAAATTTCGACCAATATTCAATCAAATGGTAAACAAACATAAGGCTCCTGAACGTTATCAATATATCCGATCTCTACATCAAAAAGGTGTAGAAGCTAAAGATATTGCAGCCATTTTAACAATTTCGACTCATGAGGCAAATCAATTGGTGGCTCTTGCGAACCTCTCTAGCAAATGAGCAAACGGTATCGACTATTTCACATATAGACGACTGATATTCTAAAGGTATCAACACTGTATACCGATATAAAACTATCACTAAAATACTATACAGCTAAAGGAAAATAAAATAATGGTATCAGGAAAATACAGCGCTTTATCGGGGGCAATTACTCGGGAGCACAGTATTGCTAATACATCTGCTAACTTGGCAAATGTCAACACTGTTGGGTATAAAAAAGCAAGAATGAGTTTCGAGTCAATTCTGAAGGGTGAAACCCAAATTCGAGATACCAAAGGAATCAATTATAATCGGATAAGCGGCAATTATATCGATTTTTCTCAAGGCCCTTTGCAGGAAACACAGAACCCTTTCAATGTTGCCATCAATGGTGATGGATTTTTCAAAATAAGAAGCGACAACGAAGATCTCCTTACCCGGAACGGCAGCTTTATGGTTGATAGCTCAGGTAGATTGCTGACCGACTCTGGTATGGCTGTTCTGGATAACGGTGGCGGAGAAATTACCATTCCCGATGCTGATATATCAAGGATTGAAATTGACAAAGAAGGATTCATCTATTCGATAGATCCTGAAGGTGAATCTTCCGAAGTTGGTCAATTGGCAATTGTTGATGTTGAAGATAGGTCGATCCTAAAAAAAGTTAAGGATACCGCATTTGCCATACCAGCGGGATCAATCGAAATACCTGTAGAAGAGTTCGCCATCTCGCAGGGATATCTTGAAACTTCTAATGTCAACATGACTGAAGAGATGGCAAAAATGCTGAGTGACAGAAGACTTTTTGAGACATATCACAATGTATTGGAAAAGTATTCACAATTAAATCAAAAACTTGATGAATTAGGGTCACTTGGATAGAGATAATTTGACCAAAGGTAAGAGGAATTTACAATGATCCGCTCATTATATACCGGTACGACCGGTATGAATTCGCAGCAACTGAATATTGATGTCATTTCAAATAATTTAGCAAACGTTAGTACTACAGGATTTAAAAAATCGATTAATACCTTTCAAGATCTGCTATACGAAACTATCAAAGTCCCGGGAAGTCCAACTTCTTCTGATACTGAAGACCCGACAGGTATTTTGGTTGGGTTGGGAGTAAGACCCGCATCGGTAACCAAAGTGTTTAGTCAGGGAGAGCTCATTCAAACTGAAAACGAACTTGATGTAGCCATCGAAGGGCAAGGTTTCTTTCAAATTGAGCTCCCCAATGGAGATACAGCCTATACACGTGCTGGCGCATTTAAACTTGATAGCACAGGAAACATTGTTAATTCGAATGGCTATACAGTGCTTCCAACAATCACCATTCCTGAAGGTGCCAATCGAATTACAATAAGCGATACAGGAGTTGTAAGTGCCGTCCTAGCTGGTGAAAACGAAGCATCTGAAGTTGGAACCCTTGAACTGGCTATCTTTACCAATAGTGCTGGTCTTGCTTCTGCAGGTGATAACCTTCTTGTTGAAACAGGTGCTTCTGGATCACCCGCTGTAGGGGAACCCGGAGATGATGGCTATGGGTTACTGATTCAAACTTTTCTGGAAGGCTCAAACGTCAATATAGTGCAAGAATTAACGAACCTGATAACAGCCCAACGAGCTTATGAAATCAATTCCAAATCTATCCAGACCTCGGATGAGTTAATGCAAACCACCAATCAACTTAAATAATGTTATGAAAAGATTTGCTTTTTTCATATTGATCACTGTTTGCTACTGTACGCCAGCTCTGGCTTTGGAAATATCTTTCCGCGATACGACATCAGTCTCTACCAACTATGTTACTTTAGGTGACTTGGCTAATTTCGATGAAGCAACACCAATGAGTGACTCTCTTGCCACCAAGGTTGTTGTTAAATCACCTCATCCAGGGGAAAGTCTATTCATCAATGCAATCGAGATTAAAAAACAGATTATACGAAAAAACAATCTTAGCAATGCAATACGCTGGAGTGGTTCAAGTGTCATAAAAATAATTCGCGAAGGTCAACAAATTCTTCCAGGACAGCTTATTGCCGCTATTAGCAATTTCTTACAAAAGAAAAATCACGAATTACCGCAAGCCGAGATAAGTTTTAAACCAAAATCTCTTCCACTCCCCTTCATGTTGCCCATAGGTGAGCTTGCAATCGAGGTTATTCCCTCTAATCCGGCGATAATAAAAAGCTCACGTTTTTCATTGATAATCCGTGTAGATGGAAAGGTTCGAAAAAACATGTCGATCCAGGGCGACCTGCAGGTTCTTGCAAAGGTTGTAATCGCCAAAGGTGGACTTAAAAGAGGCACCATATTAACGCCGGCAAACACCACATTAGCCATCAAGGATCTGACAAAACATCATGACCCAAGTATGGGTCTGCGATCAGTTCTAGGGAAACGGCTAAAAAGATCTGTTCGTAACGCAAGTGTTATCAATTCTGCTGATGTTGAGTATCCACCGCTTGTCAAAAAGGGACAATTAGTAAGAGTTATTTACTCCAGAGGTAACCTTCACCTTACGGCAACCGGTATTGCCAGAACGGATGGCATGCTAGACCAGATTATCAGAGTTAAAAACGCAAATTCAAATAAATTAATCCACTGTAGAGTTGCGGCTCCCGGAATAGTCGAGGTTAAAATATAATATGAGAAATATATTGCTTATAACCACCCTCATTTTGCTCACTTCCTGTTCTAGGCACAATTACTCGAAGGTCACCGACATTCCAGAACCCTTAGAGGAAATCCAAAATCCTGCGCACTTGCAAAGAGAGGAAGGTTCTCTCTGGTCAAAAGGAAACAACTCCATATTTGCAGATCACAAAGCTCAAACAATTGGAGACATAGTTACAGTTACAATCTCTGAAAAAGCAAGTGCTACAAAGGAAGCCACCACGACCAGTGATAAGGAATCTAGTTGGAATGCAGGTATTCAAAATTTCTTTGGCGTCGAAAAAGCCGATATAATAACAAACAGTAATCTTGACCTAGCAAATCTTATTAACGCCAGCGTAAAAAATTCTTTTGATGGTAGTGGTAAAACTGTTCGTACCGATAACCTCAGCGCATCCCTGACTACGCAAGTGGTTGGTAAATACCCTAATGGCAACCTAAAAATTCGAGGTGGTAAGGAAGTCACGGTGAACAATGAAATTCAGGTTATTTACATCACGGGAATAATTCGACCAGTGGACATAACAGCTGCAAACACCATCGATTCTGAGAAAATTTTAAACGCAAGAATATCTTACACAGGTAAAGGCGTTATCAGTGACAAACAGGAACCCGGCTGGTTAACTAGAACGATTGACTATGTTTGGCCGTTTTAACATCACTATGCATACTTCTACTCCCATGAAAATATCGAAATATCTGCAATACCTGGTTGTTGTTCTTCTCATCACCGTTTTTTGTAAACCTGCTCTTGCTGCACGAATAAAAGATGTTGCTCAAATTTATGGAGTGCGGTCAAACCAACTCATTGGCTACGGTCTGGTTACAGGCTTGGATGATACTGGCGATGATTTAAAGAAAAATTCTTTTACCCTGCAGGCAATCTATAATCTGATGGTGAGGAACGGAATATCTATAGATCCCAATGAACTCAATAGTCTAAAAATTGGCAATATTGCAGCAGTTATGGTTATCGCTACCCTGCCACCATTCGCTCGGCCTGGGTCGCAAATAGATGTTCAGGTATCTTCAATGGGTGATGCAGAAAGCCTCGCGGGAGGTACACTTTTAATGACACCCCTCAAGGGTGCAGATGGTAATGTCTATGCAGTCGCCCAAGGTCCGCTGACCATTGGGGCGTTTTCATTTGGGGGAAAAGCTGCCAAGGCCCAAAAAAATCATCCAACTGTTGGTCGAATTGCTAATGGTGCAATAGTTGAAGACACGGTTCCGGTTCAACTTGGGAAGAACGGAACCATCCAATACCAATTGAATAATGCCGACTTCACCACTGCTACAAGAATGAGTGCAACAATTAATCAGATATATGGTAGCGATACGGCGTTTCCTAATGATTCAGGCACGATTGTAATTCGTATCCCTGAAGATCGAAAAAGTAATCTCATTCCTTTTATTGCTGAGGTAGAGAGCATAGAGATTGAATCTGATTCCATAGCCAGGGTCGTAGTTAATGAGCGAACTGGTACCATTGTAATGGGTAAGGATGTCAAACTTTCCACCGTCGCGGTATCCCATGGCAATCTCAGTTTGATTGTCAAAGAATCTGAAGATATTATCCAGCCTAATCCGTTGGCAGAGGGTGATACCCGAGCAATTCAAGAAACCACAATAGAAGTGGTTGAAGATGACGGTCGTCTGACCGTTTTAAATTTGCCAAAAGGTGTCAGTATCGGTGATATTGCAAATGCTCTCAATGCAATAGGTGCTACTCCCAGAGATCTTATTGCGATATTCCAGGCTATTAAAGCATCAGGATCAATGCATGGTGAACTCATTATTCTCTAGTCAGGGTTCGAGGTTTTGTGTTAAAAACTACAGCTTCACTCTCGATGCCTTGGCTATAAGACTTTCAGACTCGTGAAATATACACACTAGAGATATGTATGGACATTAAATCAGATCAACTAGTGGCCAATTCAGTTATCTCAACTGGACTAACCAAACCATCACCCGATAAGGCCAAGAATCTCAAGCAACTTCGAGATTCAACCCGTGAGCTTGAAGCGATGTATATCTATGAGGCATACAAATCAATGAGAAAAAACATACCGGAGAATGGCCTAATCAAGAAATCTTCAGGAGAAAAGATGTTTCAGGAGATGCTAGATTTAGAGATGGCTCGAAAAGCAGCATCAGGCAAGGGTATGGGGCTTGGTGAGGCAATGTTTCAACAACTCAAAGACAAAGTTAAGTAATTCCTAACACACCTTCCTTTCTTTTTTTCTAAAGTTTCTTCATTTTTCCGCCGATATAATAGTCAGCTAGATAGTTTCTCAATTCTATTTCATGCATGGACGCATGAAGATGAGTAACGCAAGGAGGCGAAAAATGGTTAATACAGTACATAGTCAGTTACCTTTTGACCCAAAGGCAGTTAATAAAAAACCATTAGCACCTGAGTTTAATCAGAGTGATAAAAGATCTGCCATAACCAAAGTAAAAATGGACTCAGTAACACTAACAAAGAGCTCAGGACCAGTCGTAACCTACTCCAATTCGATCACCACGAACGAAATGGCAGAGAAAGGCTATGAAATGCTCCGAAAACTTGTTACTAGTATGCTTAAGGAACAAGGCATTGATTATCAGGTCGCAACCGGAACTGCAACTATCGATATAAGCACCTTGAGCCAGGAAGAAGCTCAGGAACTTGTCGCAGAAGATGGTTATTTTGGAGTAGAACAGACTTCTGATCGGATAGTCAATTTTGCCATTACTGCTGCTGGTGGCGATGTCAACAAGCTTGAAGCTATAAAAGAAGGTGTCGAATCTGGATTTAGTGAAGCTCGCGAAACTTTCGGTGGCACACTGCCAGACATCTCTCACGAGACATTAGATGCCATAATGAAGAAGCTTGATGCTTGGGCTGCTGAGGCAGATAGTGAAAAAGCTAATTAATCGGGTGATGATATGAGTGTAGATTTTTTTGGAGTTGGCGGTCCTGGCCAAATAGGCGATGTAAAGAAATCGCAGAAAACACAGTCAGGGAAAAAGGCTGATGCAAAACAAAACCCGGATCAGGTACAATTTTCATCTGTTTTACAGGATGTCAATAAAGCTAAGGAAGCAGAAAGCACTATGAGTACTGAACGAGCAGCGAAAGTTGCGGCTCTGAAAGCTCAAGTGGCTGAAGGTTCATATAAACCCGATCTGAAAAAGGTTGCCTCTTCCCTTCTGCAATTCATTGTTGAGGAGAAATAACCATGAAAGCCAGAACAACACATGAATACTTGCTTGCGCTAAAAGAAGCAATTTTAAACGAGAGACAGCAAGCTATTAATTTGGATCTTGATGGCATGTATAGTGCCATGAAAGAAAAGGAAGAGCTCATTCACGTTCTGGCACACGTCAAAAACATTGATGATGCAGATAAACCAATAGCTGAACAGATCCGACACGAGAATAGAAGGAATGCCTTCCTCTTCAAATCTACCCTTGGGTGGATTAGAGAGACCATGGAATTTTTTGGCAAAAAAACATCTACTTCAACATATTCCGCCAATGCCAACAGTGTTAATTCTGAGGTAAACGGCAGATTACTATCAGGAAGGATTTGATATGGGTGGAGGATTATTTTCAGCATTAAATGCTGCCCGTACCTCTCTTGAGGTAAACCAGAAGTCTATAGAGATCATTGGTAACAATATCTCGAACGTTAATACAAAGGGCTACTCGCGCCAAAGCGCTGAGTTGTCAACCTACCCTGCTGTAAATTTCGGAGACTTTTTCGTCGGCCAAGGAGTAAAGGTAGCCGATGTTCGACGCGAGCATGACGTCTTTGTGACTAACCAATTACGTGACAAGGTAGTTGATCTTGGCCTTTTTAACGGCCAGGCTCAATCACTTAATGAACTTGAACGTATTTTTAATATAACAGAAGAAAACATTGCAACAAATGTTGATAGATTTTTTGATGCATGGCAGGAATTATCTGCCAGCCCTAGCGACCTTGTTTTAAGAGATATTGTCGTTCAACGTGGAGAATTACTTTCTACCAATTTCAATAATACCGCCAATGACCTCAACACAGTTAAAGAAAATATCAACGATTCAATAATCTCCAAAGTAAGTGCGATAAACTCTAAAATTGAAGAGATCGCCAGTCTAAATGAAAATATATTTAATATAGAAATTCGTGGTCAAACTGCCAACACAGCTCGTGACAAAAGAGATATGCTCGCAAAGGATTTGGCGACAAGTTTGGGAGCTCAGAGCTACGAAACCCCGAACGGTATGCTTTCAGTTAGCCTGCCTGGCGGACTTCCGCTCATACAGGGAAATGATGCAATGTCACTTGAAGCGGTTACAGCCGGTTCCAATCTTGACATAGTACTGCATGCTGGCGGAGTTACACGAACACTTAGTATGAGCAACATGGGTGGTGAATTCGAGGGGTTGATAGATATGAGGGATAATTTTATTCCCTCTCTAAAAGATGACATTGATCGCCTCGCCTATGAAATAAGTAGCCAGGTGAACTACCATCATGCCAGTGGTGTTGGGCTAGATAATTCTACTGGATTAAATTTCTTCTCAGGACCAGCTGCGGTCTCGACTACCCCACCACCACCTCTACCAGCTACCTATGCCAACGCAGCCAGAAATATGTCAGTTGTATTAACAGATTCTAACCAGGTTGCAGCAGGAATTATTACTCCCGTTGCCCCTGGTGATAATCAAAATGCTCTAACAATTGCAGATATTGGTGAATCGTATCTCATCGATGGAGCTGATGATTTTAATTCATACTATGGTAAAACCACTTCCAGGGTAGGCATCAGAACAAATCAAAACAATCTTAATCTTCAAGGTTCAGAGGATGCTGTTGTCCAACTAGAAAATATGCGAGATGGTCTTGCCGGTGTTTCACTTGAAGAAGAGATGATTGATCTGATTGTCTATCAACGCGGATTTGAATCCTCAGCTAAATTTTTATCAACAGTTGATGAAATGATGACTTCTTTAATTAATATTCGGCGATAAATACTAGGTAATTTCAGCATATACATCCGATTGTATAGGAATAGGTTATGAAAGTTACAGAGAACACAACTTATAGGCTCATGCAAACAAACCTCGATAGGATAACTAATCGTTTGCAAGATCTTCGTTATCAAGGTGCAACCGGAATAAAACTTAATAACCCATCCGATGACCCAGCATCAATTCGGCCAGTCTTAACTACACGTACCCAGATCCGAACTACAGAGAGATACCTTGAAACCATGGGAGTTAGCCTTGATGAGATGCAATCGACTGATGGGCATCTTAGTCATATAGAAAACATATTCCAAAGAGCGAAAGAAATAGGAATCACTGCTATTAATGAAACATATGATACTCAGGATCTCGCTGTACTCGCAGATGAAATTCAATTCCTGACAAAAGAATTGTTTGATGCTGCAAATGGTATGGTTGATGGCAAATACATATTTGCAGGCTATCAGGAGAACACAGTCCCTTTCGTAGATAACCCTGGGTATACGGATGCAGCGTATGACCCTCTTGATTCAACAACCTGGCCGGTATATTATCACGGCGATGGATACCCGACTGAGCTTGAAATTACACCTGGTGAGTACCTTGATGTAAACCTCACTGGTAATGAGCTGCTCATGGGGATAAACAATACTGCCGTCCAGGGTGGAGGTCCAACTGACGTAACCGGATACGCATCAGATGCCGGCAGAACTGATCTTTTCAGTGCTCTTAAAAGACTTGAAGATTCAATCAGATCAGGAAATATCAACGACCCCATTGGAACAGGCGGAGGTATCGAACAGAATCTGGACATCATAGATTTGGCCGCTGATCAGAACAGGCGTCTGCGTAGCCAATTGGGCAACCGTGCTAGACGTGTTGAGAATGCAATTACTCAGCAGACAGATGTGAAAATTGATCTCAAGCAGATTCTTTCTCGATACCAGGATGCTGATGCAATTGAAACATTTAATGATATAGTAGCCCAAGAAACAGCTTTTCAAGCAGCATTAAATATCTCAGCAAAAGTCTCGGATATTACTATCCTTGATTATTTCTAGAGGAGAGCAGGTTCTTCTTCTACCAAATGAATTGACTTCCATTTTCTGACCGGATACTATTATTTTGATTAACTTATTGTAGTTTTTCGTTTTTCACACTTTAATATCCACTTTATATATCTGGTACCAAGGAGGAAGTCATGCTGGTTTTAACCAGAAAAATGGGTGATGGAATTGTCATTGGAGATGATATCACCATAAAAATCATCGAAATAAAAGGTGGCGCCATACGAATAGGTATCGATGCTCCAAAAGAATGTAAGATTTATCGTCAAGAAGTCTTTGATCGAATCTCCCAAGAAAACAAAGAAGCTCTCCAATGGAAACTCGATGACCTGGAAGCAATCGTTCCTCAAATTAAAAAAGAAAAATAGCTGCAATGAAAAAAATACATACCAGATTCGGTGAAGTTGAATATGACCCGTCAAATCTTCTCCACTTTCCTGCAGGTCTCGTTGGCTTTCCAACCTTGAGAGATTTTGTTGTTATGCCCAACAAAAAAGAAGGCCCCCTGTTCTGGATACAAAGCGTGGATGATCACGAAGTTGCATTTGTGCTAACAGATCCCACCAATTTCTTCCTTGAGTACAGGGTTATCCCCGAGGAAAATGAGAAAAATATGCTGGAAATAAAGAATGTTGAGGATTGTTATGTGCTTAGCGTTGTAACTGTACCACAAGACCAGAAAATAACCTTAAATCTTGCAGCCCCTATTCTTTTCTCACCGAAGACAAATAGAGCAATACAAGTTATTTTAGAAAACACAGAATTCAACACCAAAACACCTCTACCAACTTAGAACGAAGAAGCGCACTCATGGAGGAGTATGCCAATACCGCACTCTCAACACATACAAACTCATTTGGAGAGCGGTATATTTTTGAACTTTCCCAGCAGCTCTTCGAAGAGGTAAATTCCCAAACAGTTTTTTTCCAAAATTTTTATCAGAACGAGCTCTTACCTGATAGTTTCTATGTAGTTGGTGGAACAGATTCAGGGCTGCTTACCAAATTTTTCTTAGGTGGCGAAATCCCAGACACAACCCAGGTGGTTTTCGTAGAATTACCGGAAGCTATTCAATGGTTGAAAAAACATAACAACTATCA
>CAZWVC010000055.1:0-17036 GCA_964637245.1 uncultured Desulfocapsaceae bacterium
ATTTATCATATAACTCATAGCTTTTTTATATCTATTCTGGCTTTTTATACTGTCCATAAATTTTTCGATTCAGCGAGCAAATATTTCAAGTTTCTTTGGGTCGTTATCTTTATACTCTCGGTGGTAAACATTTTCTACATCGCACCTGGCAGAACAGGTATGCTGGTGTTTATCTTTCTCATGTCACTTGCATTCATCCAACGGCTTTCAATTCTTAAGCAGGTAATCTGCTTTTTTCTGCTTATACTCATGATGTCGGTTACATACATAACCTCGGATAATTTACAAACACGGAGCAAGCAAGCCATTGAGGAGATACAATCTTATAAACATGGAGCCTCTAGAACATCCCTTGGCATGCGTTTTGACTGGTGGTACAGCAGTGTTCAGCTCATTAAGGAAAAACCGCTCTTCGGCTACGGAACGGGATCTTTCACAACTGAACACGGTAAATTGATAAATGGATCAGAAATGCGTAAGACCGATAATCCCCATAATGAATTTCTTCTGATAGGCGTTCAATTGGGAATGGTTGGATTATTTCTGTTCATCTTGATTTTTATTGCACAATATCTGTGTTCTTTCAAACTAAAAAAACCTGACAGACAATACCTACAAGGCGTTGCCACTGCAATGCTTGTCGGATGCGTTATGAACTCATTTTTATTTGATTCGCACCAAGGACATTTCTGGGCGATTCTCTCAGCAGTTCACCTCTCAGCTATCCCAAATGGAAACTCATCATTTAATGAATAGTTCACCAATACTTCAACCAAGTACTTGCTCATAAAACGATTCGTATTGTTGAATTATCTGATCAAGGGTAAATGATTCAGCAAGCTCTTCCTTAATTTTCTGAAATTCAGTGTAATAATGATCATAATTCAGCTGGATATCTCCTATCTTTTGCCCTAATTCACTCTGCTTTGCTAGAAAGAGTGAAGGTATTATTTCTCTTACACCTCCTACTGGAGTTGATAAAAAAACATTTCCATAAAACAACGCTTCTATCATCACTTTTGGGAAGCCCTCGCTATGGGAAGAAATCACTATTAAATCGGCCTCATTCATTAGATTTGCTACATTATCGCTATACCCTGCCAGAGAGATAGAATTCCTTAATCCAAGGCTATCAATTAACTTCTGGAGATGTATTGCCTCTTTTCCCTCCCCCACAATTGATAGATTAAAGCTGTATGACACGTCTTTTAACTGATTTATGAGAATATCGAAGCCTTTGATTTTATCTAATCTTCCTATTGCTAGAATATTGAAATTATTATCACCAACAGAAGAATCAATTTGTTGAGGAATGATGCCATTATAAATAATTTTAACTTTACCATCTTTTTGCAATGAGATAGAGTTTCCTGCTTCTTCAGATACGGCAGTTACCCATTGCAATTTATTAAAAATTTTCCCTTTTCGAGCATTATGCTTTGTCCCTATGTGTTTAATTTTTAATAATCTATTTGCTGAGAAGACCAACTCCGAGGCTTTTACTGCATGGGTATGAATAATATCACCGTCAACCTTTTTTAAGACTCTGTATAGCTCCACGAGTAACAACGGATTATGCCTGGTTGGATGAGAATTGAGCTGTACTATTCTAACCTTATTGGAAAACCTATGTTTGTATTCAGTATTGCGCAGTAGAATGGCATACACTTCATGTTTTCTTGCCAGATAATTAGATACTTCTACAAATACTTTCTCTGCACCTCCCCAGTGTTGAGAAGCCATGAATTGTATTATTCTCATTGTTTCATAAATTGCGCTTCAAAGGTTGGCATTTTTTAAGACGGAGGAAATTTTCCCGGCAATATATCTATAACCGTTTGCATTAGCGTGGGTAGCATCAAGATAGTAAGAGTTAAGATTTGCTAAAAAAACATCATATAGATCAACCTTTATACATTTATCATAATCCTTGCAGATTTGCTCAAGACGTTTGTTATACCGTTGAATTTCCCGGTTACGATGCATTTGCTTGTTGGGGATAGTGTCGAGTAAAATGACAGGCCGAGGATGAGCTAGTTTAATTATTTTTCTTATGTTGTTATCATATTCTTCTATCGGCACAACATTAGACTCACCAATCCATTTATTAAATCCGATCTTTCTGCAAATTTTTTTATACTTTTTTATAACCGAACGAAATTGTTTACGAATAGCATTATCTGGATAATATAGAACATATGGGGAGAGCTTAAACGTTAAGTAGGAGTCAACCAGTCCAAATTGGATAATTACACAATCTGTGTCACCAATTTCTTCACCAAGTAAAAACAAACCCTCCCTGGTTGTTGCCATTGTGTGGCCCAGGTTAGTCACCTTTGTTCCTAAAATCTTCTCAAGTATTTCTGGGTAGCTGTTATATTCCAACTCTTTCGCCCCCAATGTATTACAATCACCTACGGCAACTATCTTTTGATACATAACTGACTAATTTGCTAGTTCATTGCGTCTTTTCAAAAGTAACTCCTGATAAAGAAGCGTAGTCTTTTCACACATAGACTTAGTGGTGAAATGTTTTCGCACTCTTTCTTTACCTCTCGTACCAAATTGCCTCAAATTCTCCAGATCACCCAATGCTTCATCGATTTTTCTTCCCATTTCTTCCGGGTCCGATGGCATAACTAACCATCCAGTCTCTTCATTTATTACAGTCTCCAAGCTTCCACCATGGGCTGTAGCTATAACAGGTTTGCCCATTGCCATAGCTTCAACTGTGGTCCGTCCAAAAGCTTCAGGCTCACTAGATGACGCACTAATGACGATGTCTGCAACCATTAACCCAGCTGGCATGTCCGTACAGTGCCCAACAAAGCTTATACGATCTTGAAGCTGATTAACCTTTATCAGCTCATTGAGTTCATTTACCAGACTTGGATTTTCCTTAACGTCACCAACTAGAATAGCTTGAAAACTATGGTTCTTGACATGGAGTAAACTTTTAATAAATATATCTGGGCCCTTTAATCGAGTTATTCTTCCAGGTAACATAATTACTGGTATGGAATCTTTGATATTCCATTGTTTTTTCAATTGAGCTACACGGTATTCTTCAATATTATCTGGGTTAAATATATCCTCATCGACCCCTCGGAATATGAGTTTCACTTCTTTTTTTACATTATACTTATCGTAGATGTGATTCTTTATACTCTCTGAAACGGCAATGGTACCATCACCTTTGGTCATTATGGCACTATACTTATTCTGGGAGTAGAAACCATGAAATGTTGTAACTAATGCAGGCCTTCGGTTTTTAGGTAGGCTTAACCACGATATATACCCTACCCAAGCCGGCATTCTTGAGCGTAAATGAAGAATATCAACCTCCTCACTTATCATTAATTTCCTTAGCGGCCAAATAAATAAAAGACATCGAGGGCTTTTTGAACCGACAGCCCACTTAATGTGTTGACTTCCTTCTTGTTCAAGCTGATTGACCATTCGACCGCCAGCTGACACAACAATTGAACGATGACCATTTGCTGAAAGATACCTTCCCATCTCCAAGGTTCCTCTCTCAACACCACCGCCCTCAAGCTCTGGCAGCATCTGCACTGTGGTAATCCGTTTACCTTTTCTTTTTTCTTGCTTGTCTTGATATATCCTTTCATATACCCAGAGGGTCTTTTCGCACATCCGAAAAGCGGTAAAATTCTGCTGTACCCAATCTCGCCCTTTCTTTCCTGCATCAACCAAGAGATCTCTATTCAAGATCACATGTTTTATAGCATCAGCCATTTGCTTTGGATTTGAAGGAGCTACAAACCACCCTGTCTCATTCTCAACGATGGTTTCAAGGCTTCCACCATGTCGGGTGGACACCACCGGTTTTGACATAGCCATAGCTTCTATCGCTACTTTACCAAAAGCTTCAGGTTGACTCGAGGAGGCAGATACGACTAAATCGGCAACCATCAGTGCTGCAGGCATATCAGAACAATGTCCAACAAGTTTCACTTTATCTTGAAGATCATGTCGTCTGATTTTATCAAGGAGTCTTTTGGTAAAGGAGGAGTTCTCTTCCGCTTCGCCAACGCACACCGCATAAAATGGCAGTGATTTGATATGTGCAAGACTCTCAATAAAGACATCCTGCCCTTTCCACTCTGTTAAACGGCCTGGTAACATAATCACTGGTGTGCCATCTCTAGGAATCTGCCACTTTTTCCGCAAGACATCTATTCGCTCAGGTAAAACCACATCAGGATCAAATGCCTTGGTGTCACACCCTCCATGGACTAGCTCTATTTTTGATTTATCTACTCGGTATTGTTCTAATATATGATTAGTGATAACATTGGATACTGCAATAACTTTCTCACCCTTGGTCATGATGGTTGAGTATGAGTTCACCGAGTAAAAACCATGAAAAGTTGTTACCAGCGCCGGACGAATAATCGGAGGTATCATTTTCCAGGCCATATACCCGATCCATGCTGGCAATCTTGAACGCAGATGTACAATATCAATACGTTCTTCTATAAAAAAACGACGCAGACGATTTACATACTTGAGGCAGCGAAAACTTTTCTCTCCGATGTGATCCCAGGTGATATGTTTGCCACCTGATTCTTCCAGTTGTGGAACCAATCTTCCCCCACCGGAAATGACAATTGATCTATGTCCTTTGCCAGCAAGATATATTGCAAGATCCAGGGTTTCACCCTCAACACCACCTTCATCAAGCTCAGGTAGAATCTGCACAATATTTAGTTTCTTCATCCCAATCGCCTCAATATTTCTTCAGCACAACGCTCAGCTTCATTCAGTGAACAATTTTTTTTCCAGGTTGCTTTACCGTTTAAATACGCTTCAAGTTCAACTGTCAACAGCTTTTCCTGTAGATAATTTATACTGCGTAAAAACTTTGAGTTTTTCGCTTTCCATGTAACAGGAATAATCCCAACCTTGCATCCTGAACTCAGAGCCTCGTACACCATCGATATGGAATCGCCAGTCACCCAGACATATCTGCTCCGACTGTATTGCTGCTCAACCCAACCAGAGGGTGTCTCCTTAAATCGATGAAATTCAACATTGGGAAAACTACCTGCAATTTCACCCAATTTTTCTTCTGTATTAATTGGAGTTCTCGGTGAAGAAGACATAACAAACTTCTTGTCTGCTTCATAGGAGATTAGTTTCTCCACAGAATGTATAATCGCAGTATCATTCCAAATGTGGCTTTTGGGATCAGCACCACCAATGAGAATTAATACACTGTTTTCCTCATGCTGGTTTTTATTCTCGTTGATATTAGGAGGACCAACAGTGGCAACAACATTCTCGCGAGAAGCCACATTATCATGATTTGGTGCAAAAATTAAATCAAAACTATCAATTAGATAGGGAGCCGGTGACATGCAGGTAACAATATGAATATTAGAGCTTTTCTTTGCTGTAAGCAGAGACAGGTGAGTGTGTGTACCAGTTCCTATCGCTAGGTCAACATCCGCTGTATTGCAGTTCATAAGTTGGGCGGGATTCCAAAAATAATAGAACCAATTGATGAACTGGGCAATTAGAGAAGGCTTCTCTACTCGACACTTGATTACTTCAAAATCAATTTTTTTCTTGAGTTGCTTTACGATGCCAAGAGTCTGTTTTTCATGCCCGGGTGATCCGTCCAAAAACACCGCAATCTTTGATATATTTCTCTTAGTCATTGCACAAATACATCCAGGTGAAAAACGCAATATTATACATCTTTATCGAATTTCACCAAAATAGAATATTTATCTGGAGAAAACAAGAATATTGAACAACTCAACCAGTCTCTATCTAAGAATTGTGATGCTATCTAAAAAATGGAGAAACTATCGAGGCTTCGAAGGGCGTTTTTTACCAGCGGCAAGTTTTACCAGTATCTGGCTTGATTTGAGCAGACGAGTTGTCATCGTCCGAAAGAGGTGCGCAGAAACATCTGGGTATTTTTCAATAATCTCATCAAGTTTATCACCCGGAAATCTCTTCACGGTACTTCTACCCTGAGAAATGATTGAGGCAGTGCGATGCTCTCCGGAAATTGCGGCCATTTCTCCAAAATACTCGCCTGGTTCTGTTAATTCTGCAATCTTTTTCCCACCCTTAATAACGGTGAGGGCACCTCTGATGAGTTTAAAAAAATCAATATCAGTATTATTTTCGCGAATGATAACATCACCATCCTCATAATCTTCAACATCAGGGTTGACAAGATAGGCAGGTAGACTTTCTTTGTGTGCCACGGTTCTGCGAAGAGCTTCATCAATACTGGTTATTCCGGCTTTTACCTTTTTAAGTGCAGCATCTCGCAGGGGGGTCATACCTTCTTGGATCGATACCTTTCTCAACTGATCTTCTGGAACCTCAGCACTTATTGCTTTGGCAACCTCATCGGTTACTTCCATTAATTCGAAGAAACCGACCCGTCCCTTGTAGCCAAGGCCATTACATTCAGGGCAACCGTTCGGTCCATAAATTACCAGTTCGTCCACCTCATCTTCCCGAAACCCCATACTTAATAGTTCATCCTGTTTATATTTCACCACTTTTTTACAGCTTTGACAGAGTCTTCGACCAAGTCGCTGGGCGAGAACCATGGTAACTGAAGAGGACAACATATACGGCGGAATACCGATATCCACCAATCGGGCAATGGTGGCGGCACTGTCATTGGTATGCAAAGTGGAAAACACAAGGTGGCCGGTCATGGCAGCTTTGATTGCAATCTCTGCAGTTTCAATATCACGAATCTCACCAACCATGATAATATCTGGATCCTGCCGCAGAAAAGCTTTCAGAGCTGCTGCGAAGGTCATGCCAACATCGGTGTGCACATTAACTTGATTTATACCCTTGAAATTAAACTCAACCGGGTCTTCAGCAGTAAGGATCTTAATATCCTCGCTGTTAAGTGAGTTCAAAGCAGAATACAGCGTCACCGTTTTACCTGAGCCAGTGGGTCCCGTAACAAGTAACAACCCTTGAGGTCTTGAAAGACATCTTTTCAGCATTTCAAAGGTTTCTCTTTCAAAACCGAGTTGAGTAAGATCTACATTAAGCGAGCTTTTATCGAGAATACGCAGAACCACAGATTCACCAAAGAGCGTCGGCAGTGAAGAGACGCGAAAATCAACAGATCTGTTTCTCCCCATCCTCATCTTAATACGGCCATCCTGGGGTACACGCCTCTCGGTGATATCGAGTCCTGCCAGAATCTTTACACGGGCAATTAAAGCATTCTTAATGGTGAGTGGCAGGTTCATTGATTTAAACAAAGAGCCATCTTTACGATAACGCACCTGCATACTTTTCTCATAGGGCTCAACGTGAACGTCAGAGACACCATCTTGCACGGCTTTTATAAGAATACCATTTACCAGCTTGATAATCGGAGCATCGGATGCTGCAAACTGATCTGGTCCTTCATCTTCTTCAAAGCTCTCAATTTCAAATTCGTCTGCTGCATCAGCAACTATTGAACCAAAATCATCAACCTCGGTGACGGAGAGCTCTTCACTTTCCTCTTCTGCATCCGTTGATATTAGAGCTTTGGCCTCTTCATCGCTGATCTGGTAATACTTCTTGTACGCTTCGAGAATATCCTTTTCAGTTGAAACACAAACTGAGAGTTCTTTCTTCAGGGCATCCTGAAGTTCTTCTACTGCGGCAGCATCCGAAGGCTCTGCCATGGTAACCTGCAGAGTGTTCCCAGCCATCCTTAATGGGAAGGCAAAGTACTCCTTGGCCAGATCAAATGGGAGGATTTTTAATGCGTCTGGTGATGGTGGCTCTTCAGTGATAACAACTGCGGGATAGTTGTGTTGCCTGCTCAGAAAATTGAAGACTGTATTGTCATCAATGAACTCGAACTGCACGAGAATTGAACTAAGTCTGCCACCCTTTTTTTGGAGTTCTTTCTTGCCGCGTTCGAGTTGTGACGGTGTTATATAGCCGGCTTTACTGAGTAGTTCCCCAATCTTTATCTTTCCTGCTCCAGATTGGTCCTTCACAGTTTTCTTCAGTGATGTTTTGCGCGGAGCCGTATTTGTTTTAACCGTCATAAATCATCCAACTAGGAATAATAATTACAATCAAATAGTGTTCTAAATTATAGTACACGTTGTTTGTACAAAAAACTTCTTTTTTATTATACAGATTTAAGTTTAATATCCAACTAAATCCAGAAACTATTCGGCCAATTGCTGGTGGTGAAAAATAGTTTTCTCTTTTTACCAAGACTATTATACTGCCAACTGATAAAAAAATGAAATATATCTTAATAATTTCAAAATTTTACAAAATTATTTTGAAAACTTGCCCTTACTTAACATCATGACACACACAACAGTTCAAAACTTATTAAAGAAAATCAACTACATAGAAGCAGAAGTAGAGATCCAAAAACAAATTCTTTTCTCTATACCCAGTGAGCAGGAGGACGAGATAAAACATGTTTTGGTAAAAATTGCAGACGCAAAAGAGCAAATTACTTTACTTCGTGAAGAAATTAAATCGATCTCTCCAAGAGAATATCAGAAAATAATTGATATTGAAAAAGGAGTTGCCAAATTTCAAGAAATCGCTGCAACCAAAAAATTCTCTGCTGTTGAAAATATGACTGCAGGAACAGATTGTACAGTTAAGTGTGTGGATGAAAGAAATATCTCATGCCTCATTAAAGCCTATGAAGAGAACGGAGACTTAACTATATTATCTACAAAAGGCGAAGTCATAACTTTAAAAAAAGATGAGATAGTTTCTTGAACGGACACCTATAAAATATGTTAACACTTTCTCGTTTGTCAGATTGAGGCATCTAAATGCATCAAAAAACAGAATAGCAACCTCCAATGTGCAGAAAATTATGCGCTTTGGTAGAAAATACCACCCATAATGTTTTCTCAAAGCCAGTTTCAGTCCAGTAACCAAATTAAATTTATACGAGTTATGCTTATTATGCATTAGCTCACACTAAATTGTCACTTCTCTAAACTTAATTTTTTTAAATGATTACGCATTACTTTCAGAATTTTTTCACCTAAACAAATTGCCTATAGAACAATTTTATGGTAGGAAAATCTTGTTGCATATGTTTGGGATATTGATATGCAATAGGAGGATCTTGGTAGCAGAGATGGGCACGCCACTCCGTTGCCGACTTTTGTATCTCCTCTACCGTATTAGTGCGAATAATTTTAAGGCGAACTATGAATTGCTGTTGATTCCGCAACCAGTTAGACAGTCACTGGTAATTCAGATTGCAGCGTTTACGTTGTCTCACCACAATAGATAAGATATTGTAAAACACGGCTGATGCTAGTATTTGCAGCCTATTACGTCGGAGTTTAATTCTACTTAAGGAGTGAATTATGCCATTAGATCCAACTAAACATGCTGATTGGGAAATCGCACAAGAAGCCGAAAAGTCCATGAAAACAATCTACGAGATTGGTGAAACTCTCGGCCTGACCAAAGAAGAATTGCTTCCCCAAGGTCATTACATTGCTAAAATTGACTTTCGTAAGGTTCTTGAGCGTTTGAAGGACAAGCCCAATGGAAAGTACATTGATGTTACAGCTATCTCACCAACACCTCTTGGCGAGGGAAAATCAACATCTTCAATGGGTCTTGTTCAAGGTCTAGGTAAATTAGGCAAAAATGTTTGTGCTGCCGTTCGTCAGCCATCAGGTGGACCGACGATGAATATCAAGGGCTCTGCAGCTGGTGGTGGACTGGCACAGTGTATTCCACTGACACCATTCTCACTTGGATTTACTGGCGATATTAATGCCATCATGAATGCTCATAACTTAGCCATGGTTGCCCTCACTTCAAGATTGCAGCATGAGCGTAACTATACCGACGAGCAGCTCGAACGACTTTCAGGCATGAAGCGTATTGATATCGACCCCACAAATATTGAGATGGGCTGGATTATGGATTTTTGCTGTCAGGCACTCCGCAACATCATCATAGGTATTGATGGCGTTAATGGTAAAGCCGATGGCTTCATGATGAAATCTAAATTCGGTATTGCTGTATCCTCTGAAGTCATGGCAATTTTGTCTGTTGCCTCCGACCTTAAAGATATGCGTGAAAGAATGGGTAAAATCGTTGTTGCTTACACTAAAAAAGGTAAGCCGGTAACAACTGAAGATCTGCAGGTTGCCGGGGCTATGACCGCTTGGATGGTCGATGCCCTTAATCCTTCACTGATGCAAACTCTCGAAGGTCAACCAGTGATAGTTCATGCTGGTCCTTTTGCTAATATCGCCATCGGCCAGAGTTCTGTAATAGCTGACAAAGTTGGTTTAAAACTGGCTGATTACCACGTTACCGAATCCGGTTTTGGTGCTGATATCGGTTTTGAAAAATTTTGGAATCTCAAGTGCCGCTTCTCTGGACTTACTCCAGATTGTGCAGTTGTCGTAGCCACTATCCGTGCCTTGAAATGCCATGGTGGTGCTCCTGTGCCTGTACCTGGTAAACCAATGCCCGAGGAGTACACCCAAGAACACGTCGAATGGGTTGCCAAGGGTTGTGATAACCTTATCCATCACATTCGCAACGTCAGAAAAGCAGGTATCAGTCCAGTCGTATGTATCAATGCATTCTATACCGACACCGACGCTGAAATTGCCAAAGTTCGTGAGCTTTGCGAAGCTGAAGGAGCAAAAGTTGCGCTTTCACGCCATTGGGAGAAAGGTGGTGACGGCGCAATTGAATTTGCTGAGACTGTTATTGCTGCCTGCGAGGAAAAGACCGAATTCAAATTCCTTTATGATCTCGATATGCCAATCAAAGAACGTATTGAACTAATTGCCACCGAAGTATACGGTGCCGATGGTGTTGACTACTCAAATGAGGCTAATAAAGCAATTGATCGTATCCAAGCCGACCCTGAACTTGCTAAGCTCGGCATGTGTATGGTTAAAACCCATCTTTCATTGTCTGACAACCCAGCATTAAAAGGTGTACCAAAAGGTTGGCGCCTCACCATTCGCGAAGTACTCACCTATGGAGGTGCTGGATTCATCGTACCTGTTGCCGGAGCTATATCTCTCATGCCAGGAACAGGTTCAAATCCTGCCTTCAAGCGCGTTGATGTAAACGTGGAAACAGGTCACGTTGAAGGTGTTTTCTAAAAGGAAAAACCAGTAGTAGAGAAAAACTAAAAAAAGCCCTGGCCAAAAATATTGGCCGGGGCTTTTTTGTGTAATACTTTTGAATGTTAGAGTTAAACTAATACATCTTATCATCTATTTGGTAAAATTATACTAAGCCTAATTCTCAGCGTTCCAAAACGGAGACATCTCACGGAGTGAGGCAATAATTTGTGGAATTTTCTCCAATACAAACTCCACTTCCTCTTCGGTATTGTAGACACTCAACGAAAATCTTATGGACCCATGAGCAGCAGTGAATGGCACGCCCATAGCACGTAGAACATGCGATGGTTCAAGTGAGCCAGAAGTACATGCAGAACCTGAAGAGGCACAGATATTATGCTCATTCATATGAAGTAGAATCGATTCACCCTCAACAAACTCAAAGCTAATATTCGCAGTATTAGGAAGTCTATCTTGTTTGTGCCCGTTGAGCATGGAACGAGGCACTGATTCCAACAGACCTTGTTCAAGATTATCTCTCAGTAACTTAACCCTGGTATTCTCCTCTTCCATTTTCTCTGCGGCAAGCTCACAGGCTCGACCTAATCCTACAATCGATGCCACATTTTCAGTACCGCCTCTGCGTCCTTTTTCCTGATGACCACCAGCGAGAAAAGGAATGTATGGAGTTCCCCGGCGGATGTATAGCACACCCACACCTTTAGGAGCATGAAGTTTGTGACCAGAAATGGAAAGGAAATCAATAGCAGAGTCTCTCATGTTAATAGGGATTTTGCCAACAGCCTGGACAGCATCTGTATGAAAAAGTATTTCCCTCTCCTTTGCCATGCGAGCCATTTTTTCTACTGGAAAAATAACTCCAGTCTCATTATTCGCCCACATGGCGGTGACTATTGCGGTATCATCGGTTAAGGCAGCTGCATACTCATCCATATCAATAGTACCATCTGCTGCAACCTTCAAACGAGTCACCCTGTGTCTATGCCCTGTTAAGGTCTCAAGATTCTCACACAAGGTTTTTATCGCTGGGTGCTCAACCCTGGTGGTAACTATGTGCCTTTTTTCAGGAAACGCTTGTAGGGCTGAGAGAACTGCCGCAGAATCACTTTCTGTACCACAACTGGTAAAGATTATCTCTTCAGGTTCAGCACCAAGAAGATCTGCAACCTGCTGGCGTGCTTTTTTTACACCCTCAGCAACTTGTCCGCCGAAATTATGCATACTTGAGGGGTTACCATAATAGTCAGTGAGATATGGCATCATGGCTTCAATCACCTCAGGAGCAACTTTGGTGGTTGCGTTATTATCCATGTAAATTTCTTTTCCAGGAGCTGTCTTCATTACTTTGCTTCCTCCACGACTAATGTATCGAGTACAAATTCTCTCAATTTCTTCTCAACATACTCTTTCAAAGTCGTCTGCGATTTTGTACAACTGGTGCAGGAACCACGCAAGGAAACAAAAACATCATCGCCGTCTACATCGATCAGCTCAATATCACCACCATCCTGACGAAGTCCAGGTTTAATCTCACGCTCCAAAACTTCCTCGATTTTCTTGATTTTCTGCAGCGTAGTCATTCTTTCAGGCTTTCTGTCAATCCTTTTTATTTCGACTGTATTCACCACACATTCATTGAGAATGTCTCGCAACTTCTCTTCACATTTGCCACAGCCGCCTCCCGCTTTAGTAAAATTAGTGATTTCCTCAACCGAACGCAGGTTAGACTCTTTAACAGCCCGGTGTACTTCGAGATCTGTCACACCGAAGCATTCACAAACAATCTCACCCTCAGCCATGGGCAGGGCTATACCCCTAAAATCTGCAATGGCTGCCTCAAGCGCTTCACGACCCATTACAGAACAATGCATTTTTTCCTTGGGCAAACCTCCTAAAAAATCGGCAATATCTTCATTGGTTATTTTTTCAGCATCAGCTACCTTCATTCCCTTTATCATCTCGGTAAGCGCAGAGGAAGATGCAATAGCACTGGCACAGCCAAATGTCTTGAACCTGGCATCTACTATGGTATCTGCATCATCAACCTTGATGGTCAACTTCAAGGCATCACCACAAGCTAGCGACCCAACATCACCCACGCCACTCGGCTTATCAACTTCACCGACGTTACGTGGATGAAGAAAATGCTCCTGAACCAAATCTGTATATTCCCACATAGTTCACTCCTGAATTGTAAATGGTAAATTTATATGCACTTGGTGAAAATAATACTCGAAAAACAAAAATCAACTGATCTTATTCCCTTTCTTTCTTCGTTAGGAAAATCTCAATGTAAGTTATATCACCAGTTATCTCCAGCAACAGGTAAAGCAATGCTACCTTTAGATTAAACCAATTTCTCTAAGCATCTGTTTAGCTGTGGCGACCAGATGCCGTGTTCCATCCTGAGTTCTAGACTCCACATAAAATCTCACTTTTGGCTCAGTGCCCGATGGTCTGATCATAAGCCATGAACCATCATCAAGGATCATTTTCCTCCCATCTATTGCAATTACTTCCACGATTTCTTTTTGCTCACCACCTATGGTAACATTGACCCCTTCCTTATATCTCTCTAATACTGCAAGCTCAGCAAGCAGTTCCTGTCCCTGGAGCGTTACAGTGATACCATCGCGGTCAGGATAATAATAGCCATAATTGCTCTCTATTTCATACAGGTAATCACCAAGGTTCTTTCCTGTAGTCAAAATCATATCAATGGCTAAAATCAAGCCGATATAGGCATCTTTCTCCGGGGTATGTCCTATTATGGATATCCCGTCCGATTCTTCAAAGCATACCAATGCTTTACCGATAACTGGTTTGAATTCTTTGAATCCCACCCGTGGTTCAAATACCTCCTCGCCTAATTGAAGGGCAAGATTATTTGCCAGATTTGATGTAGCAACGGTTTTAGCAACCATGCCCTTCTTTTTTTTCCATTCATGGAGAAAGTGGTAGGCCATTGCCCCAAATTGATTCATACTGATTTCCACTCCTCCATCAGTGAATCGAATTCTATCACCATCTGGATCTATTATTGCGCCAAGTTTATATTTCTTTTTGCTCTTTTTAAGGGCACTGACAACTCCTCTCATGTTTTCACTGGACGGCTCGGGGGCAACTCCGCCAAAGGTAACATCTATGGTATTTCGCAAATGAAGAAAATTCGATGAAGTTGTATCATTCAACATCCTTTTAAGATGTAGCCGGCTGGCTCCATGCACAGAATCAATGATAATTTTAAAATCATTGGATTGCTCAAAGCCGGTAACAATATTTTTAAAAACAAGACCATGGAAGCCCTCATTTTCTTCAACATGTTTTTGCCACAATGCAAAAGAGTCGATGCGCTCAACCCTTTCACTCATTTCTCCGAGAGGTAGCATTTCATTTTCATAGAATTCTGGAACCCTTCCCTCGCGTATTATCTCATTTGATTTTTCAGTAATATATTGAGTGGCTTCTGGAGCTGCCGGCCCTCCATCGGCTGCATTAAATTTCAAGCCGCCATATTCAAGCGGATTATGAGAAGGGGTCAGATTAATTGAAAAAGCTGCTCCTAACTGTAATACTGCAGCCGAAAGCACTCCTGTTGTCGATTCTCCGGCATAAAAAACCTTTATTCTCTCACGATCAAGCACCTCTACTACAATTCGTGCTAGAATCTCACCCCCAAAGCGGTTATCAAATCCAACCACACAGCCTCTCTCTTGGACTTCTTTAAAATCTGCTACACCTAATGTTTCGGCAAACAGAGTGTTTGTTTTCAGACTTCCATACATCTCGACAATGGCTAGGGAAACCTGTGCTACTGACTTACAGAAGAGATCTTTACCGAGTATTCCGCGCCAGCCGGATGTGCCGAATTTCACCTTGGTTGTTGGAGTATTAGTATTCGTTAAAATTTCATCCTCAACCTGGGCATAGAGTTTCTCCAGTAAGCTCTGCCACCTCTCATCTCTGTCTTTGAGTAAAGCAATTTCTTTTATCACAGTAAAATAATCATGAGAGTTGTGTTCATTATCAATAAGCAGAGTATTCACTTGTTTTTCCAACTTATCCGCGGGTATCATCTCATTCCTCTAATTACTCCTGTTTAGTCTAGGTGAATTTGAGTTATCGGCAGTTTGTAAATGTTACACGCAATCACTAAACCTCGATAATCAATAAATGATTTATCTAGTCATCGAGTTTTTTTGCTTCTTCTATCAGCATTATAGGAATTTCATCTCGTATCTCATATTCCAATTTACATGCTGCACAAACCAAGCCATCATTGGTTTCAGTCAGTGTCACAGGCCCTTTGCACTTTGGGCACACTAAGATATCAAGAAGATCTTCGTTTATCATGGTTATAGTCCTTCAGAAAATTTAATTAATAGTTGTATTTACGTGACTTCTCAAACCGCATGTCATATCTCTTTTCGGTGGCTATACTATTGTAATTTTAATGGAAAATGCCAGCAACAATTTCTTTTTTCTCAGTTTTGCTTATAATGCTGTATCTACCTTGAACAATTAAACTATTAATACAACAGCAAAGTGGTTATTATCTCCCAGGGTTGTAAACATAACGGTACAATTAACCAATCTGATGCGTATATCCAGATATGGATTTTCATCCTTACTCGTAAATTGTGATTGTTTCCAGGAGAATATCTGGACTGGCTTAATGTATAATGTTACAGTAGCTGAGCGCAAAATACGTTAGGAGTGTGTCGAAGAATAGCTATTTTCTCTGATGTCTAGGCATTTTTAGAAAATTAAGCACAGCCATATAGTTGATATCGTGAGCATTGATTTTTAGGAAATAACGTGGAGATTTGGAAAAAGAGCTTTTTCCGACAAGCTCCTAAGAAATAAACACCTCTGGACATGCATCAAACAGAGTAAATCTATAGAGGTTCTTAATGAAACAAAGTGTTGGTTTTATTGGTGGTGGTCAAATGGCAGAGGCACTCATCAAGGGATTGCTTGCTGCCAAACTCTATAACGCAGATGATATCTACCTGATAGAGCCTAATAATGTGAGAAAAGAACACATGGTATCTAAGTATGATATTCGGTGTTTTAATTCCCATGAAAAACTGTGGAAGACCTGCTCAATCATCATTCTTGCCGTGAAACCCCAAGTAATGAATGCTGTTTTAGAAGCAGTGAAACCTTTTGTAACCAAAGAGCATTTAGTTATAACCATAGCAGCAGGTATTCCTATCAAAACTTATGAGACCAATCTGGGCAGTAATGGGTATAAGATAATTCGTGTTATGCCAAACACTCCGGCACTTGTTCTGGAGGGTACATCCGCAATTGCCTGCAATGGTAATGTCACCGATCATGAATTACAATTAGCAGAGAATATTTTCAATGCTGTTGGTATATCTGTTCTGCTAGATGAAGTCTACTTAGACGCTGCAACTGGTCTAAGCGGCTCAGGCCCTGCCTATGTCTTCTCTTTTATTGAGGCATTGATAGATGCTGGTATTAAGGTTGGTCTCACCAGGTATACCGCAGAGGTAATGTCTGTTCAGACAGTTCTTGGAGCTGCTAAACTCATGCAGCAGGAACAAAAACATCCCGCAGTACTGCGGTCGATGGTTACTTCACCCGGAGGTACCAGCATTGCAGCTCACCATTTTCTTGAAAAGAAAGGATTTGGCGGAATAGTAATGGATGCGGTCGAGATTGCAGTTAATAAATCAAAAGAATTAGGTAAACAGTAAATGCCTCACTTCTCTTCGCAGTTTCGCACAATAACTAATTTCTCAGTTCGATCAGCTGGAATAATTGTAAAATCAGATGACGAGCCTGCTTCTACATTTGCCAAGGAGTTGCAAAGTTGGTTAGAGAAAAAAAGTGTTGCAGTCGACATAAATAATATCCACCCTGATCACCATGCTT
>CAZWVC010000056.1:0-16952 GCA_964637245.1 uncultured Desulfocapsaceae bacterium
AGTGGGTGGGACCGGCTAAACACATAGAATTAGACAAAAATGGGGTATTTGTTAGTTAGAGCTTACCAAAGACTTCACGTAACAAACTCTGTTTTTTCTGTTATTATTGATCTGTAAGAAAGTATTCAAACTTGATGTTAAAAGATGTCAGATCAATTCTCGAATATACACATTAGCTGTAGTCAGACTAAACTGCCCTCTCTATTACCCTGGTGAGTTCTGCACACAATTGCCGCGTGTCAGAGTTGGTTAGTGCCGATGTTTCGATTGGTTCATGAATTGTCACTTTGACGTTAGCCGGTCGAATTCGCCTCTGTTGTTCCTTCATCTTGTATGATCCCGAAATGCTAATAGGAATTATGGTGGCACCAGCTCGAATAGGCAGTTTCAAGCTGCCATGTTTAAATCTATTTAATTGCGGCCCCCTACTTCGTGTACCTTCAGGAAAGATGATCATAGCCTGACCATTTTGCATCTTTTCAACCCCTCGTTTAATGACCTCTACTGCGCCTCTTTTATCCGAACGATTTATAAAGATGCACCCTATAGCTTTCATCCATAGGTTAAGAATAGGTATTTTGGCCAGTTCTTTTTTTGCTATGAACCCTACCGGTTCAGGTAGAGTCGCAAGAATAATTGGTATATCAAATGCACCCTGATGATTGGCGATAAAACAAAGGTTGCTTTTTAGTTGTATTTTTTCTACACCCTCAATTGTTATTAGCCCTCCAGCCAATCGTAAGAGACTTTTTGCCCATGATTGCACTATGCCTTTTATATAGCGTCTTCTTAGGCTTTGAAGATGTAAAAAAGAAAAGATAATGAGCGGCAAAGTCAAGAAAAGACTTACCACCATGAAAACCCAAAAATAAGTATACCATATAGTTGTACGTATCATATGACTGTTACTAAATAGATTTTCATCTATTCATTTAGCCCCAGTTCAAATCTAATTCAAACCGAGGCAATCAATAATTACCTGAGGAGAAGAATTACAAGGTTTAAACTACCAATCAAAAAGCCAAGCAGTGCGCCAAAGAGATTGATGTACTTAAACTGTTCTTCCATAATTGAAAGAAGCAGCCGTTCAAGTTTCAGCAGATCGAGTGAATCAATTTTTTCGATTATAATTTGTTTGATGTTAAGTGAGTCGACCAATCCTGGAACCTCAGCAGCGAGCATTGCCGATGCCATGTTCTGAGTAGAAGCATAGATTCCCCGGCGCACACCCGCAGGTATAAAGTCAGATATTTTACCTACTGGTTTGCGCAGCAGTGATGTAATTAATTGATCGACGCTTAAATCGATTAACTTTTTTGCCATGGGTGAGCGAAGTAAATCAACACTTTCCTTTGCAACCCATCCCCTAAGCTGGTCGTGTCCTCCTTGACCTGCCATGTCGACGATAATCTCTTCAAGAGTTCTATTACCTCCCTCGAGATAGATCTCGATATTTTCTTTCAGCATTGTAGAGACAGTAGTTGCAACTGCTTCTTTGCGTAACAGGACTAAAATATGCAAACTGATTGATTTACTGAGGTGATCAATATTTACGGTAGTGCTCTGCTGAAGGTAATCTGCTATTGGTGTGTCGAGGAAATGACGAACCCTGTTCGATAATACATGTACTACTTTTTTTCGTATTTCTTCATCTTCGAGCGTTCTTGCAATATTTTCCTCATTGTCGCGCAGGTAGTCTTTTATTACTTTTTCAAGTGTCTCGATATTAAGGAAATTCTGGACCATCCCTCCCATAGGTCCAAGGGTTTCAACAAAACCGTCAACTCCTTTCTTCACTCCTTTGACAATTTTTTCCTGGATCTCTGGTTCTTTTATTAAAGTTACGAGACGAGCAAGGAGATCTGGGGTTTTTGCTTCGACAGTGTGAAAAATGAGTTCAAGAATGGATTCCGGCAAGACTTGCACTAGCGATTTCTTGTTTTTCAGGGTATCGCTTATGGTACCAAAGATATAATCCTCAAGCCAATGTTCCATTGCCTTGCTGGTAAACATATTTTTTATCAACACCTCAAGCGATGCGTATAGATGTTCACGTCGCTCAAGCGTGACTATACTGTCTATGTCCTTGTGAAGAAATTCGTTGCTCCCTGCATTAACTGCTTGTACTATGGCTTTTTCGAATTTTTCTGTGGCCATGAATTTGTGAAAAAAGAGCTTCACCTGATAGGCAATTGTTTTTTTTCCAATATCAAAATAGCTTTTGTATTTATCAGGAATCAGCTCTGGTAAGGTTGGCAGTTGCCGTCTAAAAATTCCACCAACCCGGCTGTGGATAAGTTCCCCGAGTTGATTTTGAAACGATTTCTTTTGTAAAGCTGCTCCAATTTCTTTGCTTGTCAATAAATGCCCCCCGACCACTTCTCCGAAATTTTGGGCCAATTCTTGACGTTTTGCAGGAATCACTCCTGGAGTCATAGGAATCCGAATACCAAAAATCCTCCATGCCTTAAGCGGTCTAAAGAGCATTTTTATTGCTATCTTATTGGTGAGATAACCGATAAAAGCGCCAAGCAGAGGGGGGATGAAAAAGTGAAAATTCAGGCTAACAAATGCTACTACATCGACCATCTAAAACTCCGGAATTATATAATTTGCAGACATATACTCATAACCAGGTCTAATCTTTTATCCCTATATATTACATACAGAAGTCATAGGATGTACAAAGATTTTCCTTTGCTGTCTTGGTAAAAAACTGATCTAAAAGAAATCGTTCTTTTAACGAAATCCTACCTTTTTGCAAAACTTTTCTTTCAATTTACCCTAAAATTATTTAAAGATACTCGATGTAAGAATTTTTATTACAATCTCATCAAAGGATATCACTATGTGGTTTATTCGATTTTTTTCCTCGTCAATTGGCAAGAAAATTCTCATGGCAGGCTCAGGTTTGTTACTCCTCCTCTTTCTTGTTGCCCACGCGGTCGGTAATGCCGCAATATTTTTTGGCAGCAAAGCCTTTCAAACGTACGCTGATGCACTCCACAGCTTACCCGTGGTTGTCTTTATCTTTGGATTTGGACTGCTGGGTATTTTTCTCATACACATTATCATAGGTGTTCAGCTCTTCCTGCAGAACAGAGCCGCAGGTGGTTCAAGATATGCAGTAGATACTCGAGTATGTGAGAATACTTTTGCATCAAAGACAATGCCCTATACTGGTTTGCTGATCCTGCTCTTTGTCATTATTCATGTTTTTGGTTTTGGTATAGCCCCGACTGAGTTAAAAATATCTGAACTTGTCAATGTCAGGCTCAGTAATTTCTATTACGGTGTCTTCTATCTTTTTTCATTCTGCGTACTTGCTATTCACCTGAGCCATGGATTCTGGAGCATGTTGCAAACATTTGGATTCAATCACCCTAAATATAACGATGGCATAACTAAACTCACGTATATTATTCCGGGTTTCTTTCTTGTCTTCTTTGGCTCCATTACCCTGTATTTCATGACCGGAATCGGAGCAAATTATTAATCTGCATTTGTAAATAATATATCTGCCCAACTTCTGATTGAAACATTATATAAAAGGTTTATACCATGGAATTAAATGCACGTATCCCCTCTGGCCCTTTAGCAGAAAAATGGGACAATCATAAATTCAGTAATAAACTTGTAAACCCTGCAAACAGGAGGAAATACAAGGTCATTGTTGTAGGGACAGGTCTTGCCGGCTCTTCTGCTGCAGCTACACTCGCAGAGCAGGGCTACCAGGTTCATGCCTTCTGCATTCACGACAGTCCACGAAGAGCTCACTCCATTGCAGCTCAAGGCGGAATAAATGCAGCGAAAAACTACCAAACCGATGGGGACTCCATATTTAGACTTTTTTACGATACCATAAAAGGCGGTGATTTCAGAGCTCGAGAAGCAAATGTTTATCGCCTGGCCCAGGTGAGCAACAATATCATTGACCAATGTGTTGCCCAAGGCGTTCCTTTTGCCAGGGAATATGGTGGCTCTCTGGCAAATAGGTCTTTTGGTGGAGCTCAGGTATCGAGAACTTTTTATGCTCGAGGTCAAACAGGACAGCAATTGTTATTAGGTGCCTACAGTGCCATGTCCAGACAGATCCATACTGGTGGCATTATTATGTTCAATCGTCGCGAAATGATGGATCTTGTGGTTGTTGATGGAAGGGCCCGTGGGATCATCACCCGTAATTTGATAAACGGTAATCTTGAATCGCACTGGGCCGACGCGGTACTTCTTTGTACTGGCGGATACGGAAATGCTTATTTCCTCTCGACTAATGCGATGGCATCTAATGTCACAGCGGCATGGAGGGCTCATAAACATGGGGCGGGTATGGCTAATCCCAGTTTTGTGCAAATCCACCCAACCTGTATTCCCGTTCATGGGGATTATCAATCAAAACTGACGTTGATGAGTGAAAGCTTACGGAATGACGGCAGAGTCTGGGTCCCTCTAAACAAGGAAGACAATCGTCCACCAGCTGACATCCCGGAAGATGAAAGAGACTACTACCTGGAGAAAAAATATCCCAGCTTCGGCAACCTTGTTCCTCGCGATGTAGCTTCTAGAAATGCCAAAGAACAGTGTGATCTTGGCAAAGGAGTCGGCTCTACTGGCCTAGCCGTATATCTGGACTTTGGTGAGGCAATCAAAAGGGATGGAGAGGCAACCATATTGAAAAAATATGGCAACCTCTTTCAAATGTATGAAAAAATTACCGATTCCAATCCAATTAATGAACCTATGATGATTTTTCCTGCAGTGCACTATACCATGGGTGGCCTCTGGGTTGATTATGACTTGATGACCACAATTCCAGGACTTTTTGCTCTGGGAGAGTGCAACTTTTCCGATCATGGGGCGAACAGGCTTGGCGCAAGTGCTCTTATGCAGGGCTTGGCTGATGGTTACTTCGTTATCCCCACTTCCATCGGAAATTATTTTGGCTCCACTGCACTTGGAGCAGTTTCTGATTCTGACTCTGCATTCACGTCTGCCCAACAGCAGGTCGGAGATCGACTAAGCAGGTTGATGAAAAACAGTAGCTCAGGTGTTTCCGGAAAAGTTACAGTCGATGAAATACATAAAGAGCTTGGTAAACTACTCTGGGATAATTGTGGTATGGCCAGGAATAAAGAAGATCTTGAATCTGCCCTGACTAAGCTTCCAGAAATTCGTGAGAAATTCTGGGAAAAAGTATACATTCCCGGAAATGGACACGACCTTAACCAATCTCTTGAAAAAGCTGGCAGAGTAGCTGATTTTCTAGAATTCGGCGAAATCATGATACATGATGCTCTTCAGCGCCATGAATCCTGTGGCTGTCATCTCAGGGAAGAAAGTCAAACTGAAGAGAATGAAGCCAAACGTGATGATGAAAACTACTCGCATGTTTCGGTATGGGAATATAGAGGGGAAGGTGTGGCACCAGAGATGCACAAAGAAGAACTCACCTTTGAATATGTAACCCCAAGCCAAAGAAGCTATAAATAACAGAATTGCTGTTATCACTTAACATATAATGAGATATTATGGGTACCATCAATCTTAAATTACAAATCTGGCGGCAGGAAAACAGTGATGCTCTCGGTAAGTTAGAAGACTATTCTCTCGAGAATATCTCCACCGATATGTCTTTCTTAGAAATGCTTGACGTTCTCAATGAAAAGTTGACATTAGAGGATATAGAGCCCGTTGCCTTTGATCATGACTGCCGTGAGGGAATTTGCGGAATGTGCGGAGCCGTTATTAACGGTATTTCTCATGGTCCTGAAAAAGAAACGACCCTCTGTCAGCTCCATATGCGGCATTTCAATGATGGTGACACCCTTGTCATCGAACCTTTCAGATCCAGGGCTTTTCCTATCAGGAAGGATTTGGTGGTGGATCGCTCTGCATTCGATAAGATTATTCAGGCAGGAGGTTATGTCTCGGTAAATACCGGTGGCACGCCAGATGGTAATGCAATTCCAATATCATCACACGTAGCTGAACTAGCTATGGATGCTGCAGCATGCATTGGTTGTGGTGCTTGTGTTGCCAGTTGCCCTAATGGCGCAGCCATGCTTTTTACCAGTGCCAAAATATCGCAATTATGCCTGTTGCCACAGGGGCATGCGGAACGCAATAAGCGTGCACTCACCATGGTCAAAACTATGGACTCTGAAGGATTTGGCAATTGCACGAACCTCAAAGAATGTGAAGCGGTTTGCCCAAAGAATATTTCCATCCGGAATATAGCAAGACTCAATCGAGAATTTGTCAAGGCAGCACTGACTGACGGTTAATTACAACTTGAATATCGCGCAGGCTTGCCTAATGTGTAAGCCTGTGCGCCAGTTCCATACCTCCTCACAATCTTTCTTTCTATGCACTATGATGCAGTCATTGTCGGCGCCGGTCCTGGTGGACTTGCTTGTGGAGCAAGACTAGCTGCAAACGGTCTAAAAACCTTAATTATTGAGAGGAAACCCACAATAGGTCAAAAATCCTGCGCAGGCGGCATTACCTGGGGCGGACTTATTGGTCAAACACCTGCCGAGCTCATTGAAAGATCATTTTCCCACCAAACTGTAAAGTCCAGGTTTCAAAATATCTGTGTTGTTGAAAAAAAGCCCATTATAGCAACCGTTAATAGGGAAAAATTTGGTGAACATCTGGCAGCAATTTCACAGAAATATGGAGCCCAAATCCGCACCTCTGTATCTGTTGATAAGCTTAGCGGTACTTCTATTCAACTCAAAAATCGGTTAACCAAAGAATTAAGCACCGTTACCTATTCCTTTCTCATAGGTGCAGATGGGTCTACCAGCAAAGTGCGCAAATATCTGGGTATACCTGCAAAGAACATTGGTATTGGGATAAATTATCAACTTGCTGGGAACTATGAAAAGATGGAGTGGCACTTGGATAGCCGCTTTTTTGGTAATGGATATGGGTGGATTTTTCCCCATCGAAACACCATCTCAATTGGGGCTTATACACCTCAACCAGAAAGTACCGCCAGAGAACTTAAAAATCAACTGGTTAGATGGGCAGAACCACTCGGATTTCGTCTTGAAGATAAACGCTGCACTGCTGGATTGATTAATTATGACTATCGTGGTCACGTCTTTGGTAATGTATTTTTAGTAGGTGATGCAGCTGGTCTCGCCTCTGCCCTCACCGGTGAAGGTATCTATCCTGCGATTCTTTCAGGTGAGGCTGTTGCGGAAATGATTGTTGCAAATAGTAAAACTTCTGCAACTATGACGAAGCTAATAGAAAAGCAGCAGAGATTTGCCAAAATGGTAAACATCACAGGAAAGAACGATTTTATCTCGACTGTATTAGCCGAAATAGGTGTGTTTGGTTTGCGATTGAAATTGATTAATTTCAACATGCTAGAGATGGGTAATACAAAAAAGCCCATGTCGTAAATGAAATGGGCTTTTTCTCCAACTTATGCCTTTTTGCAATCGAATCAGTTAACTTCAGGGCGGGGGTAAAGTCCTGATTCCTCAACGATTTCTGGAACTTTTTCTTCCCACTCAATGGCCATGATATGAAAACCGGCAACCCCTTCAACTTCTTTGAGACGCTGTATTGTTTCAATTGCAAACTTGATACCTTCATCTGCTTGTTTATTTTTATCAACACCCGCCAGCCTGTCAATTAAATCATCGGGTACATCCATTCCAGGTACGGCTCTTCGCAAATACTTTGCCATACCAAGGGAACGCATTGGAGTTATACCGGCAAGAATATACACTTCCTTGTGCAACTCCCTCTCTCTAACCCCTTCCATCCATTTTTCAAATTTGGGAATATTATAGATACACTGGGTTTGAATAAATTCAGCACCGCTGGCAATTTTTTTAGCTAATCTAGGTACACGAATTTTGAAAGGATCTGCAAATGGATTGGCAGCTGCACCAACAAAAAACTTTGGCGGTACCTTAATTTCATCACCAGAGATAAATTTCCCTTCATCACGCATCAACCTTACGGTCTGGACAAGTTGCATAGAGTCAAGATCAAATACATTTTGGGCCTGAGGGTTGTCGCCAAAACTTTGATGATCCCCAGATAAACAGAGAACATTGTTAATTCCAAAAGATGCTGCACCAAGCAAATCACTCTGCAATGCGATCCTGTTTCTGTCACGAACTACCATTTGTAATACGGGATCAAGACCAAGCTGCTTTAAATGAACACAGGCAGCCAGACTACAAATTCGAGTTACCGAGGTCTGATTATCTGTTATATTAATAGAATCGACATGATCCATTATCATCTTACCTTTTTCAATGATGCCCTGTGCATCACTTGAACGAGGGGGACCACACTCACTGGTAACTGCAAGTTGACCACTTTTTAAAACTTTTTCCAGTTTACTCTCTGTATGCAATTCCACTGTTAGAAATCCTCCAGTTTAAATGATCGTGGGCCACCAGCTCTATCCTTCGACCAATCTTTTATTGGTGTAACCTTCTCATAATCATCTAACTTTCCTAGAGCCTCAAGACGATCAATTACTAACTGCCATGCGCAATCAAGATCTTTAGAAATTTCGCATTTTCCGTCGGATGAACCGCCACAGGGACCATTGAACAGCCTTTTACAGCATCTGCTCACAGGGCAAACACCTCCGGTGATTCCCAGAACACAATCCCCGCATGCCTGGCATTTTTCTGTATATACGCCTTTTTCAATGACATCGCCTAAGAATGTTGTATTCAAGGCAGGATATATCGGAGTAGTTGCATACTTCGAAGCCATGAACTGGACTCCAATTCCACAGGCAAGACTTAAGACTGCTTCAGAATTCTCAAGCATATCCTTGGCTGAATCAAAAAACTCATGCTCGCACTGTCTCTCGATCCCGCCATCTATGATTTCCAAATCAATATCTTCCTGAGTCACTCGCATACGCAGGAGTGAAGCCAGTATTTCAGCTTCCTTGTTGCCACCCTGGTGGCAGACAGCGACACAGGTATTACAGCCAAAAACTGTAAGTTTCTTGTGATTTTTCACCATCTCCCAAATCTCATCAAATGGTTTCTGCTCACCTACGATCATAGTAATGTTACTCCTTATTGTATGTAAACAGAGGCTTTTGTCAGTTGGCCTCTTCTGTATTCTTCGTTTTTTCTGCTGCCTTCTTTTTCAGGGCAATACAGATGGGAGAAGGTCCCAGTGTAGTTATCTTTTCAGTAAATTCGGTACAGATTTCAGCCCAGCGGGGACCCTGGGCAGCTGACAGATTAAAAAATTGTAAGCGTTCACTGTCAATACCAACAGTTTCCAGTAGAACATGTAGCTTTTTAACTCTTTTTTTAGCGTTGAGATTTCCTTCCAGGAAATGACATTGTCCATCCAGTCAGCCTGCAACGAAAACTCCATCTACGCCCCTTTCAAATGCCCGCAACACATATGACTGATCTAATTTGCCAGTACATGGAAGCCTGACGACCTTAACATTAAAAGGGTATGTTAAGCGCATAACTCCTGCCAGGTCAGCTGCAGCAAAGGCGCAATAATGACAGGCAAACGCTATAATATTAGCCTCCCACCCGTCTGGTATCTGCTGCGGTTTCTCGGGACTTACTCGTTCTTCTACCTTGCCATCTTCAAGTGCCATAAAATTGCAACCTCTTACATTTGTATCATTCTATTTCAGTAGCTGCGTCAATCATTGCTTTGATCTGGTCATCCCTGAAGTAATTCACCTGGAATGCTTTTGCAGGACATACTCCTGCGCAAATACCACACCCTGTGCATTTAATTTCATTATGACTGACCATGCCATCTTCATCGATAAATGGTGAGTCGAAAGGACAAGCCCTGAAACATGCCAGACAGGACATGCATATATCTCTGTTATGTTTGGATATAACACCCGAGACAGTCAGCTTTTCGTGAGATAATAAAGCACCAACTCTGCCAGCTGCCGCGAGAGACTGACTTATTGTTTCTTCTATGTTTTTCGGAGCATGGGCCAGACCAGCCAAAAAATATCCCTCGCTAGGAAAATCAACCGGACGCAACTTAACATGAGCTTCCATGAAGAAGCCATCCACATTACACGTTAGCTTATAGGCTTTAGCAATGTTTTCTGTTTCAGGATGTGGCCGCAAACCGGTAGAGAGGACAACATAGTCAGCATCAATAATTATTTCTCTACCGAGTACCTTGCCGTCGAGGCTCACCTTTACACAGTCGTCTTGCGGATTCACCTCTGGTTTTTGGTCAGGAGTAAAGAGGAAAAAGAGTACTCCCAAATCCCTGGCCTTTTTATAATACATCTCTTTCATACCATAGGCCCGCATATCGCGATAAAGGATAACGACCTGGGTATCCGGAGAATTCTCCTTGATTCTAATTGCGTTTTTCAAGGCATCCTGACAGCATACTCTGGAACAATAATTATCAGGATCCTCACGAGAGCCAACACACTGGATCATCACAATAGTGTCATCGGGGGATGGCGTGTTTTCAGCTATCTTTTCTTCAAGCTGTCGCTGGGTTATGATCTTGTCGGAGGTACCAAATTGATACTCATGTGGCTCGTATTCCATTCCGCCAGTGGCAATTAAAATTGCACCATGTTTTACAATCTGATCATTATCCAGTTTGGTTTCAAAATTACCAACAAAACCATCGGTGTCATTTACTGATGTTCCGAGGTGAACACTTATCGCCGGGTTTTCTTTGACTTTATCAACTGTTTCTTTGAGAAATGCCTGAATATCATCACCTTCGATATTATGACGAATATTCCTTAGTAAGCCACCAAGCTCTTCTTCTTTTTCAATTAAATAGACCCCATAACCCTGGTCAGCCAGGGAGAGTGAAGCTGTCATACCAGCAAGACCACCGCCAATTACCATTGCTGAATGGGTTACCCCTACTGAGTTGCTGGTTACAGGTTGTAACAACCTTGTTTTAGCAATATTCATATTGGTAATATCAATAGCCTTCTCGGTGGCCTTTTCATGATTGTCAGAGTGACACCATGAGCACTGTTCACGGATATCAGCAAGTTCAAAAAGAAATTTATTTAAACCAACTTCGCGGATGGTGTCCTGAAATAATGGCGAGTGTGTCCTCGGAGTGCATGACGCGATAACAACCCTGTTGAGTCCTTTCTCTTTAATAAGATCACGGATTTTCTGCTGTCCATCAGGGGCACATGCATAAATAATTGATTCTGTATGTGACACGCCTTCTTCTTTGGCAGCCTCTTCTGCAACTTTTTTGACATCGACTGTTCCTGCTATATTAACACCGCAATGACAAACAATGACGCCAATTTTCGGTTCCTCACCAGTAATATCCCTTTCAGGAGGCAGGACCACTTCTTCAACCTCAGTCCCTCTGCTCTCACCAAGCAACGCCATCGCTGCCGCCGCTGAACCACTGCCCTGAATCACAGTCTCGGGAATATCTTTTGGCCCCTGATAGATGCCAGCCACATAAATACCAGTTCGACTGGTCTCTACGGGTTTAAGTTTTGATGTCTGGGCAAAACCATATTCATCTGCCTCAATTCCAAAGATGTCGGCAAATTCCTGAGCTTTATCACGAGGCTCAAAACCAATTGAAAGAACCGCCATATCAAAAATCTCGTTAACAAGCTTGCCATCTTCATCAACATAATGAATGGTAAGGTCCCCAGTATCTTCATTTTCAATAACCTCGGAGACCATCGCTCGTTTGTAGAGCACACCACTATCGTTTTTGGCTTTATCTATATATTTGTCAAAATCTTTACCAAAGGCGCGGAGTTCCATATAGAATACAGTTGCGTCAACCTCAGGATCATGTTCTTTTGCAATAATTGATTGTTTTGCTGCATACATACAACAAACAGAAGAACACCATGGATTGGAGTTATGCTCATTTCTTGAGCCGACACACTGGATCCAGGCAATCCTTTTGGGATGGGTTCCATCAAACGGTCGTTCAACTTCACCACCACAAGGGCCCGAAGCGGATAACAGCCGCTCAAATTGCAGAGATGTTACGACATTTTTTATTTTGCCATAGCCAAACTCTTCTCTTATCTCAGGTTGGTATGTTTTTAAACCTGGAGTAAGAATTATAGATCCGACGTTTACCTCATACTCTTTATCAGTATCCTCAAAGTTGATAGCATCGGCATCACAGACCTTCTCACATTTTTTACAGACACCTTTGTTCAGATAGAGACAATGATCCCCATCAATTGCTCGAGTATTGGGGACTGCCTGGGGGAAAAGAGCGTAGATCGCCCTTCTCTTATCGAGTCCCTGATTGAAAATATTGAGTACTCGACTTGGACATTTCTCTTCACACGCCCCGCAGCCAGTGCACTTGTCTGCATCTACATATCTGGCCTTTTGTTTGATGGTGGCGGTAAAATCCCCTTCCACCCCATCAACCTTTTCAACACTGGCCATGGTATGCATTTTTATATTGGCATGTCTGCTGCTCTCCACCATACGCGGAGAAATCATACACATAGCGCAGTCGCCCGTGGGGAATGTTTTATCAAGACGAGACATCGTCCCGCCAATTGAAGGTTCATCATTGATTAAATGAACCAAAAGACCGCTATTGGCAAGATCAAGAGAAGCCTGCATCCCTCCAATTCCTGAACCAACAACTAATACTGAACCCGTTCTGTCTTTTTTGTCCTGTCCGGGGGTAATCCTTGTCAAAACAAGATCCTCCATCAAATCAGCCCCGGCAATTTAAAACGCTGGTCATTCTGAACAACCAGCTTTTGAATGCCGGGTACTACTCAGAATAATGCGGTTATAAGGTAAAGCGGTAAAATTGATTTCATTGCTGAATATCTCATGAAATTTTCACCATATAAAGTATCCAAATTACAGCTGTACTGCGTTGCCTTCTACTCCTCTTACTGTTTGTTATGATAGAAAAAACTACTGCACACATAATATTTTCTCCAGGCGCAACAGTAACAGAATATTAAAAAGAGTGAAACTTTTTTTCAAGCAAATGCATATTATTTGAACACCTCACCAACTGAAAATCAGATAATCGTTGTGATGGAAAGTATTTTCAATTAATATCATTACGTCGTTGTTATATGTATTTAGGTTCATAATGTCGATCTCTAATGATTACAGAAAGTTAGAACCTCCAATATTAATCAAAAAGGAAGAGGAACCAAGTAACAAACAATAGAGTCACTAATTGTTAACAAACTACAGTTGAGGAAATAAATAGTATATGAGCTTCGAAATTCTCCTAGGTTTATCCGTCTTTGTATGTCTAGTAGGTCTCTTTCTTCGATTCTCTACCTGGTTTAGTCAAAGTATTGATCCTACACACGAGGAAATCCCCTTATCCACCCGTCTCACCAAAGCTTTTTCCGGTACACTGGCCATTATTTTTAGTGCCAAACTTTTCAAGCTGATCCAATCACTATTTGTAGATCTTGTTCTGCAGAAAAGAATACTTGATAAAAGTGTGTTTAGGTGGATTACCCATGCCCTAATATTTATCAGTTTCCTCATCCTGTTCTTTTCCCATGCCATTGGCTCTTTTACCATAGGACTATTAGGTGGTGAGTACATTCCTACCCTTAATCCTCATGTAGTAATACGTAACCTATTTGGTTTACTAGCCCTTGTTGGCATTGGATTAGCGGTCTATCGCCGGATAAAACTACGCTCTCAAAGGCTGAGTACCTATCTCAGCGACTGGGCAGCCCTTGCATTCGTTGCCGTTATCATGGCGTCAGGATTCCTTCTTGACGGTGCCAAGATTTCCTCCTATTCAGCCTATGAAGCTATGGTGGAAGAATATGGTGATTATGAAGGGGAAGAGGCAACCGCTCTGGAAGCTTTCTGGGTAGCAGAAAACGGAGTACGCTCCCCGAATTTTACCGGGCCCGTCGATCCTGAGTTAGTGGAAATGGGCCGTGAGCTCAACCAAGATGGCAGCTGCATTGAGTGCCACGTAGGAGCCAAGGGCGCATTCGTAAGTTTCTCCATCAGCAAGATCATTGGACCAATTGCCGCAGCCCTGGGAGATAGTGGTGTTGTGTCACTTCTCTGGTTTGTCCACATAATCTCCTGCCTGGCATTTCTCGCCTGGCTCCCCTTTAGCAAGATGTTTCACATCGTTTCTGCCCCAATAAGCCTTGTTATTAATCGGATTTTAGGCACAGAAAGTGATGATCCCATTAACGCACTAAATCGCCAAATGGTAGGCCTCTCGGCATGTACCCACTGTGGTTCATGTACCGTAGAATGCTCATCCATGATGTTCTTTGAATCATTTCAAAATGATTTTATACTGCCATCGGAAAAAGTGCAGTTCCTCAAAAAAATAGCTGCGGGTAAAGAAGTAGATGATGAAACCCTCAAAAGACTGCAGAAAGGGCTGTATGTCTGCACCAGTTGCGATCGGTGTACAGACATTTGTCCTTCTGGAATCAACCTGAGAGATTTATTCGTTAACTCCCGCTATTATCTATTGGAGAAAGGAATGGTGGAAACCTCCATGCTCAGCCATTTTTCCTTTCCCCTTTCCTTGGCCCAAAAGTATGTTGACAATCACCTAAAGGCTCTAAAATCTGTACATGAAGTTTTCCAAAGTAAATTTAAATCACTCCCCTCTCTTTTAGGGCCAATAACTCTCTCTAAAAAGAAATCCATTGACAATAAAACCTACGCCAGCTGTTACTCATGCCAGAGGTGTACAAACATATGCCCGGTCGTGAGAAGCTATGATAATCCATCTGAATCCCTGGATATGATGCCCCATCAAATAATATTCAGCCTGGGTATCGGTAATATGGACATGGCCATAGGTTCGCAGATGATCTGGAGTTGTTCAACCTGCTACCTCTGTCAGGAGCATTGTCCCAACCAAGTTGAACTCACGGACATATTCTACCGACTGAAAAATATCGCCATTAATAAAATTGAGGCGGGAGATAATTAATGAAATATGCATTTTTTCAAGGCTGTAATATACCTGCACGTATAGAACAATATGCCACGGCAGCCAAAGCTGTATTCAATAAATTTAACGTTGAACTGGTTGAATTGCGTGAATTTAATTGTTGTGGCTATCCAGTGAGAAATGTGGATGAAAAGGCCTATATCCTACCATCTGTGCGCAATATGGCGGTGGCTGAAAAAGAAGGGCTTGATATAATTGTTATCTGCAACTGCTGTTTTGCCAGCTTGATGAAAGCGAAAAACGTCCTCGAAAATGATAGTCAGCTTCGCGAAGAAATTAATTTTATACTAGCTAAAGAGGATCTGGCTTACAGCGGTAAGGTCGTTATTAAACATTACCTCTCTGTTTTGTATTCGGATGTAGGAATTAATGAAATCACTAAAAACCTGGTGCATAAACTCAAAGATTTCAATATTGCCGTCATCCAGGGTTGTCATGTCTTGCGTCCACGTGAAGTAACAAAATTTGATGATTCGTTTGTACCTGCCATTACTGACTCGCTGGTAAACTGCACGGGTGCCAAAAATCTCGAATGGCAAGGCAAACTGGAATGTTGTGGAGCCGCTCTGGCAGGCCTCAATGACACTCTTTCTCACCAACTACTGACTGAAAAAATCGAAGGGGCCAAAGAAGCTGGAGCTCAATATATCACCCCTATTTGCGCTTATTGTCACCTCCAGTTTGATACTACCCAATTAAATGTAGCAGATGAAAAACAAGAGATACTGCCGGTATTGCTTTACCCTCAGCTTTTAGGATTATGCCTTGGAATAGATGAACAAGAGCTAGGATTAGAGCAGAATAAAACAATTTCACCGGATGATATAGATAAAGTCAAATCATCACTCGGGTCTCCAGAAGAAGAAAAGAAGAAAAGAAAAAGAAAGAAAAAACAAACAGCTAAATAGATAATTTTCCACTCATTAGAAAAGGGATAGCAGTATTTCACTGTTATCCCTTTTTGTATTTCCAGCCTTTCTTTTTAGTTACTAAAAAAGGTTGAATCTAACTTTAATTATTTTATTTTATGTATATAGTAAATCCGCTTGTTTATATAATATAGTATCGGAAATGTAATGGGAGATTTTTATGAGCAAAGTTATAGCTTTTGCAGGAAAAGGAGGCGTTGGTAAGACCACTGTTGCCTCCCTTGTGGTACGTCACCTTTCACACAATGGCGAAACCCCGATCCTGGCGGTTGACGCAGATCCGAACAGCAACCTGGGTGAAACCATGGGGCTAGATGTTACCAGCACCATAGGTGAAATTCGCGAATCCTTTATGAAGGATCCGCAGGGTGTGCCATCAGGCATGGATAAGGTTAATTACCTTGAAACTCTAGTGGAACAGGCAATTATTGAGAAACCCCAATTTGACCTACTGGTAATGGGGCGTCAGGAAGGTCAGGGATGCTATTGTATGGTTAATAATATCCTCAATAACTTTACTGATAAATTAACTGCAAGCTATAAATATCTGGTAGTGGACAATGAAGCCGGAATGGAGCATCTCAGCAGGCGCACCAGCGGTAAGGTCGATCATCTCTTCCTGGTTACGGATTATTCATTACGAGGTCTACGCGCTGTAAAGAGAATCCATGAAATGATGGATAGCCTTAAACTTGAAGTTGGCAATCTTGGCATTGTTGTCAGTCGCGGTCCTCAAAAATTAGGCAAAGCATTTCTTGATGAAGTAAAAGAAATTGGTATACCAATTCTTGCGGTTATACCTGATGATTCAGCATTGCTAGATTTTGATATGGAACGAAAATCTTTGCTCGAACTCCCGGATAACTCCCCTTCTGTGCTTGCCATTGAAAAAATGATGGATACCGCCTGTCCAGCATAATATTCTGAGGGATGGAAAAATAAGCTTTTCCATCCCATTCTCTTCTGTTTCTCTTTATATTTCCCGGTCGCCTACGTGGTAAATCTGTGGCGTAAAACTTTTTTGATTTAAGTCAAAGTGTTTTGTCGATTCAATGATAATAC
>CAZWVC010000057.1:0-16923 GCA_964637245.1 uncultured Desulfocapsaceae bacterium
GTTTGTACTTTTGATGATTGTTGCTTTTGGAAAGTTTTTCACCCTTCGGGTGAGTCGATGCAGCCCACTATCCTGCGTCGCTTGTGTGATTCACATACAATTAGTATAATTTATCACACATCTCCTTGACTAGCAGACCGCCTCAACTCATGAAATATCCAGGCTAAAATATCCAGCAATTATATGGGGTACGATTATCCATATTTTCCTTGTCTGGTTCAATCTTGGTGATAATAGTTTTCTCAACTGCCGAAATGTTTGTATTTTTCGGATGATAAAACGTATCAATCTATCTGGAGAAGGGTATGCCAACTGCACTATCACAAGCTGATCGCCTTACTGGAATGTTGTATGGCATGTTTATTGGCGATGCACTGGCTATGCCTGTGCACTGGTATTACAATACCATCGCGCTCCAACTCGATTATGGTAAAGTTAGCGACTACCTTCAACCCAAGAATCCACATCCCGATTCTATTCTATGGCGCTCCAGTTACACTCCTCCTAACAGCAAGGGGGATATTCTCCATGACCAGGCTCAATTTTGGGGTCAGAAAGGGATTCATTACCACCAGTTTCTCAAGGCTGGGGAAAATACCCTCAACCTCAAACTTGTCAGGGAAATTCTGCTCTATCTTACTGAAACAAATGAATATAACGCCAAAGAATGGCTTGATAAAATGATAGCGTACTTACTCGCACCTTCAAGCCATCGCGACACCTATGTTGAAGAGTATTTACGCGTCTTTTTTACCAACTATGCCAATGACAGACCAACCGAAGAATGTGGCCGAGAAGATGAAAACCATATCGGCGGTTTCTGTCTGATGCTCCCTCTGCTAGTAAAATTTGCCTACCAAACAGAGCATGCTCAAGATATTGCTCTTCAACACCTTGCCCTTACCCATGGTGGTCAACGGATGAATATATGGGGGAAGATGATTGCCGAAACATTACTGCTTATTCTTAATGGTGTTCCACTAGCCAAGGCACTGGAGCAAGCATCCAACAATTCACCGCTTGATTTGAATATTGAGCAACTTATAGGCTTGCAGGATTATCCTGACACAACCGTTGTTGGGAAACATTATTCTTCTGCCTGTTATGTAGATCATGCTGTACCAGCAACATTGTATTTTGCCTTGAAATATGAATCCTCTCCAGAAGATGGACTTATTGCCAACACCATATGCGGTGGTGATAATGCTGGTAGAGGAGCTGTCTTGGGAGCACTATTTGGTGCTGTCCAAGGTATGCATGCATGGCCACAAAGATGGGTTGAGGGACTGTGTGATCCGCCCCTTCTTCTATGACCACCAATTATAAGTGTGATAAATCATACTTTCTAACCTCAAGGAGTCGTTATAGATGCAATATGACGCAATTATTATCGGTGCCGGTATAGCTGGACTTTCATGCGCCAGAGCTCTTCAGCGGAAAAACCTCTCATTTGTCATACTCGATAAGGAGAAGAGACCAGGTGGAAGGATTAAAACAGATGTGGTAGACGGCTTCAAACTTGATCGCGGCTTTCAAGTACTTCAGACAGGATATCCCGAGGCCAAGAAATCACTCGACTACAATGAGCTTCATTTAAGAAGATTCCCAGCGGGTGTTGCCATCTATCATCAAGGAAAATTTGATATTATTGCCGATCCCCGACACCACCCTCGTTATATTTTCTCTACAATCGGTTCATCAGTAGGTACTTTCATTGATCGCTTGCACATGGTTCGTTTAGCGCGCTCGGTCAATAGCGTACAGTTTGAAAAACTTTTTACCGAACCCGAGGAGAGAACTATTGACTACCTCAAGAACTGGGGTTTTTCCAAAGGCTTTATCCACCGGTTTTTTGTGCCTTTTTTTGCAGGAGCCTGTCTTGATAGAAATATCACAGCATCAAGTAGGGTTTTACGCTATATTTTCCGGGTATTTGCCCAAGGTGATGCTGCAATACCATCACAAGGTATGGAGGCAATCCCGCAACAGCTGGCAGCCAACCTACCGCCAGAGAGTATCCGCTGCAACTGTGCAGTTGCAACAATACTAGATGGCACGGTGACTCTGTTCGATGATCAGGCTTTCACCGGGAGAATGGTTATTGCAGCAACCTCCCAGCCAGCCTTAAATAGCCTTGTCGACGACACCCCAGGCTGTCTATCTGTTGGTGAAAGCTGCCTCTATTTTGCAGCTGAATGGCAGCCCCCCCTGCTAGAACCTTTTCTCATACTCAATGGCGACGGCAGAGGACCGGTAAATAATATTGCTTTCCCCAGTTTAGTAGCCCCTGAATATTCCAAGAGCGGAAAGACTCTCATTGCGGTTGTTGTTCTGGGGCAGGAATTTCTGGGAAGCTCGGACTTGACAGAGAGGGTTAAAGATCAGTGCCGGGAGATGTTTGGCACAGCCGTTAACGACTGGGACCATCTCCATACTTACACCATTAAAAATGCCCTGCCGAGTCAAGAACCTCCTACGGCAGACCCTTATGAACTCCCACAGCCACTTGCCGAAAAGTTGAGGGTCTGTGGTGAGCACCAAAGTCTACCGGGAACCCAGTGGTCGCTGCTTTCTGGTAGATTGGCAGGGGAAGCTGTCATCAGAGACCTTGCTGGCTGAGAATAATGTCCCTCCCATGTTTGTAGCTTATTGCCTTGTTAATATTTCTCAACAGATATCCCCAATAAAATTACCAACCGGTTCCAGCAATTAAAAAAGCTGCCCGGATAGAGCAGCTTTAGAGGCAAAATAAGCAAGTTAGGGTTCCAATAATTATTTACCGATTAACACTAAAACAATACATTTCCCCCCACTTTTCAATAAAATTAGACCTTTTCCCTACACTCCTAAACTGTAAAGGGTCCTTTTACCGATTACCGATTGAATCCTTTTAATTTTGGGTCAGTAGAAGACATGTTAAATATACACAAAGCATCACCATCTTGTGATGCACATGGATAAGTTCTCATTTCACCTTGCTCTTTTGTTGTTAGGTTATGAAAACAACACAATTTTGGATGAACCTTAGTTTTCCTAATTTTTAAATTGATAAAACTAGCCACACCCAATTCATATGAGAAAAAGCCTACATCGTCGGAGGGGAAACCAATTATAGCTGAAAAATGGAAGGTAGTATTTGTATTACCTATCTACCAGAAAGGGGTGTTGTTAAAGAGTGAAATTTCTGTAGTGAGTTTTTGCACGTCCTTTATATTTTCAGATAAAGGCTCCGCCGGTTTTGCTGCAGCGATGATATATTTTCTCACCCATTCTATCGGCAATTGAAGTTCGTGAAGCGCTAGTTCGCCAGTAAAAACAACAACAATTTCAAGATCAGGAAGGACAAATATATACTGCCCCTGATACCCCAGAGAATGAAAACCAAAAGGCTGCAGATACCAGCCATACCCATAATAATCAGCAACAAAACCCTTCCACGTCATCCTGGTCTGCTGTCTTACCGATTCAGCCACCCATGTCTCAGGAAGGATCTGTTTGCTATCCCAATATCCGCCCTTTAAATATAGATATCCAATTTTAGCAATATCACGAGAGTTCATCACAAGACCATGGCTACCATTTGGCATGCTATCAGAGGTCTTATTCCAAAAGTATTTATCCGTTTTAATACCCAAAGGTAAAAACAAGTGCTGGCGAGCAAAGGCAGCAACATCCAATCCGGCCTGTTGCAAAACTGCTGTTAAAAGAATGGAGCAACCGGAATTATAGTTGAAGGTTTCACCCGGTCGATGGGTCATGGGTCTGTTTAAGACATATTCAGCCCAGTTTGAACTCATTTCCATTTGATATTCAGGGTTTCCATCATAAGCAAGACTGGATTCGATTTCTGGCCAATCAAAACCAGAAGTCATTGTAAGCAGATGTTTTATTGTTATATTTTTCTTCTGCGGATCATCTTCTTGCCAGGACAATTTAGGAAAGAAATCATGAACAGGCTGATTGATGCTTTTCAGAATACTCTGCTTCAATGCAACTCCAACAAGTCCCGTAGTAATACTTTTGGTAGTGGACCATATGGGATACATGTGGTCGGTATCGTTTCGGTTTGCCTCAGCGACCACATACCCATTTCTTACAACCATTACACTGGAAATGTAATAATGATCATCGTTGATTTCCTCAAACATCTTGGTTAATAGCAAGGACCGCATCCCCTGTTTTTCAGGGGGCGAAGACTTCCACTTATTTGTCGGCCAATAATCTGACTCTTTGTTGAACGTAAATCCTCCATCTTTTTCCAATGCTGGTGCCCATGATGGACCAAACAAAATGATGCAAAAAAACACCACTGATAGAAATACTATAGAATAATATCGCTTGTGATAGAGCATGTTCGATACCAACCCTCCTCTCCTGGTAATTTACATAGAGTGAACCATCAAAACTTTAACCGGGGAAACAAACCAGCAGCGTTTGTTCGATATATTTTTTTAAGTGCTTTTGCATCAAAACCGCCATAATGGTCGAGTTCATAGAGACAAGAGGCCATAACAAATTCCGGAGCAAAGGGAAAATCACTACCAAAAATGATATGATCCGTACCAGCCAATTCCTTAAGAAGCCCAAGCGGGTATTGGGAGGTTGATAGGGCTGTATCATAATAAAGCCGCTGCATCTGGGGGATAACGTTCTGGCTACTGTTTCCGTACAAGCGCGCCGTCAGTGACATCTTCCATGTTAAATATGGTGCAGTACCACCAGCATGGGCAAGAATAAACCGAATATCAGAGAAACGGTCCAGAGTGTTATGTCGGATAAGGTTTGCCACAGCCCGGGTTGTATCAAACATAAATTCAAAAAATGACGGTGGCATTTGTATTTTTGGAAACATCCCATTATGCGGTTCTGTGGGGTGAACGTATACGATAGACTTTCGCCGGTTGAGTTCTAAATATACATCACTAAACTCAGGCGAACCCACATACCTCCCTCCCACATTCGTTAGCAAAATAACACCGTCCAATTGCAATACATCAAGGGCATATTCTATTTCTTTTATCGCTGCGTCGGTATCCGGCAGCGGTAGAACCGCAAACCCGCCGAACCTCCCTGGATAACGCTTGACAAGATCTGCGGAAAATTCATTGCAGCTTCTTGCCAGTTCCACGGTGAAGCCGAGATCTCCAAAAAATATCCCAGGCGAGGAAAGGGATGTAATAGCTGCCCGAATACCGTTTCGGTCCATTGCATCAATTGATTCTTGTACATTCCATTCAGGGAAAGGCATACCATTGGTGGTTGTTATACCAATTTTTGTTAAGGATGAACGATACACCGGTGGAATGATATGGTGGTGAACATCAATTCTATCTTCGATCTGGGGAGCATTTACCGGCTCATGGTTTGCCATTGCAAGACCTGAATGCAAGCATATCCCGGTTATAAGTGAAGATCTTAGAAATTCTCTGCGGCTTAGGATCATTTTCATATGAAACCTCTTGTGAGAATGAATTGAGCTTCTTGAAAAAACAGTGCTCACAATTAATTTTACTATGATTTATCGATTACGTAAGCATGACCTTCTTTTACATAGTTAATACTCTTTATGGTAAAAAATGGCATAAATGCAACAATAGCCACCAGCTGCTAAAAAGATCAGAGGAATAAAGCAATAGTAGAATAAATTATCCACTATCGCGTTTTGTGGCTTCTTTTCATTAAAGAATATTTTGACTCTTTCTCCCTTTTTTGGCGTTATGAACCAGTGAGTTTTGGCCCTACTTTTGAACTCATACACTTCCCCCAAAGCACTCTCATATCGGATTAACGGACGGCCACCAAAATCTCTGCTTGAGGAGGGGTGGTCAATTATGCCGTATGTCATGCGACCAAGGTAGCGATGCTGAAAATATATGGAGAGTTTATTTATAGCTGTCAACACCATCATCAGTCCAAGTAGAAAGATGAAAATCCGTATGAAAATTGGACCAATTAGCGATGATCCCATTACCGTTATCCTTATGATTTTTTTTAATGTAATAACCCTTCTAGCGTGGCTCTTTTCTACTTAACAGCATTATTTATGGAATACCTAACCTGCGGGTAAAACATTAAGACCTAGTGGAATTTACCGTACCCGCCCACCTCCATTTCCCATCTTCCTGAATGATACGATTGAACCTCAAAGGCAACGTTCCATATGGTTTGGTTTTAAATAGACCTTCCACATATGCCCCACCCTCTTTGGGCTCGTAGGCTGTCAATTCAATTTCGATGGATGTCATATCGATATATAGGGGGACGATGTAGGATAAGATAGAATTCTTGGTAAAACCTCTTGAGGAAAAATGATCGGAAAAATATTCCGCTATTTTGGTTTTGTCATGGCTTACTATCGCCGCAGAATATTCTTCGAGGAAACGGATAACATCAGGTGGCACAGTTGGCCGCGAGTCCAATTTATCCCCTTGATCGCCATACCATTTCCATTTTCCGTTTTCTTCAATAATTTTAGGAACAATAAGTTTGGTTGAGCGTGAGTTTAAATGCAGGGTTCCCGCAACATCTGCAATTGAGCCTGTTTGACTGAATTGGCTTAATTGAATACAGATCGAGTTAACTGGAATCTGACTGTATAGAGAGGTTAACATCCTTTTCGATCCCTCTTTGTCGCGCCCGTTTAAAAGAAAATCATTTGAATAATAGGTCATCGAATTTTTGATGTCCTTGTTTTTAAAGGCCTCTGCATATCCATCAAGAAAGGTTAATACTCCAACCGGAATGTCGACCAGATGTTTGCATCGATCTGAATCACCTGCATCAGCAAACGTGTCAAAATTTTCTTTACTTTCAACATTGCCGGAGCATTTATCTGTCTGAACAGCCTCGGCAATATATTCGAACAGAGGAGAATAGTGCAGTGTTGGAGGGAGAGGAAGCTCAAATTTAGAAGTCACAACCATGACAATATCAAGCTCAGGAATGACAACAATGAACTGACCTCCGCGCCCCCAGGCACGATAGCTTGGACAACCGTTTATGTCTTTAGTCCACCACTGATACCCGTATCCATAGTCAAAATCAGCTTTCACTTGAAAAACAGTGGATGCTTTCACCCAGTTCTCCGAGACAATGGTTTTGTCTTCCCAGATGCCGTTATTGAGATAAAGATAACCAATCTTTGCCATATCCCGTGGCTTGAGCTGCAGTCCTGTACCACCTTTGTTGAAACCTTTGGGGCATTGACTCCACTTAACATCTTCTATTCCTAAAGGTTTGAAGAGGTATTTTTTTGCATAGTCAAGCGCGTTCATTCGTGTTGCTCGAGTCAGAATGCCCGAAAGAATATGGGAGACGGCAGTACTATATGTAAATTTCTCCCCAGGTGAACTTTCCATGTCCAAATCAAAAGTGAACTTTATGAAATCGCTAGAAAACAACCATTCCCAAAAGATTTGACCTCTGTCTTCCCACTCAAAGCCTGGAGTCATAGTTAGCAAATGACGTAGAGTGATATCTTGTTTAGAGGGATCGATGTCACTCGTAAAATGTTCTGGTAAAAAATCGAAAACTTTCTGGTCTACAGAAGTGATCGTCCCTTGATCTATGGCAATTCCTATGAGGATCGACATTACGCTTTTAGTTACAGAATGGACAAGGCCGATCTTCTTCTGGTCCCCAAAAGAATAGTATTCTTCAAAAACTAACCTTCCGTTTTTAATGACCAGAAGGCTATAGATATCAGGAAACCTACTACGAATTTCTTCATCGACCCCATCGAGTATATCAGCGTCAACGCCCTGTTCCTCAGGCAGCGAAGTTTTCCATCCTAGGGTCGGCCAATAATCTCTTTGGCTGGCTGAAAAAGATGTTGCGGCACAACAGAGAATGGCTATACCAAGAGCTAAGGCAATAAATGGCCAAAAGTAGTACTGGGGGCTTGTTCGTGGTTTAATTGTTGAGTTCATAGGCTCCACTTCCGCTCTTGAGTTTCCGTCTGTTCCTTCTTCATTTTGACATCACTTGCTTTTTCGAATAGAATTTCAATTCTATGCTTGGAAAATCAATTAACGTTGTAATAAGGAGCGTTTCAAGTCTCGGTTCGTCAATGGTTCAATTGGTTCGTGAATGGGTTATCTTAAATCGCAAAGTTTTTGAGCTCACCGGGTAAACAGCTATTATTTGAAGTTCTCTCGGTATTAAATTGCTAGCTACCCTTCAATGGTAAACTCTTTATGATGGGAACTACTTTTACATTCTTGAGGCATCTCCCTGGGGCTGTTGCCAATTATTCCGTTGGTCTTTTGTATACACAATCGTCGTATCGCTATCTGCTCTATTTTTTGGGATGCCTGCTCATTGGAATTTGGACTTATGTTGCACTTGAAATCTATGGCCGACTAACATGGCGAGTTACCTCAATAAGTTTCCGTGGTAACTATATATTGCACACTATCATCAATTTCGGCATATGCCTTTACGTATGCGATGAATGGTTGGCTCGCTTAACTGGCCGATGGGGCCGATATGACAGCCGAACCCTGGGAAAACAAGCCCTGATCTGGGGAGGAAGTTTTTTGGCCGCATTTTATGTTCAGCGGACTATCGTATTTGAGGGAATACAATACTACGCCCTGGATACCTATCACTATTATCAATTATATCCCCAAATGCGCCCACGGCCTTTGGATAATTTCTTGTTCTGTCTTCCATTCTTTTTTGGCACAATTGTATTACTGTGCCTGATAGCCTTTGCGCGACAGCGAGGGCTGAAGAAAGAGAGACAGATCCTTGTGTCCCAATTACAAAGGTTGGCCGCAAAAGAAAAAGCTCTACAGGATATCGTGCCGGTTGAAAAGAACGACAGTGAATTGGCACCACTCTACGTCCAAATTGGAAGCAGCCAGATAATACTGGAGAAGGACTCTATCAGTCATGTTACAGTAGAGGACCATTATTGCCGTATCTATACCCTCGAAGATGGGGTATCCAATAGTTATTATGTTAAGTCTTCCCTGGCTGACCTCTTGAAGAAACTACCTCAAAGCCAGTTTATTCAAATCCATCGTTCCCATGTGGTCAATATGCAAGCAATACGTCAGCTTGACAAAAAGAGCCGTGCTTCCAAAGTGTATCTGAAGTCTGATGTAATGCTCCCAGTGAGTCGCCATCGGCTTAGCGAGGTTATGGCACGAATCAAATCCAGGATGTGGTGGAACAGGGAAACAGCTAAAGGGAAACAAACTGATACTGGCCACACCTTAGTTCGTGACAAGAATTAGTCTTAACCAATTAGAACCATTCACTTTACTTAGGAAAAAGAGATGTTTTTTGGCATTGATTTACTGAAGGGTCCTAAAACATTTTCAGCTTGTTCCTGATAGCGAACAATTGTTAAGAAATAGAGAGCTGTAAACTAAAGCTAACCCAATATAGTCTCAATATGAAGAGAGCGGCAATGACATTGCCTTCCTGAATATATTCATCGGAAATGATCTGTAATCGTGCAGATCAAATATTTGGCTCACTATCGACGTAGGACAGTAATATCGGTAACCAGACATTGTGATACTTGAGATTGAATTTGATATATTTGGTTGAGAAAAATTGGAATATTGCATTAACGAATCGGTAAACAGGTAATGACCGACAAACTAATTACTATAGCTGAGTAGCTATAAAAACCATTATATTTCATCATGTTAAAATAGTCGGTAAACTTTTGTGGGCCCCTTTCAAGGGAAAACCACAGCCACAATTTTCCCTTTATTTTCAGGGTTATAGCAACTTTCCAGGACCCCTTTTGTATTAAGATTATTATTCTATACTGCGACACAATCGCCCAAACCCACCTGGAATAGTACCAGATGACCAGAACGCACGCCCGTGTTTGTAATCAACAAACCAATACCCACCAGGTTTGCGCTGGGCAGCTACAAAAACAAATGGCTGATCTATGGAAAAACAGGGATTGAGATGTACACCCTTAAAATTTACAGATGAGTCCATCAGTGACATGGCCTCTTCAAGGGTGGGCAACCGCCAATCATTGTAACCGGCAAAACCATTTTTGCTGATTTCTTCAATATTTTTATTCATCGTACGTATAGAACAAATATCTAATCCGCCAGCCTGCCACTGCAGACCGGTGCGCTCATCTATCACCGTAAGACCATCACCTGGGTCTACTAAGCCATTAATAAAACTACCACTATCATTTCTTTCCAAATCAAAAAAATCCCATTTCTTGATTATGCTCTCCACCTCCTCATCCACCAGGACGGCTTGCTCTTTAGGGAGAGTTAAGACATCAAAATGCCAGTTAGCCTTACCAATTTCAGGTAGTGGAGCCCCCATATTTTCGTGAACTACTTTTTCTATGACCGGCTTGACATAGTCATTCTCACCACCTTCAAGAACATGAGTTATGAGCCAATTTTTAACTTCAGCATCTACGGCAAAACTCATTTCAAACCGGGCAGCAGCTCCCTGCTTTTCTACGCATTTTTTAACCAAATCTGCAGGAACATCTACCTCAGCCAATACTTTTGCATGTTTTACCGCTCTTTCCATTAAGCAGACTTTTGGTTCATCTCCCCAGTTATCAACGAAAAAATAATAGACCTGTTCTTGATTGTCTCTCACCCGTTCTCGTCCACCCCATGATTCATAGGTGCCAAAACTCAACTCAGGAGTCATCTCCCAATCAATCGGACTTATTATTCTATCGCCAACTTTAACTTTGTGATACATAATCCCTCCGCTTCAATCAGATCTATTTGTCCAACCTGGTTTCTAATGATATCATTCGTTATTATAGTAGCTCTTAAATGGCTCCATTTAATGCTTATTAAACATAATAATCATTATCAAAAATGTCTAAAAATAATTCTGTCCCTGTAGGCAAAAGAGGTTTCCCACTTCCCTTGGGAGCTACTGTACTTCCAGACGGCATCAACTTTGCAATATTTTCCAGACACGCTACACATGTAGAACTGGTTGTTGAAGTGTTTGATGATGCGACTACAGAGGTTGAAGACTACACTTTTACCCTTATGCCCGACTACAATCGCACCGGCGATGTGTGGCATATTCTTCTTCCCCTATACTGGAAAAGAATTCGTTACGGTTATCGCATAGGCGGTGACAGCCAATTAAAAACTCTAGGAACTGTATTCAATCAATCAGATATTCTCATTGATCCTTATTGTCGCAAACTTGTTCCCCGTCAATGGGGTAAGAATTCGGCATATGGAGAAAAACCATGCTGCCTTATCCCTCGCCATAGCTTTAACTGGCAAGGAGAAACACCGCTAAAAATACCTCTGTCAGATACCATCATTTATGAGCTTCATGTTCGCGGCTTTACGCAAAGTCCTACTTCTGAAATTGAACATCGCGGCACCTACCGTGGCCTTATAGAAAAAATACCTTACTTCAAAGAGTTAGGAATAACAGCTGTAGAATTAATGCCAGTTGCCGAATATGACGAGAACGACACCCAATTCACAAATCCCGAATCAGGTGAAAAATTAAAAAACTACTGGGGCTATAATTCAATCAACTTCTTTTCAGTGAAATCAAGCTATGCTGCCAATACTGAAGACTACATGCTTGAATTCAAGGAAATGGTTAGGGCACTACATCAGGCTGGTATCGAAGTGATTCTTGACATTGTATTCAACCATACTGGTGAATCAGGCTATGATGGCATAACTTCAAGTTTTAGAGGTATTGATAATCCCATTTATTATATTCTTGCCCCCGAGACTATGGAGTATATGAATTTTTCGGGTTGCGGCAATACCATGAATTGCAATCATCCGGTAGTAAGAGAGCTGATAAGAAGGGTTCTTCGTTACTGGGTGATAGAAATGCACATAGACGGATTTCGATTCGATCTTGCTTCGATTCTGGGGCGCGACCAACAAGGTAATGTGCTTCCCGATCCCCCCATGCTTGAAATAATTGCCGAAGACCCAGTGTTAAGAGATACTAAAATCATTGCTGAAGCCTGGGATGCTGCAGGCTTATATCAAGTTGGTTCTTTTTCCACTGATACGCGCTGGAGTGAATGGAATGGCAAGTTTCGTGATGATGTACGCAACTTTTTTGCAGGTGGCAAAGACAGTGTAACGAAATTGGCAACCCGTATTGCCGGAAGCTCCGATCTTTACAAGCCCAGTTCAAGAGGACCATCTAACTCTATTAATTTTATTACCAGTCATGACGGTTTCACTCTCATGGACCTGGTAAGTTTTGAAAAGAAACGAAACTGGGCTAATGGAGAAAATAATCAAGATGGTGAAAACCATAACTTCTGCTGGAACAGTGGTGTCGAAGGCGAAACCAACGATGTAAATATTGAAAAGATGAGATTTCGCCGAATCAAAAGTATGGCCTTGATTCTTTTTCTTTCACAGGGCGTGCCAATGATGACAGCAGGCGATGAATTTGGCCGCACTCAACGCGGTAACAACAATCCCTGGTGTCAGGATAATGAAACCAGCTGGATAGATTGGAAACTCGTAGAGAAAAACAGAGGCCTACTTCGCTTTTTCAAAGCGTGCATAGCATTACGTAAAAGTCATAAAGTCTTCAGACGTGACCGTTTCTTTACAGTTGATGAGAAGGCTACCGAAGTGACATGGCAGTCGCTTGAACCTGGGAAAACGGACTGGTCACCCGAATGCCACCACTTAGCTTATTTACTCAATGGCAGAGGTATCAACGGCAGTAATTTCTTTGTAATGCTCAACGGCAGTCAAGACTCCTCTGCAACATTTACTCTCCCCGCTCCTCCAGACATAAGCACATCAAAAAGATGGTTTAGAATTGTTGATACTGCAAAGACCTCTCCTGAGGATTTTGTTTCAGTAAACCATGCAACTTTTTATTATGAAGGTGATACCATCGAAGTTGCTCCAATGGCCTCAGTCGTGTTGCAAACTAAGAATAATTAGTTCACATCTGGACAGCTTCCTTTTACCTGAGCGAACAATTTAATGGTCAGCCTGAATTTCCATAATTATCTCTAAATACTTGAAAATAACTCTCAATAACAATATACTTCCCACAGCTACAATAATTATACATAATCCACACTCCAGACTACTGACTTACCTCTCATAATAGAGAGTTAAATTGTATACAATGACGCAAGGCACTTTTCTCTTTCTTGGAGATTACCTCATAGCGGACTATGACTGGCAAAGAAGAATGCCATTATTTGAAGTCCATACCTATGGTTTAGCCAAAGAGAAAGTTGAAGGATTTCTGCAGCGATTGTCACGTATTGAAGACAATGCACCCACGCCAGATATAATTCTGATAATGACCGGTATAAACAATGTCATTGAAAAGGATTACACCTTCGTTGATCAGATTCGCAGAGGAGTCATTCGACTCAGCAACCGTTATCCCGAAGCAGAAATAATCGTGAACAGTTTGCCAAACATCAAGGTGGATTTTCTTGTCGAAGAGGCAATATATCATCTTAATGTCAGCATTAATGAAATGACTACTCAATTGGGTTGTTGTTTTCTTGATAATTTTGCGAATTTGGCAACATCAAATGAGATGTTATTCAAAAAAGACGGTCTTAACCTCACCTCCAAAACCTATGATAAATGGGCCAGGTCGATTCTTGAATTTGTTGCCTTCCTGCTGGAAGATGATTAAAGAACTCTCTGTAATATAACTCGAATAGTACAGATTAATATTTATTTTGGAGTTCCACATGATGCACATATCCAGCAACACCAGTAAAATCTATTTTCTTACTTTTATTACTGCCATTTCATTCATGTTTTATGTGGGTTTCGGGCATGCTGAGACAGAACGGCAAGGTACGATAGTAGAAACAATGGATGCTGCCAGTTATACTTATTTGAAGATTAATACAGCTACCCAGCAAGTATGGGTTGCCATTCCAGCTACCACCGTGAAAGTAGGCGAGGAAGTAACCTACCTCCAAGGTATGGTTATGGCTGATTTCCACTCGAAAACCCTTGATAAAACCTTTGAGAGTATAATTTTCTCCCCAGGTCTTGAAGATGGGGATAAAAAGAAAGTTCAGCCAACACCAGCACCTCAGAAGACATCTTCCTCCTTTGCCGAAGCCATAAAAAACGAAACGAAGAAGCCAGCCACACCACCTTTGAATTCAGCCAATACTTCAGGAAGTGCAGGAGCAATGGTACCATTTATTGAAGCAAAAGTTGAAAAGGCAAGCGGTGAAAATAGCTATACCATTGAAGAAATTTTCGACAAAGCGGATACATTGGACGGGCAAAATGTCCGTCTCCGAGGGAAAGTGGTAAAAATAAGCCCCAATATAATGGGAAGAAACTGGATTCATGTACAGGACGGCACTGGTGATCCAATGAAAAACAGTCATGATCTGGTAATTACCAGTACTGAATTGGTAGAAGTTAATCAAGTTATCCTGATAGAGGGGGTAATGGTGGCTAATAAAGATTTTGGCTTCGGCTATAAATATACCGCCATGATAGAACAAGCTGCCCTCTCTACAGAATAATTTAATTTTAAGTAGAACTTTAACACCTAGTGTCATGGCAAGCATCAAATGTCGTAAGATCGTGCCGCGATTTTAGTTTCCTGCAAGGTGCGACTGATTGAGCATAGCTGCGCTATGTGACCGAAGGAGTAACGACGTCAGGAAAATAAAATGGTAAGCAGGCTGCAGCAGATGAAGATTGACAGGACACGAGCCTTCTAAAGCAATAGTTCACCTATTTCTTGCAAGAAAATGGCTTAGATCTACATCTGTCTAAGCCAGCTATACAGTCGAAGAAAATGAAACCATGCCTCAACCACAGAGTCTGAGAAAATGCATGCACTAATTATTGGCCCAGGTGCAATGGGTTGCCTGGTCGCTTCTATTCTTCAACGCGGTAATGCTGGTACTGATACAATCACCCTTCTCGACTACAATCAGGAACGAGCCAAAAAAATAAACAATCGTGGCCTTACATATAATCATCAAAATGGTCAAGATGTACTGAAGATTAAGGTCTATTCTAATCCGCTTGACGTTGAACACGCAGATGTCATCTTTCTTTGTGTTAAATCCTATGATGTAGAAGAGTGCCTGCGTTTTTCCGCTTCTCTATTCAATCCTGATTCTTTACTCATCTTTCTTCAAAATGGTATCAGCCATCTTAAATTCCAAGGTGAAATAAGTAATATTGCTGTTGCCTTTGGTACTACCACAGAAGGAGCAACTAATCAGGGCATCGGAGATATTCGTCATGCTGGCTCAGGGCATACTTATCTGGGATTTTTGCAGGATGAATCTAGTCACCACAGAAATGCTCTCCAACAAGCAACCGCTTGGTTGTGTTCAGGTGGAATGCAGACAAAAATAAGTAATGCTATACTCCACCAAATATGGGCTAAACTTTTCATCAATGTTGGAATAAATGCTCTAAGTGTGATCTATGATTGTAAGAATGGTGATCTTTTAAAATTACCAGAAGCTATGGATCAGATGAGAGGTGCGATTAATGAAGCCATCGAGATCGCCAATTGCGAAAATATCCCTATAGATAACCCTATGCAAAAAACAATCTCCGTATGCCACGCCACTGCTGAGAATATCAGTTCTATGCTCCAGGATATTCGTAAAGGCCGAAAAACAGAGATTGACGCCATTAATGGTGCTTTAGTTGTGTTAGCCCATAAACATGGTATACCTGCACCCATCAACTCTCAACTCGTTGCTAAAGTTAAAGAAATTGAGAACAACTATGAACAGTAACTCTATCCCCCCTGAAAGTATAGGATTTGACTTTGACGGGGTCATTGCCGATATTGGCGAAGCATTTATGCGGATTGCTTGTGAGGAATTCAATTACTGTTCATTTACATTGGAAGACATCAACAGTTTTAAAGTCGAGGATTGTACCAATATTCCTGAAACCATTGTAGATGAGATATTCAGCGACATTCTTGCCGATTCCCTGGCCAAAGGTCTTTTACCAATTGGCGGAGCACTGAAGGTGATTAGCAGCATAACCCGGTACACTGAGGTAAATATTATTACTGCCCGCTCCTTGGCTCATCCGGTAACGGACTGGCTAGCCAACTATCTTCCAGAAGAAACCTGCAGACATATCAATGTCATCGCAATGAGTGACCATGATCAAAAGGTCAAGTATATACTTCAACAAAATTTAAGATATTTTATAGACGACCGGGCAGAAACCTGTGCTCAGGTAGCAGATGCTGGATTAACTCCAATACTTTTCCGTCAACCATGGAATATTCAGTGGAACAATTTTACCACTGTCAACAACTGGGAACAGATAGCCACATTGCTGAGCTGCTGAGTCAGCAAAATAGGAAGAATTATGCGTTGTCCGCATTGCAAAAAAGACATCGAGGGATATCGCAACCCTATCCCGACCGTAGATATAATCATAGAAATACAAGATAAAATCGTTTTGATCGAACGAAAAAACCCACCCCATGGCTGGGCCTTGCCCGGTGGATTTGTGGATTATGGCGAATCCTATGAAAATGCAGCAATACGGGAAGCTCTTGAAGAGACAGGGTTAGAGATTGAGAATTTGCGCCAATTTCATACCTATTCTAATCCCGATAGAGACTCTCGCTTTCATACTGCCTCAACCGTATTTATTGGTCAGGGAAAAGGAACACTCCAGGCGGGTGATGATGCTGCAGTCGCCAAAATGTTTGACCAGGATACTCTTCCCCCCCTGGCCTTTGATCATCTGAGGATTCTTACAGATTATTATTCTACCAAAAACGGAAATTAGGAACTCTGGGGATCACCCCAAAGCATAACTCCAATAGTTGAAACACCAGAAAGCTGAGCCCTTAACACCTCTACCCTTAGCCCGGATATTTCATGAACTATTTAATGATCTCAGATAAAAACATTTTATTTCGACACATTACGAGTATTACAAGGGCAAT
>CAZWVC010000058.1:0-16737 GCA_964637245.1 uncultured Desulfocapsaceae bacterium
AGTGCTGCAATATCTTTCAGACTTACTTGATGGAGAACTCGGTCGTCAACGAGGGACTGGATTGATCAAATGGGGATTTTATATGGATCACTTTCTTGATTATCTGTTTCTCTGCTCACTAGTTTTTGTGGGCTATATGATTTCCCCAGCAGTTCTAGGAATTTGGTTTTTTGGCTTGCTCGTTGTACTAAGCGGTTTCATGGTCAGCTCCTTTTTGTCATTTGGCGCAACAAACGAATTTGAGATATACCACTATGGAATTGGTCCCACGGAAATGCGACTTGTATTTATTGTCATCAACATCTTTATCACCATTTTGGGTACCAGTAATTTTACTATATTGGTTCCCTTGACAGTAATCATTTGCTTCGCAGGTCTTATGATCAATAGCTTTCAGATACACCGTAAGCTCTGGCGTTACGACATGTTGCTCAAAGAAGATAAGAGAAATGCGGTTTGAATGATCTGTAAATAAAAGAAAATATGCTGATATTAAACAAGGTCCATAAGATTTACGAATGTTAAATTTTTTGTATGTAGCAACATTATTGTTGCCTCATCATTGAGTTATTTTTTAACCTGCTTGTAGACGAAAAGGATGAGAAAAGCACCAGCTGTGGCTGTCAGGATGCTGCCAATATTTAAACCACTCATGCTTCCAAGTCCAAAGAAAGAACCAAGCCAGCCCCCAACAAAAGCCCCTGCTATGCCCAGTCCCATGGTTATAAAAATTCCTCCGCCATCTTTCCCGGGCATTAACAGTTTGGCTAGGGCACCGGCAAGAAGTCCTAGAATTATCCATGAAAAAATCCCCATAAATTCCTCCTCTACATTTATTTAAGGTGGGTTAAATAACTATTTTTAAAGTTACCAGGAAGCATATCTGGTAATTATAAGTAGTCATTTGCTGAATTCAAAGTACGTAAGCAAGAAGAGCGATAGTCTTGATATTTCATGAAATGTCAAGACTAGAATATTTATCAGGTGAGAATATACAAGAACATTTCAGGAGATTCTAAAAAAAGGCCGTATTACTTGATTCTCCAGAGCACTTTAGCTGTTAGGTAAGTCGTGTCTTGTATCATACTCAAGTAGAAATTGTTTCTCGATTTCTTGCACCTTGTTCTTCCTTTCCGGTGCAAGAAAAAGTCCATAGACTGGATCCGAGAGGTCGATTTTTTGGTCGAGGAGTTTATATGCAATTAAGGCAAGTGCCTCTATTGATTTGTCGCAGACTGGATAATTTCTATCATCGACCCTGATGGTGTCGTCTCGCACAACTTTAGAAATATTATTAATATCCACCAGTTTTAACCGACCTGAAGGGGTTATGAGGACATTGCCAATTCCTGCCAGATCAGGCACATGGTCGCTTTCCACAATCATTCTTTTAATGTTTGCGATAAACTGGTTGCCATATTCAAAAACGGCTTTTTTCCATTGATCAAAAGGAACGAGGGGTTCTGTGCAATGCATGGTTAATGAATCGTAAAGCGTGCTAAGCAGGGTTAGGCCCTCTAACCTTGTCCAGGGATCAACAATAACACCATTGATATACTCCTGTAGACCGCACAACAACGGACCACTTTTTTCCGGACCATCATATTCCACGAGTATTTCTATGGATCGGGCAATAAATTCTGGGGTTAGCATTTTTTCGGTCATTTTGACGCGCTGAATTTCACTAAGTGCTTGGTCAACACTGGTAAATCTCGTGCGAAATATCCGCAGGACCTTTCTGGGTCTTGCCTTGGGAAAATGAAGGGTACCATTGATCATGGTACCGGATTTCTCCACTTCAATATCAGCAGATTCAAGAATCTCAAGTATATGAGAGCGTAAACCCTGACGAAAATGTCGGCGAAAGACATATTTTACCTTGGGATTGATGAAGTTCAGCCCGACAACATCATTATGATCAATATAAGTGATATCCCTGATGTCTTGCTGCATGGTAATAGCTCCAGTTAATGAACTGCTTATGCATCATTTAAGGTGAAAAGGATAATCAAATGGTAGAACCATCTAACTAAAACCAGTTCTCTATATAAACCCTAACTTCTTTTCCCAATTTTTTCCATGAACCTCTTCTCTTATGAACTACATCATGCCACGTTTGCGGTAGGTGTTGTAAATGAGGCGGTCAATTAGGAAAAAGAGCAGTATGGGAACGAGAAGAAAGAGCAGGGTCAGCAGGGAAGCGACACTTTTATCTGAGGAGTTCAATAGTGGAAAGATATACCCAGAATATGATGGTACGGTACCACCACCAATAAGAAAAACCAGGAAATACTCAGAAAAGGAGACCAAAAAAACAATGGTGCTGCCGGCTATCATGGCTGGAAGAAGCAGAGGTACTTCAACACTCAGGAGAATACGGAGTGCTGAAGCTCCCATATTTCTGGCGCACAATGTGTAGTTTTCACCACAGGCTTGATATCCTGCAGTTAAAGCCCTGAGCATATAAGGGTAGCTGTATAAACTCAGAATCAGTACAACACCTATAATGGTGTCGGCGATACCCAGATATATGAAGATGTAATGGGCACCCATGGCAAATGCCATTGGAGGAATGAGAGCTGGAGCGAGAAAAAGTCCTTCCAGCACAATTTTTCCATTAAAATCTGTTCTGGCAAAAAGTTTGGCAGGCAGAATAGTCATAAGCAGGGTGACCAGTATGGTGCCAAATGAATACCAGCACGATGACAGAAGACTGGCCCAGATATCTCCCCTATGTACCCAAAGATAGGTAATACTGCGCAGATCATATTCTCCAGGGACAACCTGTGGAAATGTCCACGACGAAGAAGCTGCATACAAAATTATAACGAGTAGTGGAAAAAGGAAAATAAACCCGAAAAGCAGTAGCAATATGACGAGTCTGATCATATTTTCCGGACTCCCTTTTCCAGTCGAGATGAAAGTTTGAGATATGTGAAAATGAAGACCAGGCTAAAGACAAATACCATCGTCAGCATAGCCATGGCAATTGGCCGTAGTGCTATATCTCTTTGAAAGAAATACTCATAGATTCGAATGCTTATCATTCCAGGATAGCTGTCACCCAGGACAAAAGGCAGATCAAAACCGCCGAAGGAGAAGATAAACAAGATGATGAAGGTGGTGTTTATCACTGGCATAATAAAGGGCAGAATAAGGGTGAAAAAGCTTCTCGATTGAGATGCACCCAGCATTGTGGCAGTATCAATAATTCGCCGATCAAAGCGGCTCAAGATTGCATATACCATGACCATGACAAAGGGTGTTTCCTTGTAAACATAGGCGACAATGAGATCGACCCCTGACCTGGTATACAGCAGGTTAGGAAAGTTCTCGAATGACTCGACGATTCCCAACTGGAAAGCAATTGAAGAGAAAATTCCAGTTCTGGAAAGCAGAATTACAGCGACAAATCCCACGGCAATGTGCGGCAAAATGAGCGGTATTTTGTAGATCACGGTACGACTGTGATATTTACCGGGGAGTTTCCAGATCAAATACGAGAACAGCGTGCCAAGCACTATGGAGATAGTCGTGGCAATCAGAGCAACATAGAGAGAAAAAGTTGCCGATTCAAGAAACCAGGTATCGCTGAAAAGCTCTTTATAGGCAAAGAACATGTCTTCATAGGTATACGAAAACATGAAAACACCAAAGGACTGCAGTGTCGTAATCAACAGCCCACCGCCAATAATTACCATAAACGGCAGAAGCAGGGGAAGCAGGCTATAAAGAATATAGGATCGCTGCATGACTCTTTATTGCTTGCGGAGAACCTGATTTACCCAATCACGCTCTAATAATTCGAGATATCCTGAGGGTATCTCCGGAACTGCTGACTCTGCGAGTTCTGAGAGGGAAAGGGTGGCTTCACCCAGATTGAGAGCCTGAAATCGATTCTGCTCAGCATCATCCAGCCGATTGAGATCTAATGCGGTAAAATCTCCCCAGTTTTTCGGGTTGTTTTTGTGATATTGGGCCTCGGGTGAAAGCAGAAAATTGGCAACAACCAAGCCCCCAGCACGATTTGGTGCATTATATGGGACTGCGGTAAAATGGGTGTTGAAAATAGAACCATTTTTCATCACAAAGGTGCGTACGCTTTTCTTATAGCGTCCCTGCAATATTCTACTCTGGGCATTGGCCTGATGATAACTCATGTTCAGCAGTACTTCGCCCCGTTCAAAAAGAGTGTCCAGTGCTGCAATATCTTTCGGGTAGGTTCTTCCATTCTGCCAGAGAAAAGGTTTTATTTCGTTAAGATAGACCCAGAGCTTAGGAGCATTTTTATTAAAGAGATTTTCATCCACACCTTGCATATACTGCTCGTGGCCACCAGTCAGACCATAGAATACCTGACGAATAAAAGCTGATCCTGTGAAATCCGGAGGACTGGGATAGGTAAATTTGCCAGGATTTTTCTTCACCCAGGCTTTGAGGTCATCTAGAGACATTGGTGGATCAGGCAAGACAGCACTGTCATACTCGAAGACAAACTGCGCCCGGCCATAAGGTACTTCATATCCTTGAACCGGGTAGCCGAAATCAAAGGCAACGGTGGTTGGATCAACATAAGAAAAGTTGGGAAGCATTTGAGTAATCGGACCGTATAAAAGCTTGTTTTCCATGGCATTTTTAAAATTTTCACCATTTATCCAGAGAAGATCCATGGTACCCTTTTTACGTCCAGTCTGTTTTTCCGTTAACAGCTTGTTTACAAAAATAGCAGCATCGGCTGGAACTCTTTGTAGATCTATGTCGTAGAGTTTTTTAACCTCTTTTGCCACATAGGTGTCCACCCATGAATTAATTGTCGGTGAGCCACCCCACATAAACCACTTCACCGTTGTCCCTTTGGCTTGGTTGACAAGCTCTTCAAATGACTCCTGAGCCTGCACCGGGTATAAACCGAAAACAGCCAGGATGAAAAGGGTTGTCATTGTACTATTGATGAAACGCTGCCATTGCATTATCAATTCTCCTTGATAGAAATGTATGTATTTACCGTAACACTGACCTGCTCTCCCTGGACGAACTCAGGATTAAAACTGTAGACAGTGAGTAAATTATCCTCTGAACGAACACGATACATGATAAACTGGCCCGCAAAAATCACTTCCTCGATTGTCCATCGACAATCGCCCTTACGACTTAACTTTATCGCCTCTGCCCGTACGCTGATGTTTGAATCATTGATTGTCTCGGGGGCGGATAGACCAATACGGTCAAATATACTCGAGGGTATAATGTTGATATGACCTAAAAATTCAGCAACTTGGGCAGATACTGGCATATTGTAGACCGTTTTGACCTCATCGAACTGACAGAGTTTACCTTCGAGCATGATGCCTATTTTATCTGACATCATGAAGGCTTCCTGGAGGTCATGGGTGACACTGATGGTGGTGATTTGATATTCCTGCTGAAATGTGCGGATGAACTCCGCGGTTTCGGCCTTGAGGTTTCGGTCAAGATTGGCGAAAGGTTCATCGAGGAGTAAAATTGATGGGCTTACCACCATTGCTCTTGCCAGAGCTACTCGCTGCTGTTGTCCTGCGGAGAGTTGATTGGGATAATGACTGGTTTTATCGGCAAGCTGAAAATAATCAAGTATTTCATTTACCCGTCCACCTGTCTCTTTTTTGTCAATATTACGACATTTTAAGCCAAAAGCAACATTATCAAAAATGGTCATGGTCGGAAAGAGCAGGTAGTCCTGAAAAACCAGGATTGCCGGGTTTTTGTTGACATCCGCTGCAGAGGTAATGTTTCCTTTATCTGCCAATTCAAGACCTGCCAGAATTTTGAGTAGAGTGGTTTTTCCCGCTCCGGAAGGACCAATTATAGAAACCATTTCCCCTTTGTTTACGCTAAATGAGACGTTGTCAACAACACATTGCTCACCATAGCTTTTGGTTATAGATTCTATTGCAAGAAACATTCGGCCTCATCCAGGTATGATTGTATAGTGGCAAAGGTGTCGTTGTGGGTTAGTTCGCGCTCAGCCAAAGTGTATTCGTGATAGGCCATATAACACCAGCTAAGGGCACGCAGCAGGATAACCCGTTCCATCAATTTGGTCTTCTTGTATACTTCATCCAGCGAAAGTCTAAAATCTCCTGCTTCAAGATATTGCTTGAGAAAGTTTTTTTTCTCGTCTTCAGAGAAGCGGAACTGGGTTTTCCAGAGGGTAGTTGTCGGGACAAGAAAATGCGCAAGATCTTGATATCTATATGATAATACAGCTTTTTCCCAGTCAACAAGACAGGCACGATTCTGGTCGATAAGAAAGTTGCCAGAGTTCACTTCGGTATTGACAATGCAGTATTCTTCGTTGGCATAAAGGGCAGACATTTTATCAGAATTTTTAACTATTTCTGTATGATATTTAATTAGACGCTGACGTACCTCCGGATAGTAAGGGCCATCAAAGCGCTGCAGGAGTCCAAAAGACTCAGCACCAATATCGCGAGCCGGATTGTTTTGGAGTATTAGGCGTTTATCGGCTGGCTGACGATGAATGCAGGCGAAAATTTGCGCTGCAGCAGGAAGATCGCAACCATAATCCAAGCTTCTTCCCGGTAGATACTCCATCAATAAGGCTCCTTTACCCAAACCGTCTGCCTTAAGATCGTAGTAGTAAGGCAAGGGGGTTACCCCTGAGGAACTGAGTGCATCAAGAACCTGATATTCATACTCAATTTGGTTATCCAGTGCAAGTTGGGTATCGTAATTTATCCTGAAAACATAAGGTTTTTCATCTGCGGTTATGAGGAAATTTTCATTATACTCACCAGCAGCAAGAAAATCACAGGTTAACTCGCCCGAAAGCCACAGGTTTTTCTCCAGAAAAGCAAGAATTTTGGTAGATTTGTCACTCATTTTACAAATAGTGTTGCTGTTAGATTTCAATGTTTCCCCAAAAAAGAGATGGCGTGCTGAAGGAATATTCCCCCTTTCGTCCAGGCTGAATAATCAATAAGAAAATAAATAGGTCTTGTTGGCTGAAAGCTGTGAAATCGTAAATAGTGATTTGTGCATTTATAACTGTCCATCTCTAGCCTGCATATTTCATGTAAATAATGGTCGAGTTCAAAATTAAATTGTTATTTCAGAATGTTATACAAGTTTTTAAGGCAAATTTTAAAGGTTCACTTTGTAACCATAGCTACAAGATCCCCCAATCCCGCGATTTTCACCCTACGGGTGGATCGAGATTGCTCGCTATCCCACGGCGCTTTTGCGAAATGCATACATGAGTATCGAAGTCTACGCTTATCTGTATTTCTCGTGTCTTCTCGGCTAGCAAGCTATCTCGACCCATGAAATATGCAGGCTAGGACCTGTTACCTGACGAGCACCCTGTAACTGATAGCTTTTATTTGTACTTTTACTAGAAGGTTTATTTTTTCTATTTTGGGTCGTGATTATCTAAGTGAGCAGAATAATCATTTACCGCCTGTTGCAGGGTAGTTTCTGCAAGCTGGGCACAATGGAGATGCGTATTTGGAAGGTGGCCGACCATTTCCAAAATATCCAGCATGGTAATTGTCATTAATTGCTCTGGAGATTTTCCGCGTGTTAATATGGCAGCACTTTCGATGCATTGTTGGCTGATTGCACAACCATTTGACCAATGCCGCACCTTTGAGACCTTGCCATTAACAATATTGAAGCATAACTCCATGGTGTCGCCACAATTTCCCGTGACTCTTGCCTCAGCATCTGGCATCTTCAATGGTGGATTAGCCCAATAATGCAGGCCAAACCAGCATAGGGCAAGAACAAGCAAAACTCCTGAAGCAATCAATATACTTGAAGGTTCCATTGAGACTCACATCTTTTGATTCTATAGATTGTAATGAAAACATTTGTTTCAATGTATAATTTGACAGTGCAAATATCTGTCAAGTGTAGCTCTTCTACTATATAGTACAAAAAAATTTTGTGCTATAGCTCAGAACAGCTTCTTGAAATAAAGAACAGATGCGGTGGACTGCACCGTGATGATTGCTGTCAATAGTGAACAATACACTTTAAACCACAAGAGATTGTTTTTACAAAAAATCGTAACATGCCGAGATTTAATATATTTTTCTAAGAACATTGAATAGTTCATGAAATATTCGGGCAAGCTGGGTGAGAGTTGCGATGGCTGGAACTAAATAGCGTGGATGATTGGGAAATGGAAGTAGAGAAGGAATAGCAATTAGGGGTATTGAGTAAGCTGGTCAGCTATGTACGATTCACATAGGATCGGGGTGTATCTGATAAGTAAAGCTGTTGCATCTTTCTCATCAGTTCAATGATTCTCCAATCAACAATTCTGTTATAAATGTAGTTTGAATCTTTTCTGAAGTCGATGACACCTTGATTGCGGAGAATGTTGAGATGTTGGGTGATGTTGGAATTGGACGTTTCCAGGTGATTGCGCAGGTCTCCAACAGACAGTTCATCATCTTGCAATAAGCATAAGATTTTAAAACGAATTGGGTGAGAGATTGATTTCATCAATTTCGATATGTCCCTGATCTGTTCATCCTTCATACTGTCTATCATGATCACTTTCTCCTTTGTTGTTCTACTCTAATTTATGACGTGGATTATTTTAGAGGATTATCGTTTTACACGCTTTTCACTCAGAAAGAGTACACTTGTTGATAGTGTAAAATTGCTTGAATGCTAACCCAAATTTCTCATGATAAACTTGGGTTAAAAGAAGCAGGCTACGGTAAATTGATCACAGCCTGCTCCTGAATGGTTTATATATTAAAAGAGAAAGAAATAATCATAATCTCAACTAACAAGCCGGTACATTTCCGCTGTCGCTGGCATAATTATATAAAAAATCATACACATGGGGAAGATATCTGTCGTTTAGTGGCTTAGCATTGGGGCACTCTTTGAGGAGTTCCTCGTTAAGGTTGCCTGCGTCGTTTATCTCTTGCCACTCTGTTTGGGTATGCTTTTTGGCCATTTCGCCACCATTAAAGCCACAGGGTTTTTTCATCATTTTGATGAATATTTTTTGTCCTTTATTGACATCAGCAAAAACTGGAGTACTGACAAATCCAAGAACAGCTACGAGGGTAATTAATGCAATAATTCCTTTCTTCATGTGTAATCTCCTGACAAGTTAAAATAGATGGTAACACCATTGGTGTTTTTTTATTCTTTGTTGTTCTGGTAAATTACAGACCAAGCGGTTCATTTACTTCGATTTTGCAGTCATTGTTTGCACTGCAACTGATGTTGGCATCAAAATACATCACCTTCGAGATATCCTGCTTAGCATCCTTTAGCTTAAAAAAAGCCTCCATGGCTCGTGCCCCGGTACCACATGCGAAAACCGAGATCTTGTCTTTTGGTAATTTTGCTGCCAATTGCATAGCTTCAAGATCAGCGGCCTTAATATTGATCGCCTGGTTGAGGTGGCCGCTGGCAAAGTCTTCGGCGGCACGAACGTCAACAAGCACAAGATTTTCAGGCACTTTTCCTTTATTAATGAGAGCATTGAGCCATTCACCATCGACTGTTCCTTCATCCTCGCCCAGTTTGATTCCATCAACAAATTGTGCTTTGCGCGGTGCAGCTTTAGGTTTTTTTGCTTGTGCTACATTGGCGGTGGTCGTCAGTTCAGCTTTCTTCCATCCAGGTAAACCAGCAGCAAATACAGAGACATCACTGTAGCCCATTTCCATGAGTTTACTGGCGACAATATGAGACTTATTACATTCGTATCCACCACAGTAGGCAATTACAGGTGTGTTTTTGTCCACTGGAAATCTTCCAGCAAGCCTTTCAAGCTCTTTATCGTACATTGATATTGAACCGGGTATAGTTTCTTTGAGGAATTTTTTTCGGGGCCGTGCATCCATGATTACGGCGGTATCTTTCTCTAAGGCATTCTTTACAACAGGAATGCCAACTTCGATATAATTCTTTGCAGCCCATTCCGGCTGACCAGCCTGGTATAGTTTGACATTTGTGTACCCTTTATTCTTTAGATATCCAGCAACAATCGGGCTTTTTTCACATTTCCATCCTCCGCAGAAGACGATTATCTCTTTGTCTTTGGCAACCCCATCGAGCTGACCTATGTATTGGTCAATCTGGGTGTCAGGGACATTTATACTTGATGGTATTGTCGCTTTAACATACTTTTTATTTGGCCTGGCATCAATAAACAGGGCCAGAGCACCACTTCTGGTACCATTGCCGACTGCTTTTTTTGCATAGGCAAAATCGACGACTTCAAGTTTATGCTCATCAATCAGTTTCTGGACCTGAGGGGCTGGAGCGCTTAGCTTAGCTTGGCCAGACTCATTCATCTGAGCGCAGCCGTTGAACAGCAAAGCAGCAGCAATCAGCAGTGTTGCGAAAATTCTCAGTTTCATGGTTTCTCCTTTAAGTTGTTAATAGTGTTCACGAAGTTTTCCTACAGAAAATAAACTGTCAAAAAGCTTGTATATGATCATTGCCACACCAATGGATCCCGCTACGATGAGGATCTCTCCGAGATGTGGTGAATTATAGATAAAATTTTCAGTTATGGAATACGTGTCATACTTCTCATAGCCGGTACCGAATCTGTTTGACATGGGGTTGGCATTACCACCATAAACAAAGAGGTATCTGCCGATGAAGCCTCCTACTACCACCAGCACAGAGGCGATAACTGTAAGCAGTGGTTTGCCGGGTTTGAGAATAAAGAGAAAGGGCAGTGCCAGAGTAAGCAAAATATAGCCGAGAAAGTAGACATAGCTGAATGGGCCGAAAAGTATGAGAAACGCCCAGTCCTTATCAACTGTCATGTAGCCTGCTATTTCATATAGGCCAAGGACGAAGACAAAGAACAGCATAGCCTTCCTGATGAGATCCATCAGAGAACTATACTCAGGTTTCTTTCGGTGGACGAGGTAGGCGTTGATACCCATTATTCCAAGAGAGGAAACAAAGGCTGAAATTATGAAGTAAAATGTCAATGCTGGAAATTCGGTCCATAATTGCCGGGCCGTATTCATGGAAAAAAGTTTCGCCTGAATATAGTATTCGATCAGATCAATACCTAAGCTGAGTATTAAAATGGGTAAAGCAAGCCTTCGCGCCCACTCACGCTTGTTGGTCAGCAGCAGGTAAATTTCAAATAATACAAACGGGATATAGGTGCAGTAAAGCGGTAGCATAAGCCACATACCCGCCTCAAGGTTGGGGCTGAGAAACATCCAGTGCATGTTAAGCATGTGCAAATCTGTTGCGATGGTAAAAAGTCCGGCAAAAATCATAGCAATTCCTACGACCATGAATCCAGCTGCGGCTTTACCTACGATTTTGAAGTTCATAAACTCAGCAAGTGCGACAAGAAAAATTACACCACTGCCGGTGTAGACCATGTACATGTAGTTAGCAATCAGGACGGTCCATGGTAGGTTTCTGTCTATTTCACCCACCGTTCCGAAGACAGCTTGCCTCATGGCCTCTCGCAGCGCTGGATCTGCTGGGTTGATACCAGCATCATGAGCTGTGACGACGGCACTAAAATACCTCAGGTGAAAGAGTTCGTATATTCCAAGACAGGCGACTGCGAGAAGCACATATGCTGTCAGCATTGTTTTACTGAAAAACAAGCGTTTAATGGAGAGCTTGTTCATATCTACACCAAGGAAAGTTATTGTCTCCATTCTTTACTCCTTCTTTTGTTGGCCTGGCTGTAGAGTGATTTAATGTCATCCCATGTATAAATGTTGGTGTCGGCTGAAACACTTTGCTTGGCGTATTCTTCATCTTCTGGCAAGAGGTAGAAAAGTTTAGGCAGAGTACCGGTCTGCTCTTTCTGGAAGAAGAATCTTCTTGTTTTTAAGAGCTTGACGATGTCACTGTTTTCATCATCCAGATCACCAAAGGTTCTCACCTTGGTCGGACAGGTCGCCTGACAGGCTGTTGTGTCTTCTTCGACAATGCGGTGGTCACAGAAGGTACACTTGTCGATTGCTATTTTGGTATCATCTACAAAACGGGCATCATAAGGGCAGGCCTCCATGCATCCCTTGCAGAGGATGCACTGTTTGGGATTGACCTTGATTATCCCACCTCCCGTATAATGGCTTGCTGTTGTGGGACAAACCGTGACACATGGAGCGTCAATACAATGATTACACTGGGATGGATAAGTGTTGGCAAAAGGTTTGCCAAAGATTGTCCCTTCAACCACACCAACCCAGATGCGCTGCTTGTCTGCACCCAGCTGCACTCCGTTTTCCTGCTTGCATGCTACTTCGCAAGCCTGGCAGTTGATGCAGTTTTGATAGTCTAACGCAATTGCATAATTCATAATTATACCTTTCTGACTGTAACGAGTGTGTCGTGCATGATGGCACTGCCAAAAACCGGTTCGATGTTCCCTTCAATAATTCTGTTGTCATTTGCGCCGGTTCGCTGGGCAAATGTCAGCCCTTCTGATTGAGCGCCAAAACCGTGGATGTAGAAAATGGTCTCAGAAAGTATTTTGGGCGTTGGAAACGCCTTTATATAAACTGTTCCAACACTGCTGGTTACTTCAACGGTATCGCCAAAACCAATATCTCGTTTTTTAGCCTCTTTATCATTTATCCAGACAAAATTTTCGGGCATTAATTCGAGCAACATAATATTGTTGCCGGTCGCACTTTGGGTATGCTGAGCATGACGACCCGTGATGAACTTGAACTTACCTGGAGGAACCTTGACATAATCTTCATCGTGCCAGGTCGGCATTGGGTCAATACCTCTTGCTACCATGCTGGTGAGGTTGCATTCGATTTTTTTACTGGGAGTGTTGAAAGTTCTCTTCCAAGGGGCAATATCAGCCGGATTGACGCAGGGATCGCAAGACTTGCAGAAATCTGTCATAGATGTATCTCTGTCGATCTTTTCTTCTATATTGAGAACAGAATAGATTTTCTTACTGTCGGGGTAACAGATGAAATCATTACTATTTGTTTTTTTGAAATACTTACCCATTCCCCGGTAGTACACACCTTTTTGCCGGAGTATCTGCCAGGCTTTCTCGCTATGAGCGCCAACAACCATATGCTTATTAATTTCTTCCTGAGAATGGCTGTAGGCATCAGCTAAATCAAATCCCCACTCCTTGAAATATTCTTCCTCTGGAGTATTTTCCAATTCGGCTTTAACATCGTCGTCGTATTTTTTGGTAATCTCCCAGAGTGGTTGTGTTAGAGTTTTGGCCAGACCTCGTATGATATCGATAACAGGCTTGCTTTCATATAGAGGTTCTACAACTTTCTGGCGTAAAACAATTGCTGGCTCTATTCCAGGAAATGATTTGACCGGATCTTCACGCTCTAGATAGGAACACTCCGGCAAAATGACATCTGCCAGCATTGCTGTGTCTGATGGCATAGTGTCGATCACCACAACCAGATCCATTTTCTCAAACATCTTTCGTGTTTTGGCTGAATCAGGAACGGAGAGCATGGGGTTCTGCTTATAGACAAACATTCCCCTGATGGGATAGGGAGTTCTGTCTTCTGCAACCATATCTCTCCAGGCTACCCAGGACCCTGTAGCACCGATAATGGCAGCTGCATCTTCATCTATTCTTGATTGGGCATTGAAGTAGAGAGGTGCGTTGACAGTATGTTCTTCAAGAGGTAGTTTTTTCCCAAAGACAATTCCGCCTTTAACATCGACACCACCGCCCAATGCAGTAAATATGGCCATCGCCCGTCGGAGCTGAAAGTCATTTTTTGCCCAGGTGGAACGCCTGCCCTGGTAATAAATAGCCTGGGGTGCAGCAGCCATAAAATCATGGGCAATTTCACAGATTTTTTTGGCTGGTATGCCAGTTATTTTTTCTGCCCATTCCGGTGTGTACTTGTTGTCGAGAACATGTTGATTATAGGTTTCAAAATCATTTAGATTGTTGTCGACATAGGTCTTGTTATAGAGTTGCCCTTTTAGACTTACGTATGTAAGAGCAAGGACAAAGGCAAGATCGGTTCCAGGTTTGATGGGGAGATAGGTATCTGCATGCATCGCGGTTCTTGTGTAGCGAGGATCGATGACCACGAGTTTTGCTCCTCTCCCCCGGGTTCTTTTGAAAATGTCCATGGTATCAGGGGTGATGATGGCTTCTGCCCTGTTTGCACCTGCCATAATGACATATTTGGCATTTTCCAGATCAGCCTGGCCGTAGGAACCCAGTGTCAGAGCAAAGCCAGATACTGCAGTTTGCAAGCAGATGGTCGAGTGATTGAGAAAATTTGAGCTGCCGAATTTCTGCTCCATAAAAGATTTGAAGGTATGTTCTGCCATACCTTCCCCGGCGCAGTAGCCGATGCATGAGCGATTATCCTGTTCCTCATCCAAGATGGTGACAAGCTTGTCTTTTATATATTGGTAGGCTTCGCTCCAGGTAACTTTGGTGTATTTGCCATCTCCGCGTTCACCCGATCGGATGAGGGGGTATTTTAGCCGGTCTGGGTCATATAGGGCATGGATACCTGCCTGGCCTCTGGCACAGAGCATGTTCCTTGATTTGGAAAAGAGAGGGTTTGGGTCGAGTTTCTTGACTATCCCATCACTGACATATGCTATAGCGGTACATTTATTTACGCACATTTCACAGACTGTAGGTACCTTCCTGTCTGCTGCTGCTATCTGCTCTTTTTCTGTTGCCTGAGCAAGTATATCGGCTGCCTTAAGTGCAGTACCTCCTAGCACTGTAAGTGCCGCGCTTCCCTGGAGAAATCTTCTTCGAGAAATCTCAACTTTCATAACTTATCTCCCCGGAATTACCTGTATAAATAAAAATCACTTGAATTATCATCGCTCAATCTGGTGGGTTGTCGTGCTCTGTAGCAACGCAGAAGCAAGTGATAATGGTTGGCTAGATTTATATACTGTTGGTTTCATAAGCGACTGTGTTTTAATATTACGTGAAATACTGAACTGTTTGATTGCATCTTACCTGTTTGTCATTGCATTTTTTGGTTTATTCCAGCCCCTGCTTGTGCAGGTTCTGAGGGTTAAATCCACGTGTGTTATTCAGTTACGGTTTTGGCCATATTATTTTACAAGCAGATGGTGACAGCGCTCAATTAGTTATCATGAGCCACACGGCCGTTTTAACCAATCTTTAAAATACACTATCAATAACTATGCCATTATTTACTGAAATTGTTGATTAACGAATATAGTCGAAGCTAACGGGAGGAAAGAAAACCTAGATTAGGTTGTATCTATGCATTTGATTCCAGACAGTTACACGTGATACCCCGAGGATTCGGGCAGCCTTTGATTTATTGCCTCTCGCCTGTTCCAAAGCAGCAACGAGTGCCTGTTTTTTTTGATCATTCGGACTTAACTCAGCTGGTGGATTCACCGTAGGACTCTTTTGCGTCAGGTTTACATCTGGTGGTAGATGGTTCTGGTTAATACTGCCATTCATACAGGTTACAAAGGCATATTCAAAAGCACTTTTCAGCTCTCTGATATTTCCAGGCCAGGAGTAGCTTACAAGTGTGTCCATGGCTTCTGGTGAAATACCTTGAACAGGTTTGTTACTTTTCAATTTGAGATGATTAAAAAACGTTTCAGCGAGAACAGGAATGTCTTCAACTCGTTCTCTCAATGGGGGAATTACAATAGGAAGGACATTGATCCTATAATAAAAGTCACCCCTGTAACTTCCTGAATTAACGAGTTTTTTAAGATCACGATTCGTCGCGGTTATGATCCTTACATCAACTGGTATGGGGCGGTTGTCGCCGACTCGCTCAATAACTTTCTCTTCCAGCACCCGTAGCAATTTAACCTGGATTGATTGTGGTAGATCACCTATTTCGTCGAGGAAAATGTCCCCTCCATTGGCAGCCTCAAATCGACCTTGACGATTTTGATAAGCACCTGTAAAGGCTCCTTTTACATGACCAAACAGTTCACTCTCCAGGACTGATTCATTCAATGCTGCGCAGTTTACCTGCACATATGGATGATGCCTGCGAGGTGAGTTTTCATGGATTGCTCTAGCAACCAATTCCTTGCCCGTACCGCTTTCTCCAAGTATCAGCGCAGGGGCGTCAGATTCGGCTACATTGGCTATCAAATCAAACACACGCTGCATAGGAACTGAAACGCCTACCATACCTGAAAAAGTATACTCAGACTGCAGTTCCCGACGATACTCCTCAATTTGACTTTCCTTTTCGATGAGCTCGGTGATATCAGTTATGGTTTCTACTGCTCCGACTATTTCATTATCTTCATGTAAAACGGAGGCGTTTTTCATCACATGGATATTACTGCCATTTTTACGGGTCATTACGGCTTTTTGCATCTTTACATCACCAATACTGAAAAGCCTGCACCAATGTTTTCCCGTTGGGTCATATACCTTCTTGCAGCTTGAGCACTCTAAAATTGAACATGGTTTACCCAGCAGTTCATCTTTGCTGTATCCGGTAATGTCTATCATGGCTTGATTGACGTAGATAAGTGCGCCATTTACATCCACAATCATCACTCCATCGGGTATAAGGTCGACCACTTTTTTCCAGTAGACAAACAGTTTTTCATCGTGCATGGATATTCCTCTTTTTGAACACATCGTTTTAACACATGTTAAAACATATTGTTCATTATTTAACGAAATAGCAAATATTAAAACAGTGGCAACTTAAAAGGATATCAAGAGAAGGATAGCTGTTGCAAATAAAAGTTAGGCTGTAAAAGCGT
>CAZWVC010000059.1:0-16623 GCA_964637245.1 uncultured Desulfocapsaceae bacterium
TCTGGTCGCTTCGCGGCATACTTTTCCATTTCCGGTTGCTCATCATAGGGATATCTAACCAGTTCAAGAAGCTCATTCACCATGGAAAAATCTCCCTCTTCTGCTTTATCAATAGCCTGTTGGGCCAGATAATTCCTGAGTACATATTTGGGATTAACCCTGTTCATTCTCCCTTTTTTAATTGATTGCTCGAGATTATCTTTGGTTAGTCGCATGGCATACTTATTCTGCCAGGCTGACATGCGATTTTCATATTCCCTATCTCTTGTCTCCGGCTGGTAATACGCCTCAAGGAAAAAATCCGATGCCAATTTTTTTTCAGTAGTTGGGCCAGCTCTATCAAAGTCAGCCAGTTTTCTGAAAAAGATGGTCATGTCAGTTTCTACTAAAGTTAGTATTTCTAAGAGATCATTCGTCAATTCGTCATCGGTTTCTGACTCAAATTTTGCCAAACCCAGCTTTTGGGCCATGCAATCTGCCCAACCTTGCTGGAAGGTCTGCCTATACTGATCCAGTTCTTCACCGAGTGCCTCGCGATCTTTGATAATGGGATAGATGGCGTTTGCCAGCTGAACAAGGTTCCATTGGCCTATGTGTGGTTGATTGGCAAAACAATAACGCTTTCCCTGAGCATCGGTGGTGTTTGGTGTCCAGCCAGGATCATAATTTTCGAGCCAGCCATATGGGCCATAATCAATGGTCAGGCCAAGGATAGACATATTATCAGTGTTCATTACTCCATGGACAAACCCTACCCTCATCCAATGAATGATCATCTCAGCCGTACGCTTACAGACCTCTCCAAACCATTGTAAGTAAACATCCTTACTGGGATCGCCCAGGTGAGGGAAATCAGTAAATATGGTATAATCCACCAGTTTTTTAAGCAGTTCATTCTCTCTACGTGAGGTGAAAATTTCGAAACTGCCAAATCGAATCCAAGATGGCGAAACCCGACAGACCACCGCACCTGGTTCATCCTTTGGATTGCCATCATAAAACATATCCCTCTCAACCAGGTCGCCTGTGATAGCAAGGCTCAGAGCCCTTGTGGTTGGGACTCCCAAGTGGAACATCGCCTCACTGCACAGAAATTCCCGAATAGAGGAACGTAAAACTGCCAGACCATCAGCATTACGTGAATATGGCGTTGCTCCCGCACCTTTGAGCTGCAATACCCAACGTTGCTTTTTGCTGTTGATAATTTCACCAAGATTAATGGCCCTGCCATCTCCGAGCTGTCCAGCCCAGCTTCCGAATTGGTGTCCGCCATAGCACATGGCAAAAGGGGTCATTCCTGGAATTAATGCGTTGCCAGTAAAAACCTCCGTGAAAAGTGGACTTTCGCATTCTGCTGGTGAAATATCCAGCAATTCAGCCAACTCACGTGAATAGGAAACAAGTTGAGGGTCACTCACTTTTCTTGGATTTACCAAAGAATAGCATGCACCTGTTACCTGGCGTCGGTGATTTTCCCTCACTGGATCAGCTGGCAATTTTTCTATAAAACAATTATCAAATGCAAGAGATGAGAGTAAGCTTTCATTAATTGGTTTGTTCATGTTAACCCTTGTAGGAATAATAATTTTTCTTATTCCTAAGACTAAGCACAGCTAACATACCAGGCAAGCTATCATAGACAAGGTCAAACTGTATCGCTGGACTAAATCACTTAAGCAAATGAAATAAATACTTATAACTGCATAAAATCTTTTTTATGCTTTGAAATAATGAAATGATAATTAGGCAATATACCATTCTCAATAAAACCCAAAGTATATTGTGTTTTGTAATAGCTTCATTCTCCACATCAAATGGATTTCTTAAATCGACTAATCAGTATCACCAAAACCCATGGATTCAGCATTCACCATCAAATCTTCCTATTTGACCACTTTGCAATTCGCCAACATATTCTCCACTATACGTTAAGGGAAAGAAATATCATTTTTCAAACATCCAAGGAGAGTAAAATGTTCTGGAGTAAATCGTTTAGTTGCTGTGTTGTTTTGATCATATCCATTTTCTTGTTTAGCTCCGTTGCCCATTCTATGAAAGAGTTTAAATTTACCGCAATACCTGATCAGGATACCGCACGTCTACAGCAGCGTTTTGGTAAAATTGCTGATTATCTAAGCGCAAAACTTCAAATCAAATTCACCTATATTCCAGTAAAATCCTATGCAGCATCCGTCCAGGCGTTTAAAAATAATGAAGTCCAGATGGCGTGGTTTGGAGGACTCTCTGGAGTACAGGCAAGGCTTGGGGTACCTAATTCTTTAGCAATCGCCCAAGGTGAGGAAGACGAACATTTTGTGACGTACATCATTGCGCACCATTCGACTGGACTGCAAAAAGATGAGGAATTATCTCCTGACATAATCGGAAAAACATTTACCTTTGGATCCAAAGGATCAACCTCCGGCAGGCTGATGCCTGAATATTTTATTCGCGAAAAATTTGGGAAATCACCAGATCAGATCTTTTCTCGTGTCGGATTCAGTGGAGATCATTCCAAGACTATTGCCCTTGTACAATCGGGTAGTTATCAGATCGGCGCGGTGAACTTCAAGGTCTGGCAAAAGGAGTTGGAAGCCGGAAATATCAACCTGGCGAAGGTATCGGTCATCTGGCAAACACCTGAGTATCCGGATTATAACTGGTCCGTGAGGGGAGATGTTGATGAAAATTTCGGATCTGGAACAATTACAAAGATTCAAAATGCCCTTCTCGCCATTGAGGATCCTGAATTACTCAATGCCTTTCCCAGAAAACGGTTTATTAAAGCCAACAATTCCCTGTATCAACAAATACTTGATACAGGGAAGGCAATTGGCTTTTTCCGATAAATCATATAAGAGTTTGCGATGAACAATTCAGCAATCTGATTTACTAATGAATGCCCCTCTGGAAAAGACAAGAACGCTTCTCTCCCTCAACAGAGAAAAGATTAGCTATGCCAGCTACGTTGCACTAAAAAACATTTCTCTTTCAATTGAGAGGGGAGAGAAAATTGCTGTTATTGGCCGAAGTGGTTCAGGCAAAACTACCTTGCTGAGAAGACTTTTCAGCTTAGATGAAAAGAAATGTACCTTTGTTCACCAGCATCATGCTCTGGTAAGCCAATTGACCGCATTTCATAATATCTACATGGGCAGGCTTGATAAACATTCTCTGTTTCAAAATCTAAGAAATCTTATCAAGCCTTCTCCCACAGCTCTTCATGAAATTCGCCCAATCGTGGAGAGACTTGGCATAAGCGATAAGTTATTTTCTCGAGTGGGTGAACTCTCTGGCGGGCAGCAGCAAAGGGTTGGAATCGGCCGGGCGATATATCAGGGCGGATCTATCCTGCTTGCCGATGAACCGGTCTCATCTCTTGATAGGGTACAGCAGGATGAAATTATGAAACTGCTGGTTGATGCTGGCCAAACGGTCATTGCTGCATTGCACTCTATCAGATTATCAACGAAATTTTTCAATCGGGTAATAGGGATAAAAAACAGAACTATTCTTTTTGATCTCCCCCAGAACTCTATAGATGACTCCCTCCTGGCTGAGCTTTACGGTTGAAGTATGCTTCGGACCAGTCTGCTTTTTCTAATAATTGCTTTCGTTGCCCTTGGTGCAGCTGATATTTCCGTAACAACCCTTGATCCATGGATTGAGTTAAAAAAGATAGGAGCGGGTTTTCTGTCACCTGATCTCTTCAGTTTACCAGAGTTTAGCTCGGCTATTTTCAATACCGTGAGCTTTGCACTCCTGGGAATTACCATTGCGATACTTTTAGGTACCGCTCTTTCACTGTTTTTTGAAAAGACCTGGATAAGACTTTTTTGTGCCTTCATTCGCTCGATTCACGAGATCTTCTGGGCTTTCATATTTATGCCGCTAACAGGTCTTAACAGTCTTTGTGGTATTCTCGCTATCGCCATTCCCTATGCAGGAATATTTGCCAAAGTATATGCAGAGATTCGTCAGGAAGCAGACCAACAGCAGTCCCAGGCACTGCCGTCCACAACCTCGTCATTAAGTGGTTTTTTTTACACAACTCTGCCGCAAACCTATGGTCTGGTAAAGAATTATACTTCGTATCGGTTAGAGTGTGCCCTACGGTCCAGCGCAATACTTGGTTTCATTGGTCTTCCGACACTAGGATATCACCTGGAAACAGCTTTTCGCGAAGGCATGTATAGTGAAGCTGCCGCCCTTCTCTACTGTTTTTATCTATTGATAGCTTCTCTACGATTATGGGCACGAGCAAAGATAATTCTCATTCCACTCATATTATCTATCATCTTTACGACTTGGGAAGTATCTTTTTCACTTCACAACATCACCCGTTTTTTCACTTATGATATCCTGCCTTGGCCGATGCGAGCTGAGGGGTATTATGCAGGAACACAAGCGTTATCACTGCCTTTTTCTGAAATCATCAACTGGATGCTTACTATATTTGCCTCAGAAGCCCTACCGGGAATCTGGAACACGCTTGTGCTTAGCCAAATCGCCATGGTCGCCACTGCAATCTTTTCTCTGGGTACCTTTGCATTTGCAAGTAAGATCTTTTTTACCCAAAGGATTACTATCCCGGCTCACTTTCTTTTCATCATTATAAGGACTACACCGGAGTATATGATAGCTTATCTCTTGCTTCAACTCTGGGGCCCCTCAATGCTTCCGGCTATTATCGCCTTGTTTCTTCACAACGGGGCCATTCTAGCATATCTCACCGCCAGAAATGTAAATCAACTCAATCTAGCTTTTGACGTATCGCAAAAGAAGACCAACCTATATCTTTTCGAAGTTCTACCCCGCGGTTATGGGCAGTTCCTCGCCTTGCTTTTCTATCGTTGGGAAATTATCATACGAGAATCGGCAATTCTCGGTATCCTTGGTATCACAACTCTTGGTCATTTCATTGATAGTGCCATAACCAGAGATCACCTTGATACAGCTCTTTTTCTCATAATCATAACAGCAATGCTCAATATGTTGGTTGATACACTTTCACAAATTATTCGCAGAAGGTTACACATCTCTAGCCATACAGTTGCAGAAACTGTCGCAAATTAATCTTTTCTGTTGCGTTGATAAAAGCCAACCCATTAAAAAAAATATTGTGAAACAGCAAACCATCGTATAATTTCTACTACCAACAATGAATAGCCTACCTAACTCATCATTTTCTAAATAATAACTATGCAATCGAATCCAGATCTTTCCATCGTTATCCTTGCTGCAGGTAAGGGTACACGTATGAATTCTTCAAAGGCAAAAGTTCTTCATGAAGTTTTTTTCCAACCAATGCTGCACCATGTACTTGGGGCTGTTAAACCTCTATCCTCCAAAAGATCGGTGGTCATCGTCGGTCATCAGGAAGAAGCTGTCAGAAGTTCCCTGGAGTCATTTGATGTTGACATAGTGAAACAGAAGGAACAACTTGGAACCGGTCATGCAGTAATGATGACTGAAGAAACCATCCCTGAAAATGATGGCTTAGTCATGATTCTTTGTGGAGATACACCCCTGATACGTACAACATCTCTTGAGCGTATGCTGCAGCAATACCGGACAACCAACTCTCAACTAACTATAATGACAACCATACTTGATGAACCGTTCGGCTATGGCAGAATTCTTTCGAGGGATAATTTTGTAGAACACATCATCGAGGAAAAAGAAACTGATGATCTACAACGACAAATCAGGGAAGTTAATGCTGGTATCTATATCGCAAACAGAAGGCTTCTTTTTCAGGCATTAAAAAACATCGATAGTGATAACTCCCAGGGGGAATTTTATTTGACTGATATTGTAAAATATTCAGTGAGTCAAAATATAAGCGTACACAAGTATGTAAACCATTCGCCCAAAGAAGTTCTTGGTGTCAATTCAAGAGTCGAACAACAGGAAGCTCATTATGACTTGCAGAGAAAGCGAAATAAAGATCTGATGATGCAGGGTATTTCTATGCACTCCAGCAGCACAATCAGCATATCCCCTACCGCTGAAGTAGGTAAAGACTGCCTTTTAATGAGCAACATCCATATACATGGTTCTTCTGTTATCGGCCCCTCTTGTGTCATCGAAAATGGTGCAATAATTAAAGACTGCAGAGTTGGTGAAAATGTCCACATCGGGGCATACTGTGTATTAAAAGACTCTGACATTCCAGCAAATACTATATTGCAACCTTTCACGGTACTCCCCAAAAACATAAACAGTTAATATAATTATAACCCGTATTTCATGGATAACTACTCGTATTAGCCCATAAATCTATATATTCCTGAAGAACGTAAGGAGAAGAGTATGAGTGATCTTAAAAAGATGTACACAACGATACTTGGTGATCATTTTCCAATGGAAATGAAAATCTCCTTTGATGATCAGACTCTTGTTTATCGCAAAAAAACCTGGAAGATAGAACAGGAAAACGGAAGCTATGAAGAGCGTGGTGTGAGATATGGTGAAAATCCTGACCAGGAAGCAGCACTCTATGAGTTGGTAAATGGAAACCTGGTCTTAGGTGACTGCACCTTCATTCAACCTGGCAATGGTCTGGTATCTTCAATTCTGGTTGAAGATATGCTACAGGTCGGTAAGCATCCTGGAAAGATCAACCTCACAGACATTGACAACGGTCTTAATATTATCAAATATTTAAGTGACAGTCCAGCAGCTGTAATTCTCAAACACAATAATCCTTGTGGTGCCGCCTACGGTTCATCCCTTGCCGATGCTTATAATAAGGCCAATAGAGCAGATCGTATTGCGGCATTTGGAGGTGCGGTCATCATGAATCGTAGCTGTGATACAAATACTGCTGATCTCTTAGCCGAAAACTATCTCGAAGTTGTCTGTGCACCTGATTTCGAGGAAGGCTCACTGGAAATCCTGAAAAAAAGATCAAACCTCAGGGTTATCAAAATTGGCTCGATAGATAGATTATCAGATTTTGAATCTCATCGCTTTGTCGATTTTAAGAGTCTGATAGATGGAGGAATTATTGTCCAGCAATCTGCCATGAATTCAATTCGGAGTATCAAAGATTTGCAGCCGGCCTCTGCTACCTGGAAAGGAGTGGAATATAGTTGCAGCAGAAAAGCAAGTGAGAGAGAGATTGATGACATGATTTTTGGCTGGGCAGTGGAGCATGGGGTAACCTCAAACTCTGTACTTTATGTGAAGAACGGTTGTACTATTGGTATAGGGACTGGTGAACAAGACCGAGTTGGTGTCGCTGAAATCGCAGTGCACAAGGCCTATATCAAATACGCTGATATAATTTGTTATGACCAGTTCAAGATCCCTTATGCAGATCTGGTACTTGAAATTGAACGTGGAAAACGAGATCGAAAGGACAAGGAAGAAATTGACGCCAAAGTGCACACCGACAGAGCTAATCTTCAGGGATCGGTGATGATTTCAGATGCTTTCTTTCCATTTCGTGATGGTGCAGATGTTGGAATACGCCAAGGTGTATCTGCAATATTGCAGGCGGGTGGTTCAATGCGAGATTTTGAAACGATTGAAGCCTGCAATGAAGCAGATCCCCAGGTCGCTATGATGTTTACCGGACAACGGTCCTTTAAGCATTAAGCTAGAATGTCGTTAGAGAGTCTTTCTAAGTCATTTATTAAATTAAACACCTGGCTACCACATCACTCTTGTAGAATTGATTTTATTGCCTCAATTAGAATTATATATACTATACTTCCCAATTCAGATTCTACTGAGCCAGTTGCTACTATTCAATGAAACCACAACATTCTTCATTTCGCAGAATCATCCTCGCAGCCAAATACTCTAAGCAGGGGTTGATTGCCACGTTTAAATCAGAAGCTGCTTTTCGACAAGAGCTTTTGCTTTTTGTTTTCCTTTTACCTGCAATTTTTTATCTTCCACTTGGCCTCGAAATGAAGCTGCTCCTCTTTGCTGTAAATTGTGGTGTTCTGATTACTGAACTCATCAATTCAGCGATAGAAGCTGTAGTTGATTTGGTCTCCCCTGAATTCAATGAATATGCTAAAAATGCCAAAGACACGGGAAGTGCCGCTGTGTTTCTCTCTCTTGTGCTCGCTGCTACCATATGGTTTACAGCAATTTTATCCATGTTTTCAATTTTCTGATACCCCCTCATATTCAAAAACTGACTATGGGGAAAGGCTGCTCTTTTTTGGGGACTCAATAAACTCATCCAGGGGAGTAAACTTTCACCATCCTGGCAGCAGATACAGACGAAAGAAAGCCCTTGCCGACTGGAATTTTGACAGGCTGAAAATTGGGGGGGGGAGTCAGGTTAATATAAATGAAAATTCAAATTACCATTGAAACACACTTTTAATCTTGCAACAGATTAAACCGAGCAACCGATAATCGTCATTCACTTAACGAGTTTTTCTACTCCTACAAGCTGGACAGATTGCTCTATGGTATGTATGCAGGACTGAATCGCCACAAGTGTTTCTTGGTGAGGATGAGCAATACCTATAACACGGCCCTTTTCCATCGCGATTTCTGCTAATTTTTCCAGTTGAACGCAAATTGCACTACTTTTCTGAGAATTATCAAGGAAGATGTTTCGACGAGCTGATTGGACTCCTATTTTCTGTGCTAATGTGAACCCCTGAGAAGATGAACTGGTTAAACTGTCAATGAAAAACAATTTCTTTTCGGCTATCAGTTTCAGCAATGCTGTCATCCCCTTTTCACTCTCAGTATAGAGCGAGCCCATATGATTATTCACCCCGGTGGCATGGGGTACCATACTGAGATTTTGATTGAATAACTCGTTTTGGTTTTCCATATCATTGAGTAACAAGGCACCGGGACCGGGATCCCAGCTCTTGTCTTTTGGCTCTAATGGTAGATGGAGCATGATTGTTTTGCCGTACTTAAATGCCATGTCCTCTAACTGTGAAGTAAAAGGAGCGTGTGGCAAAAATGAAAAGGATAAATTCACCGGCAATCTGATCAAGCTCTCGCCAACATCACGATTATACCCCATGTCATCAATTATAATTGCCACAAGAGGTCGTACTTCCACCTCAGTTGTCGCGGAGTCCTTCAAACGATTGGACTTCAGGCCCTTCCTCTCAACCTTTGTCGCTTCATATTCACTATTTGGAACTATCTCTGCGGCAACCACCACGCGAAAGAAGATTACATACGTTAATACGCCAATTGAAAAGATGAGAATTGAGATGAGAAAAAGCTTGTAAATAATGCTTTTGAAGTTAATCCGGGAAAACCTGCGTGCAGCCTTCTTCCTAGGTTTCCGTTTCGTTTTTTTTCTGGTTGTTGTTCTGGCCATTTTCCAACGTCGAAGATGTTAATGCTACTCGCCTATTTATCCCGGATGAGAGTATAGTAGGCCAGACCCTTCAATGCTTCTACATCCTGCAAATTATCTGGGAATATATCCAAATAATCTATTGCTTTGCCAATAGCTGCTTCAGCTTTTGCACCAGCACCCTGAAAACCATTATATTTTTCGATTAGTTGATGAATAGTCTGAAAAGATGTGGCACGAAGGTTGGGGTCATGCAAAATGTTCTTGAGTTGCTGATAATCCTCTCCATTTGCCTGCTCAAGGGCAAGAATGAGAGGAAGCGTCATTTTTCCTTCGGTTAAATCATTACCGACAATCTTTCCCGTTTTGTTCTTGTCTCCCTGATAGTCAAGGAGATCATCGATAATCTGGAAGCCATACCCCAAATTTTTGCCATACTCTCGCAGTGCTGCTATTTCTTTAGACTTAACACACCCTTGAAGGGCGCCAATTTCAGTAGTTGCTGAGATAAGAAGAGCAGTTTTTCCCTCAATGGCCCTGAAATAGTCAGCCTCGGATTGATTTAGATTGGAAGAATTACGTAGTTGGGTAAACTCACCATCAACTATTCCTGCAGTTGCTTTACAAAAGACTTCGAGTGATCCATTCTTGCCATATTTATCCACAAGCCACATAGATCTGGCGTGGAGAAAATCACCGGCAAGAATCGCTGCGGCAGTTCCATATTTCTTGCAAACCGATGGTTTTCCCCTGCGAGTATCTGCAAGGTCAATCACATCATCGTGAAAAAGGGTGGCCAGATGAAGATATTCAAATGCTAATGCCACTTTGTAAAGATCACTATTCTCACCATTACTTAGTCGTCCTGCAAGAACTGTAAGTAGAGGACGAAATCGCTTACCACCGCTAAATAGTCCATACTCTAATATCTCAATTAATAAACTATCCATCACAGTGGTTAGTTCATTGAGATCTTCACGCATAGTGCGTTCAATTTTCTCGATGAGTGGTTGTACTAATTGGAGCAATGGTTTTTGATCAGCCATTTTTAATGCCAAATACGCCTCTTAAGAATTTTCAAAAAATGATTGCACCTGAGCCAGGTCTCGAATAATAGGCGAAGGTGGTAAGGAGGCAATAAAATTCCGTCCATACCTCTTAGCATACAAGCGACCATCCATTACTGCAATAAGCCCTTTATCTGTAGTGGATCTCATCAATCTTCCCACACCTTGTCGAAGTGTCAAAATTGCTCGCGGTACCTGAAAATCAAAAAATGGGTTTCCTCCAGTTTCTTTTATATCAGCAATACGCGCCTGGAGGACCGGATCATTTGGAGCCTCAAAGGGAAGTTTGTCAATAATTACACAACTTAAAGATTCACCAGGAACATCAACTCCTTCCCAAAAACTTGCCACAGCAACTAGCACCGACTCGGTAACCTCCTGAAACTGCTTCAACAAAGCATGCCGCGATGCTCTACCCTGTACAAAGACCGGATAGGACAGAAATTTTTCCAGATATTCTGCTACACTATCCATTCCCTTTAAGCTTGTACATAAAATTAAAGCTCTACCTCGAGAGATTTTGACGATCTCGCATATCCTCTCATTAAGCTCCGCGGCATAGTTTGGCTCACTGGGAACTGGGAACCGCGCTTCAGGTATGTATAAGCACGTTTGGTTAACATAATCAAAGGGAGACTGCAATCGCAAAGTTGAAACCTCATCATCAATACCCAATCGCTCAAGTACATAGGAAAAGTTACCAGAAGTCGTCAGGGTTGCCGAGGTCAATATGCAAAAATTCGTTGAGGGATAGAGTGTTTCCCTGAGGTCTTCGGCAATGTTAATAGGTGTTGCAGATAATGAGATGGATCTCTCTCTTTTTTCGTACCAGTGAACATATCTGCCTTTTTCCATAATAACTTCGGGAAGAGCTATTTCAATCAAATTGGTATGTAATTCCTCAGCTCTCCGAATAAGTGTTTTCCAACCTTCACCATAATCTTGAAAAGTAATTAGGTCATTGATTATTCGTTCAAGCCCCGTAGAAAGAAGCTTGATTTCATCATACCACACTTCAATTTCTTCTATGATATCAAGTAATGGAAATCGTCCTCGCATCTCAGGGAAAATATCAGTGAATCTATTTACTCTCTCTCGAATACCGCGAATGGAACTGATTATTTTATCGGCCAACGAAGGAGGTAAATCTGCCTCAGCCTGACGCTCGACATCACTTACCAGGTCTAATATCTGATAGTGAGAAAAACTCTTACCAAAAAAAGTAGTCGCTATATTTTCAAGATGATGTGCCTCATCAAAAATAACCCCCTCATAACGTGGAAGAACCTCCCCAAATCCTGCATTACGCAGAGCCAAATCAGAAAAAAACAAGTGATGGTTAACAACCAATAGTCTGGCTCCACCAGCCCTTTTGCGTAACGCACTGATATAACACGATGAAGCTTCAGGGCATTCATTTCCCAAACACTGGTGTGATTGTGCTGAAATCTTTGGCCATAACGTAGAATTATCGGATAGCCAATCAAGTTCAGCCCGATCACCCGTCTCAGTTATTAATAACCACTCATTTATTCGATCGCAGACTTCATCTTCGATTAAAGATAACTGCTGTGAACTTCTAAATTGAAACCAGCGGTAGTAGCATAAATAGTTCTGGCGCCCTTTTACACAAACTACTGGAATTTTTTCACCAAATACGTTCTCTAATAGAGGAATTTCTTTTTTAATAATTTGATCCTGGAGATTGATTGTGGCTGTTGAAACCACAATTTTTTTATGGGAAAGCAATGCCGGCAAAAGATACGCCAGGGTTTTACCGATCCCAGTTTCTGCCTCCACGAGAAGAATATCGGTGCCCGAGTAATCACTTGTTTTATCTGTAAGCAGAGTATTGATGGCCTCCGCCATTTCTACCTGCCCTTGCCGTGGTTCAAAATTTTTAAGTTTCAAGGCCAGGAGCCCGTCACTCCCAAAATATTTTTGCATGTCTGTATCGAGCGACAAGGTCATCACCATTTTCTGGAAATCTAGATCCAGTCCATATATATAGAGTAGTTAAGCTGGTAACAAGTTATACGTTTTTTATTTTTATTTTTCAACCAAGCCAGTACACTGTAGTTATATTTAAGTGAGTTGCAGCTTATCAATAGCTTTTACCTATGAAATATCCACTGTATTAGTAGTATGGTAAAAATACTTTCACTAAAGGAAACAGATCATCCTCCCTCCGCGAAAGATCTGCTATATGAGGATGAAGTCATTGTAATTGTTGACGATTCACCTGAAGTAATTCTTTTACTTGATAATTATCTGAGCAAACAAGATATTCCCGTAACCCAAGCTGCCAATGCAGAAGAGCTTTTTCACCTCTTCTCAACAAAGAAAATCGCACTCATCCTCCTGGATATAGGTCTTCCCGGAAAAAGTGGCAAAGAAATACTCGCAGAACTTGCCCCAATGCATCCTGATCTTGGCATCATAATGGTCACAGGTACTACCGATATTAAGACAGCACTCGACTGTCTTCGGCTCGGGGCAGATGATTACCTTACCAAGCCAGTGGTACCTCGCGAGTTTAATCATACGCTCTACCTCACATTAAAAAAGAGACGCCTTGCAATTGAGAACAGATTATTCCAACGAGAGCTTGAGAAAACCAATTTCCGCATGCAGTTTCTCCACAATCTCAACCTGAAAATGAATTCTGCATACCTCAATGCGACTGAGCTCGATACTTTGCTCCATACAATCCTAGCCGGTATAACTTCAGACGAAGGCCTTCGGTTTAACCGGGCGTTTCTGGCGCTTTTTAATGAAAGTGGCGATACACTCATCGGCAAACTTGCCATTGGTCCTTCAAGCAGAGAGGAAGCGGGTGCATTATGGCAAAATATCAAGGCTAAAAAGCTTGGTTTACATGATATACTAAACGGTATACTCAGTGAGGATATCCAGAAAGACACAGAAGTTAATCGTATTGCTGCAAAACTCAAGATCTCAGCCCAGGAACGAGAGCATATTCTCATCTCTTCGAGCCTGGAGAGAAAATCAATTTTAGTCACTCAAGGTCAAGCTCCTGGTACCAAAGTTCCTGAGTCACTCATCAGCCTCCTGGATGAACATAATTTTGTCGTTGTCCCCCTGTTTTCTCCGAGCAGATCACTAGGAGTGATTATTGCAGATAATTATGTTACGCGCGAGTACATCGGCGAAGAAGATCTGACGGCCTTAGAAATATTTGCCAACCAAGCCAGCCTTGCAATCGAACACAGTCACCTGTATCAAGACATGGTGTCGAAAATAGATGAACTTGAACTCGTCACCTCAGAGTTGGATAAGAATAAAGATATGCTTATAGAAGCTGAGCGTTACTCCACTATTGGCTATATTTCTGCACAGCTTGTACACGCGATCCGCAACCCGGTAACCTCGATAGGTGGCACGGCCAGACTTCTATTGAGAAGAACTCAGGAAGCCAACACTCGTAAATTTCTTCAAATTATGGCAGAAGAATCTGCTAAGATAGAAGAAACACTCAAAAATCTCTTTCAGTTTGTCGAAGATATTGCCCTGGAAATTCAACCTGCTTCAATCATTGCCACAATAAAAGAGACACTGGCAGTCTTCTATGGAGCTCTTAAGAACTATGCGATTGAACTCGATCTTCAGCTTCCATCGGAGGACATAATTGTAGAAATTGATGCGCTGAAGATTCGTAAAGTTCTCATGCACCTTATCCGCAATAGTGTTGAGGCAATGGAAACTGGTGGTAAGTTAACGATAAAGGTGTATCAAGAAGTTGATGGGGTTACGATTGAGATAATTGACTCAGGCTCAGGTATGCTGGAGTCAGATTTTAATGCAATCACAGATCCTTTTTATACCACGAAAATTTATGGTACAGGATTGGGGTTGACCCTGGTGGAGCAAATTCTTGATTTACATGGTGCCCAGTTTACTCTAAAGCAGCTCACCCCACGTGGTATGAAAGCATCTATTCACCTTCTCTTCCCAACCAGTTAACCTAATTTCTTTGAAGGGAAATCCCTGCTGTGGTCAACGCAATGATTGCTGCAATTATCAATGTATACTTGTATGCCTGCATAAAAAAAGGCAGCTGAACTGCAGAGTAATCCCGAAGATGCATTCCCCCGGTTAAATATCCAAAAAACATACTGAAGATCATGCCTACCAAGGCTACACCAATAAGCATTCCAAGATTCCTGCACGTTGCCAGCATTCCAGATGTTATGCCGGTATCTTGAAACGAAACTCGAGAAAGAACAGATGCACTGTTGGGTGATAGAAAAATAGATTGCCCACAACCGAGTAAGGCCAATCTCCAGGCAATATCTAACAAGGAAGAATTGTGGGAAACCTCAGACAGAAGATAGATCGCCACAGCTGTGACCGTCATTCCGATCGAAGTTAAATACTTTGCACCAAACTGATCAAATAGCCTTCCAGATAGAGGTGACACGATAAAAAGACTTACTGGTACTGCCATCATCATATAGCCAATTTTATCAAATGAAAGACCAATGATGAAGTTGAGATAAAATGGCATAAGGATAAGTACAAAAAAGAGTACGGCAAAAGATAGAGTGGCAGAAAGCATGGCTATCCCATAATACTTCTGCCGCAATAATTTAACAGGAAGAATCGGCTCAGCAATACTCATTTCATGGCGAATGAAGTAGAGAGCAAGACAACCAAGCATGAAAGCTGCAACAAACACAGATTGAATCGACAATATGGTATATTGATTAAGCAGGACAACCGCAAGACTTATCATTACTACCCAGAAGATTGAGCCAAACAGATCAAATTTGCTATCTTCATTTGCGTATCTTGGTAATGTACCCGCAATGTATTTCCAGCCGAAAACAGAGACAGTGAGACTGACGGGGACATTGAGCAAAAAAAGCGTACGCCAGCTATAATGGTGAAGGATAAACCCACCAATTAATGGACCACTCATAAGTCCAAGTGAAGTGGCTATTCCCAATAAACCAATCCATTTACCAATCTCTTGTTGGGGAACGACCATACGTATAATAGCAGGTCCCGTTGACATCATCATTGCAGCGCCCATTCCTTGAATAAAGCGGGAAAATACTAGTAGTGGAAGTGAAATTGAGAAATAGCAGGATAAGCTACCCGTTGAAAAAATGATCATACCCACAAGATAAACGATGGATTTGCCAAATCGATCTGCGAATTTACCCCATAATAATAGTGAGATAGAGATCGTCAACAGATAGATGAGTACAACCCATTCAACATCTGCCAGTGTCGTGGCGAAACTGCGCATGATATATGGTAGAGCGATATTGAGCATGCTGCTATCCATGGTGGAAAGAAATACTCCGCAAGCCACCATGAGAAAATATCCGAGATGATTACCAGATCCACTCATACCATCATTATGCCTTTAAAGTTGGCAGAAGAATATGAAAATATGCTCAATCGCTAAACAAAAAAAGGCCCGGTGAAGTAGAACTTCACCGGGCCCCTGTATTACGAGAACTACTAGATGGTGTGTCTTAGCTTAGAAGGACAAGGAAAGACGTGCACCGAGCTCGATTGGATCGTCATCGCCACCTTCATAGGCATCACCTGCGAGCAGGTAAGCAGCTACGAGGTCGAGCTTGAGGTTATCCAGAAGAGCATAAGTTGCTTTTGCATCAATCTCAAAACCGAGATCAGAATCGCCAGCAGCATTATCTTCTGCCAGAGCTGCATACCAGATGTCACCACCAACGGTCAGTTTATCCATAGGCTTGACCTTGAAACCTACACTAGCAGCGTATACATTACTGATTCCGTCAGTTGGTCCAGCGGCACGGCCTGGATCAAATGTACCGAAACCGAGGATCTCAGCCCAGTAGTAAGATCTACCTGCAGGATTGATGAAATCATCACGATCTCCATCAGTTGCGTCATCATCACCGGTAGCATAGAAGAGCTGACCGTGAACTGGACCAGCACTTGCACCAACGGCAATCAAGAAGGCAGATACATCTTCATCAGCAACTTCGCCGAATTCATATACTGCAGTACCCCAGGCGGAGAAAGCATCTGCTTTAACATCAAGGTTAGCACCAACGTAGAAATTGTTCCAGTCGCTGGACTGCTGCTTGTCATAGATGAACAGAGGCTGCAGGGTAGTACCCTCACCAACTCCAAATACTGGAGCTGCTATAAAGTGATCTCTTTCTTCTTGCGAAACCGCTGCTGTGATTGTATCACCTGCTGAATCAAGAACTGCACCTTTGTCTGCTTCATCTTCAGTTA
>CAZWVC010000060.1:0-14254 GCA_964637245.1 uncultured Desulfocapsaceae bacterium
CCTTTGTCCTCTTTCAATTTGCCAAAACCAACGGCGTGTTACCCCAACCACTCATAGAAACCCTAATCTCAGCCGTTGCCATATCAATGTTTCTCGCCCCCTTGCTCTTTCTAGCTTATGAGAGACTTATCGCACCGCATCTGCAAAGCGTTGGCCATGAGCGACAACCGGATACCATTGAGCATGGCGGACGCACGGTTATCTTGGCGGGATTTGGCAGGTTAGGAACGGATCTTGGCCGGTTTCTCATTTCTGCAGGCATCAAGCCAGTCATCCTTGATCATGATGAAACAAACATTGATGTGCTGCGCAGGTATGGCTTTGAAGTGTATTATGGCGATGCATCACGTTTAGACCTGCTTGAATCAGCTGGAGCAGCAGAAGCTGAGATGATCATTATCACTCTGGGTGATCATGAACAGGCTTTCAAGCTGGTCAAACTTGTGCAGAAACATTTTCCCCACATGCGTATTGCCGTTACCGCAAATGACCGAAGAGCCACCTATGAATTCATGGATCTTGGGGTTACGACTATCCGTCGTGAAACATTTTACAGCGCCCTGGAGCTTGGACAGGATATCCTTCAACAACTTGGTTTTGACCGGTATGAGTCGTATAGACTGAAACGGCTTTTCCGCAAAAAGGACATCGATCATATCCCTGAACTCTATAAAATCTACAGAGAAGATAGAGAAAACTACGCCTCTTTATATCAGCAGCATAACCATGAGCTTGGCGAATTAATGAAAAAGGACCAGCAGAGTGACATGGAAGAACTTGATCAGGCATGGAAAGCTGGTGACCCTGCCAATTAAAGGAAAATGCCGGTGGGTATCTCGGTATAGATGATTACCAACCAGCAAATTGAGTTACTGCAAAAGAAGAATGGATATGCAACATATTCCTACCCCAGCACTAAATTCAATCGTTATCTTTGCATTTATCGCTTTTGCTTCAGTTTTTACTAAACAGAGAATTTCAAATACTATCTGGACAGATGATGTGCGTATGAGCTCATTCGGTTAATATTCTCCCGACAACTGTATAAAACCCCGTCATTTCACGCTTTACCACAATTATTTCTCCAGAGGCAGGAAAGACATTGGTCAGTCCTGTAATATTCACCTGATGAGTGACGAGAATCAGTGTTTCACTGAGATCCTGGCGCTGCAACCAATTGCGTAAGGCTTGGGTTTGCGTCTCCGCTTTTTCATGTTCCTGAAAAAAAGAATTGAGCACTGACAATTCTTCAGGCTTGCCAAGATCAAGTAAATCCGCGGTTTCAAGACATCGGCACCATTGGCTCGAGAGAACCCGAGCATGCCTTATTCCATTACGTCGAAATTCTTTACCAATATTTATTGCCTGTTGTCGACCTGCAGCCGAGAGATTGCGCTGGGTCTCGCAGTTATGCAATTTGAAGTCCGCAGGATCTCCCATTCCCGGTGCTAAAGCATGACGCATAATGGCGAAATGATCTGGTGATTTTAAAACATCCCAGATGGCAGTCTCTGCTCTAGCGGATCCTGCCACGACAAGGCAAATGAAAAGAAAAAACAGAAAAATTGCTGATATTTTTTGTTGAGCTGCGGAGTAAATCATGTCTTATTTTACAAACCCTTATGACCAGTTACATACTCATGCACCAATTGCAGTCGCTACCCAACCAAGACCCGCCTATCAGGTCTAGATCCTCTCATTTACCATCTCCAGGCTATGGTATTAAATGAAGGATTATTAGTATATTGGGTCATTGTTGCTGTGTTTATAAGTTCAAAACGACGCTTAAGAGGGATAACAATTTGGGCATTATTATCTTTCAAGGTAACTTCAACTACCCAAAATCCATAGGGATCGCCAATCTCTCCAATGTAATCAATTATTGCATGGGTCAGCCTGACATTATCTCGACGTCCAATAAGCTCTTCCCTGGAACATGCTATATCATCTTCTTCATATGAAATTGTACCATCTGGTTTCGTTATCTTAATATCGCAGGTGATATCAATACGATTATTCAGATCTATCTGAGGGTTTTTATACAGTGTTAGAATGGTGATTTTTTCGCCAAGTTCAACATCTCTGGCCTCGGTAAAGACCGGATTACCCCCCTTTGGATTGTTCCATTTCTCTTTCCAGTTCTGATCCGAAGTAACAATTAGCCAGCCACCGAAGCCAGCCACCCACTTCTGCGCATCGGTATTAACAATAAGATTACCATATGCATCAAGCCAACCCTCCTCTGCAACGACGCTACCGGCCACGAAAAAGAAAAGAAAGAGAAAAAGAAATGACCTCATTGAAATTTTACCTCTGCCAAAAGTTTAGAGTCAGGGTCACCTGCAACTCGTTTATCCACAGCAGATTTTCTAGGTATTAGACGTATAAATAATTCATTCTCAATCACACCAACTATACGGAATAACTAAATTTCCCTAAATAATCAGTCAGTTTATTTAAATGCTCCTTTGCCAGTTGAGTACATTCCTCAACAGCTTTGGCTCCTTCAACAACAAGAGTGGCAAAAACAAGACAGGTCGGCTGGCCGCATTCCCGACAGTTTGTCTGCGGAAGGTGTTTGAGAACCTCTATGATAAGCGGTTTCTGGGCTGTGCCGAACTCTGGTTGAATCTCATGCCGATTCTGCCAGGTTTCGTTGATTTCTCGAACGAGCCAATCTACAATTTTCCGAGCTTCATCGTTATCCTGAAGGGCATTGATGGATATTTTTCGGGAATGCACCGCGATTAGGCGGCCATGTATCTTGAACATCACCGAAGGTGGAGACGCAGTGTAACTGAAACCTCCCAGGTGACCATTCAAATATGGGATAACTTCGCTGATATCCTCTTCCAGACAGACATGACAGTGAAGTGACTCAAAACTAGAGTTGCACTCTGGCCTAACTAGCTCCATGGTATAGTTTTGCAATAGCATTTCACACCCCTAGTTGAATGAACAGGTGGTCGTTTCATATACAACTACAGTAATGCTTAATTAAACTATGTGTTATATTTTTCTGATTCAGGAATAATTGCAAGCAGATCGGTATGACCTATATCAACCTTTACCAGGTTGAGTAAGGTGCTAATCTGACCTAGATAATAAGTTGATGAAAAAAAAATGAAGTACCAGCAAGCCTAATATTTCTCAAGATATTAAAAATGTATATATTAATCACGCAACACCGCAGAAAAAATCTCAGATTAACCCATTCAATCGTCGCACCCTATTCATGCGATGAAGAATCTTTAATGGATTACGAAAGTAATATTCTTCTACTTCAATCAAAATATTGTCATCTTCGCAAAACACGATCTGTAAAGCAGCAAGTCTGCCATTACCTTCATAGGCGATGAGGCAATCGGAAGATTCGCGAACTACCTTTATCCATGAAATAGAAGGGAGGTATTCCGCCAGTCTATCCTTAGTAATTTTACCTTTTTTACATAGTTCGCCCTTCTTCTCAGTCAATGTTTCCACCCGTCCTTGGGTGGCTACAAGAGCACTTTTCCGATCAATTGCATGGATTGGCATAATGGTTGAAAGCGGCACAAAGACAAATGCAGAGTGGGTTCTCTTTCGATGAATATCAAGTACAGTTTTGGCAAGTAAAACATCTTTGGCTTCTAGATCAGCCACTTCTGTTTTCTTGGCATAAATGTAGGTGAAAATCTTTTTTAGCTCTGCAACTATTTTGTCAATAATGGTCGTATTTTTCCTTATCCATAATTGTATGATTACTCGTTCAGATCCTTATTATCCACACCACCTTTATCACTTAGTTCTTTAATTTGTTGCTGTTCTTCTTCGCTAAGTGGCCCATAAAATCTGGGGTAAGGCCAGCCATAACCCCAACGAAATGCGGTCGGCAGATATGGGGTTCCTCCTGCCCTAACCCCAGCAAGCATTAGGAAGGCTATTTTCTTTTCACCTACCTGAGCAACACATCTCCGCAATTCCATATCGGCATCAACTCTGTCTTGATACGTTCCCCCCTTCCAGTAGGCGAAATCATGCGCTCTGCAGCATTTCAGCCAGAGTTGGTTCTGCGCAATAGTCCCATCTGGGAATGAACTACAGCCATCACTTGTGAAGGTGATAGGTTCCTGTGTAAATACCTTTTCCGGGAATAAAAGGAACAGTAGGAAAGCAATTGACAAGCATATCGATTTACGCATGAGGTAAATTCGCCGCGATTAGACTGACTCAATTTTGAAAATTAAATTTATTAAGTTTCTGCTAAATATCATTTCAATAGTTTTTTCACCTTAGCCGATACTGGTATTTCACTTTGGGTTCTATAGGTCTCATGATTTTTCTCTATTTGCGGAATATCATAGAGGTAGTTTACCATCATTCCCGCTGACTGTTTTATACCTTTATCTGATAAATCGGCAGCCCAGTTGATCTGATGAATGCGAGCACCATTGGTAAGGTGGAAATTGGCTACCCGGTCATAGGCCAGCCCACCCCTCTTGGCATTTACAAGATAATGTGCGCAAATCGATCTAATAGTTGGTTTAAATCCTTTGAAAGTGGATTTTTCCGCTTGGGCAGCATCATCCTTGAGGATATTTCTCAAGGTATCCTTATCGAGATCCTCTTGAAAGAGAGGATCTATTGCAGCTGAATCATATTTACCTAACTCATGTGAGTTCGCCTGTTTTTTCAGCCACTTCATAAAACCAGGGATTGGTGATAGAGTACAGAATTGCTTTAAATTTGGCATGTTATTCGCCAAATCGGCAACCACGCGCTTGATAAGAAAGTTACCAAAACTCACCCCAGCCAAACCTTTCTGACAGTTCGAAATGGAATAAAAGATGGCAGTATCGGCTTTATGAGGATCACCAGATGGTGCCTTTTCGTCCAGCAATTCATGGATATTGCGTGAAATTCCATTCACCAAAGCCACTTCAACAAAAATTAACGGCTCATCGGGCATTCTTGGATGAAAAAAGGCATAGCAACATCGATCCTCCTCCAGCCTGTTTTTCAAATCTCTCCATGACCTAATCTTGTGGACGGCTTCATATTCGATAAGCTTTTCCAGAAGTGCTGCCGGTGTTTTCCAGGTGATCTGCTGCAAATCGAGAAATCCAACATCAAACCAGGAGCTGAGAAGACGGAAAACATCTTGATCCAGAGCCTTTAAGCGTTCATCCTCTTTAGCCCACTTTATCAGCTCAACACGCAGATCAACCAAAAATTTCACCCCTTCTTCAAGTTCGTTAAACTGTCGCAGCAGTTTTGCTCGTGGAGGTTCCAGGAGATTGCGAAGTTCAGTGGTTGCATGTTGACGTTCTGCTTCATCTTCAGCCTCGTTTCTCCGGTTGATCGCATTTTCAACGAGACTATTATCGACATCGTATTCGGTTGCAAGTAACTCGAGGAATTTCCTTCGGCCCTGTTCGTTCAACACGGAGTAGGTTTCGCCAAGTTCAGCTGCTCTTGTGCGTGCTGAAACTTCACCACCTTTACCTTCCAAACATTTATCGATTTTTTTCCGCAGTCTGGGCAGTTGTGACTTAGGCAGGTTCGGCGAGACCCTCTTTTTTAATTCTGCAGGATCGCCAAGTGGCCATATTTCTTGAATCCTGCGCAGGGTTCGGTCCCATAGCGGCTCTGGCGAATTCTTCATCTCTTCAACTCCGGTACAATGTCTTTGAACTTCCTGCAAACCACCCTATGCATAGGAGTATCCAATTTTACGGATAACGGTATCGATTAACAGCAGAGCTATCTGCCATAACATTCCAATTATAAAAAATCATATATTATCAGATAGTAAAAGGCAAGCTGTGGGTGAGATATTAGAGAATAAACAGGCCGGGTAGAAGAGCGGAAATGGACTGCTGAAAAACAGCAGTCACTTCGATTTTTTTAACGAGCAGTTTCAAGCTGTTGCTTTACTGCATTCATGAGGTTATCCAGTGATGCATATGAGGCAAGCTGTTCTCTGGTAATGGCCACTTCGAGTGAGTCGTTTTCTTTTAGAACTACAGGATATTCCATCGACTTTTGATAGCTCTGTTCAAATTCATCACGATGAAGAAAGATCATTTCACAATCGATATTTTTGCAAAATTCCCTCCACTCAGGGTTTTCGCGAAAAGTACCATGGGTAAGACTGCAAAGGAAGCAGTCATAGGTCTGGGGATTGAAAAGTTTATGTCCTATATCTTTTACAGTATTGATCATTCCACTGTCAGCATTATAAACAAAGATAAATTTCATTGTATCCCTCCTACAATTCGCCTCAATATATAATAATTTGATCTTCTCATTGGTTATTTAGAGTTGAACAAACTCCCTTTTATTCCGCTTCAGTTTCGGCTACGACTAAAAATACCTACTTTTATTAAACAAGGTAAAAGTATATTGAAAATCCACTAATTAGTAGAGTTGGATATAGCCAAATTAAAATAAAATATGTAATATTCAACATAATAATTCATTGTCCTCACGCTCTACTTTTATTTTCGAGGAAAACTAAATCGAGGTAGCCATGACAACCCAGCACATCCAGGCACCTGGTGCAGTGGTGATGATCAGACCCCATAGATTCCATGCCAACCCGGAAACAGTAACTGATAACGCTTTCCAACGTTCACCGGGTGAGCTGTCCCAGGACATTGTTGCCCGGCAGGCATATGAAGAAGTAACCGCTGCTGCTGCTCGTTTGGAAACTGAAGGTGTAAGGGTCCATGTTTTTGAGGATCGGGGTGAAAATGACACACCAGATTCGGTCTTTCCCAATAACTGGTTTTCCACTCATCCAGGCGGTCATATCGCCATTTATCCAATGCACTCGCCAAGTCGCAGAAGAGAGCGGAGGTATGACATTATAGAAATGCTTAAGGCAGAATACCGTGTTCAGGACATAATCGACTACTCAAGCCTCGAGTTTGACAACCTGTTTCTTGAAGGCACTGGTGCAATGGTCCTCGATCATATCGCCAGAGTCGCTTATACGGCTCAGTCAAACAGAGCTGATGCAATTGCCCTAGAAAGGTTTTGCACGCATTTTAACTTTGAGCCAATGGCTTTTTCCACAGCTGATCAAAATGGTGACCCAATTTATCATACAAACGTAATGATGTGTGTGGCCACAGAGTTTGCACTTATTGGATTCGAAATGATTAAGGACTCAATACGGCGTGAAGAAATACGTTTGCGACTTGCTGAAATGGGCAGAACTACTATAGATTTAAATTTTATGCAAATTGAAGAATTTGCCGGAAATGCCCTGGAGCTTTCCACACCCACAGGGAGAATACTTGTAATATCAGCGCGTGCGGTTGAATCACTCACAGATGTTCAAAAAGCAGACATTGAAAAATCAGCAAAAATAGTTGCGCTTGCTGTTCCAACTATTGAATTGGCAGGTGGTTCTGTACGCTGCATGCTTGCGGGAATCCATCTTTCACGAAGGTATTAATCCATTGTCTGACTTCGACAATAACGTATATTACTGATCTCCCAGTACCTTATGTCATCTTCTAACAATTAAAATACATTGAAAAATGAATATTCAGTCAATCTTAGCTAACTCCTCCCTTGTACTGACAGAGTGTGCAATTTCTGAGAGAATACGACGCGACACCGAGTTGGAGCTACACCCGACTCTGTTTCTTACTCCTCTCATTTATACCCCCCAGGGCTCTACAAGATTGACTGCTATATATGATCAGTATCGGAACATTGCCAAACAAGCCAATCTTCCCATACTGCTTTGTGCTCCAACCTGGAGAATTGACAAGATCAGACTTGAAGCAGCAGGATACGACGAGACACTACTCTATGATGCGGTAAGATTCATGCGTGATTTACATGGTAGGTGGCAAAACAACAACTCCCCTCTCATACTTGGAGGTTTGCTAGCTCCTCAAAATGATTGCTATACCCCCAGTATTGCTCCCCCTGTGAAAGAGGCCCTTAGATTTCATCGCTGGCAGACGGAGAGGCTAGTAATCAGTGGCGTGGACTGTATTGTAGCACAAACGATACCAGCAGTATCCGAGGGTCTGGGAATTGCCCAGGCAATTTCAGAATTTGACACACCATATATCATCAGTTTTGTCATCAACCAACAGGGTCAGGTTCTTGACACAACTCCACTCACCGATGCAATAGCCTACATTGATGATAACGTTGCTCTCCCCCCTTTGGGGTATATGGTAAACTGTGTTTACCCAACCTTTGTCTGCGCTGAGAAGCAACCGCAAAAGCTATTTGACAGACTTCTAGGTATTCAAGCCAATAGCTCTTCCTTGGACCATTCCAAACTAGATGACGCCGCTATTCTTTACCAGGATGATCTCAAGCATTGGGGTGACACAATGCTTTTCTTAAATGAGAGATTCGGGGTAAAAATCCTGGGTGGCTGTTGTGGAACTGATAACACCTATATGCAATATCTCGTTGATCATCGAAATTCATAATTCTTCAAAACACAACACTCTTCCAGCTTAATATACTTGAAAATATGGCACACTGCTCCCATAGTTGAGTAAATCCAGTATAAAAACACGCAACTATCTATTTAGGCATAGAGCATGGTGAAATGTGCAATAGGCCACAACTAACAGGAGAATATAGTTATGCGCTGCCATGAAGTTGATTATGAAATTATCGGGCACGATATGCAGATGGTTGAGGTGGAACTCGACCCGAATGAAACGGTTATCGCAGAAGCTGGTGCCATGAATTACATGGATGATGGCATTGAATTTGAGGCAAAAATGGGAGATGGTTCAGAGGTGGAACAGGGCTTTATGGGCAAGATATTTGCCGCGGGCAAACGAGTGATCTCTGGAGAGTCGCTGTTTATGACGCATTTCTCTAATGTTGGCACGGGTAAAAAAAGGGTTTCTTTTGCAGCTCCCTATCCTGGTGCAATCATCCCTATAAATATGGCCGAGCTTAACCAGGAATTGTATTGCCAGAAAGACTCATTTCTTTGTGCTGCGCTCGGTACCAATATCAATATTGCCTTTCAACGGAAACTAGGTGCCGGATTCTTTGGCGGTGAGGGTTTTATCCTGCAAAAACTGCAAGGTGACGGTATGGCGTTTATTCATGCCGGTGGTACAGTTACCAAAAAGGAACTCAAAGGAGAAACTATCAGGGTCGACACCGGCTGTATTGCAGGATTTACCGGCAATATCGATTATGATATAAAAATGGTAAAGGGATTAAAGAGCATGTTCTTTGGTGGTGAAGGTCTCTTTTTCGCCACTCTTTCAGGGCATGGAACCGTGTGGCTGCAAAGCCTGCCTTTTTCGCGTCTTGCTGATAGAATACTACAGCATGCCCCATCGGCTGGCGGCAGCTCCAAAGGTGAAGGCAGTATGCTTGGCGGAATCGGCCGAATGCTTGATGGCAATTAATTAATCCAATTTTGCCCTGCACAGCAAGATAATGTAAAACTGCCCTTGATATATCTATTTTAATTTGAGATGATGCAGGTTGTAGTCGTTCTTCCGGGGAGTTACACAAGCATCTTGCGTTTAAACGCATAATATTACCTGGAGAATTGTAGAATAACCAGGAAACTCATGCGATAAAACTGAAAATGATTGAAGGGATTGTTTTGCATTTTTCCACTAGATTATGTATATTCCCCGACTTTGCTTGAAGATATAGCTGATAGAAATTAAGAATTTTTGAGGTAGTTACATGGCCCTGATTTACTGGATGCCAAGTTTTAATACAGAAATAGATATAATTGATCAACAACATCGATTGCTGGTCGATCTTGTTAACGAACTAAGCGAAGCTCATGAAGCTGGTAAGGACCGTCAAGTTCTGTTAAAACTCATTGAAAAACTGGGAATTTATGCCGCAACACATTTTGCCAGAGAGGAAGATTATTTTGAATCCCATGGCTATCCCAATATTGATGAGCATTTACAAGAGCATGATTATTTTGAAGATATGCTTTATCAATTCGAAGATGAATTCAAAGCTGGCAAACAGGATTTGACGTTCAATGTACTCATGTTCCTCAGCGACTGGCTGGTGAATCATATCAACGGCAGCGATCAAGAGTATGTTCCTTTCTTAAAAGCAAAAGGAGTATCCTAAGACTTCTTATCCACCCATTCCATCACATTTGATATTTCACTGATTTTTTTTCTACTGTGAAAGCTTCATCATTTTCCTAGAGCTATAATCACTGTACCATCAAAACGGTTCTCCTTTGAGTTCTATGTTCAATTTCTATGGTAGGGATTTCTTATCGTAAATGATTAAGTTGTAACCTACTTAATTTATGAGGGATGAATTCCTACTTGTGCTTGAAGATAGTGCTCACATGATCCAAAAAGATAAAAATATTACCGGACGAAGCAGATTGGTCTGTCAAGGACAAAGAGGTTGTGGTCCGGTGGTATATTGGATGGAAAGAGATTTACGCCTGGTCGACAATTGGGCATTGCTTTTTGCCCAACAGGAGGCACTAATTCGGAAAAAACCACTTCATATTCTTCTGGCCATTGAACCAGAAACACTCATACGTCCCTCTTTGCAAACCTCGTTTAAGCTTCATGGCATTGGTAAACTTTCTCAGCAATCTCCAAAACTAAACATCAAGCTCTCCTTCATTGCTGGCAAGAATACGGAAGTTGTCGCTGAATACTCGCGGATTGTTGACTGTCATTTGCTGGTGACCGATTTTTCCCCTTTGCGTAATAAAAAAAAGAGTTTGGTGAAAATAGCCCAGGAAATAACGTCTCCATGCATAGAAGTTGATGCTCATAATGTCATTCCTGCTTGGCTGGCATCACCCAAAAAAGAGTATGGTGCCTATACCATCCGCCCTAAAATTCACCGAATACTTCCGGATTATCTCACAGATTTTCCAGATCTTTCCAAACACCCTTTTAGTGACCCACAGATAATTCAACACAATCTTGAAGAAGTAGGTAAAATTCTCCCTCAATACAATGGTGTGGAATGTGGTAAATATATCCCTGGTCCAACGGCCGCCGAAGAACAGGTGAGGGACTTTATCTTAAACAAACTCTCTGGGTATGACAAACTGCGCAACAATCCTAACGTGGAAGGTCAATCAGGGCTCTCACCCTACCTTCACTTCGGCCAACTTTCCCCCCAGCGTCTTGCCTATCTCGTTTTCCATGCAAATGCTGACCAGGCGACCAAAGAGGTTTATCTGGAGGAATTGATTGTTCGCCGCGAACTCGCCGATAACTATTGCCTCTATGAAGATAACTATGACACTTTTGCTGGTTTCCACCCCTGGGCACAAAAAACCCTCAATGAACATCGAGAAGATATCAGAGAGCACAGCTACACCCTGGAGCAACTGGAAAATGCCAAAACCCATGAAGAATTATGGAATAGCTGTCAACGGGATTTGGTGAACAACAACAAACTCCATGGGTTCCTACGAATGTATTGGGCAAAAAAAATCCTAGAATGGACGGTGAGTCCTGAAGAAGCCCTCTATACTGCAAACTACCTTAACGATAAGTATTCTATCGATGGCTCCGATCCAAATGGTTACACAGGAACAGCCTGGTCAATTGGTGGTGTACATGACAGAGCCTGGGCAGAGAGAAATGTTTTTGGCAAAATTCGATACATGAATGAACGCGGTTGCAGGCGAAAATTTAATGTCGACGAATACACAGCAGTTCATGCAGACAATACTTAAAAATCAGTTTATTCAACACTTTTCAACCTTCGGGAAAATTGAGGGTCAAACGGTAATAAGTATAGTGTTATAATGAGTTCCTGTCAGGTGGATTAAAGTTGTGAGGAAAATTGGAGCGGGAAACGAGATTCGAACTCGCGACTTCAACCTTGGCAAGGTTACACTCTACCACTGAGTTATTCCCGCTCTCAGAATTAGATGGATGAGCTTTTTACCAAAGGATTCTTCTTACGTCAATACTTTAGTATGAAATTGTGTTTAATATTTCAGCTCAACAAAACCTCAATGAAAACAACTTACCCTATTGTTTTCATAATATTATTTTTTTTCTGAATGCAAATTTTTCAGCTGAAAATCAATCTTCTGCGCTTCAGGTGTTATTGATAGCCCGCCTTTGCATGTACACCTGTAACGGTGCCCCATGCCCTCACCAACCTCTTGCATGGCATCTATCACTTGATCTAAGGGTATAACATGGGCAAAACCTGCAAGTGCCATATTGGCAGCAGCCAAACCATTTAAGGCTGCCATTATATTTTTACCAAGGCAGGGAACTTCAACCCTGTCAGCTACCGGATCACAAATCATACCCAAGGTGTTCTGTAAAGCCATTGATGCTGCTTTCAGCGCCACGTCTGCATTGCCGCCCATAAGATCGACAAGTGCGGCTGCCGTCATTCCCGAAGCCGCACCGCATTCATATTGACAGCCACCTTCTTCTGCCGCAAATCCTCCTTTTTGAGCAATAAATACGCCTACTAAGCCAGCAGCAAGAAGTGACCCCACGAGTTGATCATCGGTGCTACTCAACTTTCCCCCAACGGCTAGAAGTCCGCCCGGAAGAGCCCCGCATGAGCCAGCAGTTGGAGCCGCTACAATGGCCCCCATTGAGCTTTTAGTTTCCATGATTGCTGTTACAGTGGTAATGATTGCATTAGTCAATTCTGCCGGGATCAATTTATCCTGTTCTACAGAAGTTTCGATTAACTGCGATTGGCGCGGCAGGATTCGATCTTCATATACTGTTCCTTGCAGACCCTGATGAATAGATTCCCGCATAACATTCAGATGAGTAAGACATAATGATTTGATATGTTTTGCATCCACGCTACCAAGGGCAGCCTCATAGGCCAGAGCATAGACATTTAACATGCCTCCTTTTTTCACCACTATTTGCAATAATTCATCTATCGAGTAAAAGGGCAGTTGTGCCTTTTCTGTAGCTGAAACTGGCAATAGAGGAGCAACATACGGAGTGTCATCCTCTATTGCATTACCATCTAAATCAGTAAGGCGAATCAGGCCCCCTCCAGTTGAAAGTGCAGTAAAACGAACGATCTTACCCTTTTCACCTAATAATTGAACCTTATAAGTGTTAGGATGCGACGCCTCATATTGCTTAACTTTAAACACGAGATCAATCCCACGTTCTCTGCATATTGCTTCGGCATCTTTCATAGCCCTATCAGCAATATCCATCCCCAGTAAACCAGCAGCCAATCCCATTGCCGACCCCTGACCACGGTAAGTAGTGGCTAGAGACCCCTCAGGATTGAAAAAAAATTCTGCTTTGCGAAGTGGTTCTCCCAACAGGTTCCTGCCAAGCAAGCCTATCCGAACTGATGCAGCGGTGTGTGAACTACTAGGCCCACGCATGATAGGACCTAGTACATGATTGAAGATGGAGGGTGGGAGTTCTGTCATTTTCCTAATCAATATTAACAACCATACCTTTAGCAACTTCTCTCTTCTTCTCTTCGCCCATCAGTATGCCAAGGAGTTCAAGGCCAAAATCCACCGCAGTACCAGCACCACGACTGGTAATACAATTCCCATCTACAACAACCTTCAACCCTGGATCTGCCATATTGCTTAAACCTTCCACAAATAGTGGGTGTCCGGTAGCTTTCTTCCCCTCTAATAAACCGTGATGCTCAAGCACTACTGCAGGGGATGCACAAATAGCACCATAAAACTTATTGGCTCCATTCTGTTTCTTTAATATTCCAACGAGAACTTCTGAGTTTCTCAAATTCTCTGCTCCCGGTATTCCTCCTGGTACAGCAACGAGATCATACTGTTCATCAACACAATCATCAATGAGTTTGTCTGCACTAATTTTCACATTGTGCGAAGAGGTTATTACCAACTCATTTACCGAAGCTATGTCAACTTGGGCTCCGGCCCTCCTAAATACATCGACAATACTCAGTGCTTCTATCATTTCAATACCATCTGCCACTGGTACCAAAATCTTCTTTTCCATAGTGTCGTCCTCCTGTATTTTTTATTCGGTATTGGGTTTATGGAACCATTGAAACCATAGACGCTAAAAAGAATTTTTATCGCTAACGAGTAATCAGTGCACACCTATGTTAATACACATACTCAGAAAGGAGAAATAGATTATGGAATTATGATGCAGAATGTGCCTTCCCAAGTGCCACAGAAAATGAGATAAAGAAAATAGATACACAAAATCTACTTAACAATGGTATCTATTTTGTAAGAAAGGGAGCAAATATACCAACATCGAAATCTTCCGAGAAAACAAGATTCTATATACTCAGA
>CAZWVC010000060.1:14354-16415 GCA_964637245.1 uncultured Desulfocapsaceae bacterium
AGCAAATATACCAACATCGAAATCTTCCGAGAAAACAAGATTCTATATACTCAGATAAAGCTGCCAATGTTGGTGGGAGTGCTGTATCCAGCCTGGATTGGATTACTTTTGCGTTGTAATGAAATTCTCAATGTAGGAGGGAGATATGACACGTTTCGAGAGGCGAAAACGCCCGAGAGAGAAGTACAAGTTCAAGTCCTTCCATGAGCTCATGACCTGGAGAGTTGCAGAGATTCTCCTTGTCTCAAGTACCTACGATGCCTACATCATGCAGGAAGATGGGCCATTGGCTGAGCGCATTATCCATGAATACAGAGGTCTGAATCTCAGCAGACCACCACGACTTACCTGGATATCAAATGGTGAGGAAGCTTTAGAAGAGATCGCTAGCGGTGAGTTTGATATGGTCATCATCATGCCGCATATTGGTGACATGGACTCCCTTGATTTATGCTCCAGGATAAAAGAAATCAAACATGATCTACCGGTTTATTATTTCGCCTACGATGCCGGCCATTTTCTTGAAGAAAGTGAGTATTTTAATCGTAAGATCATCGACCGAACCTTACTCTGGTCAGGTAATACCGATTTGCTGATGGCGGTTGTGAAAAATCTGGAAGACCAGATTAATGTTGAGCATGACACTGAGCTAGCCAACATCCGAGTTATCATTTTTGTAGAAGACTCTCCGTTTTATATTTCCTCTTTACTGCCAGTCCTCTATCGTGAGCTTGTTCTTCAGACCCAGGCTGTGATGGATGACTCCCTAAACGAGAAGGATCGTCTATTGCGGATGCGGACTAGGCCAAAGATTTTGTTGGCAGAAAATTACGAAGAGGCTTGGTCACTCTACACACAATATAAAAAATACCTGTTTTGTGTAATTTCCGATGTCAGATATGAAAAAAATGGTGTCGAAGACGCACAAGCAGGTATAAAATTGCTTACTAATATTCACCAGGAGATGGCGGATTTACCACTTCTGGTACTCAGCTCTGAACAGGAAAACAAACCCCGTGCCAAGGCAATCCCAGCTCTTTTTTCGGATAAAAATTCCCCCAGGCTGCATAACGACCTTGATAAATTCTTCAGCCATTCTCTTGGTTTCGGTGATTTTCTCTTCCACGGCAATAATAATGAAATAGTTGCTCGAGCTAGTAATCTCAGGAGTATGGCCAATGTTCTTAAAACTGTCCCTGGTGATTCCCTTGCTTATCACGCCCGCAGGAATGATTTTTCCCGATGGTTGATGGCTAGGTTTGAAATGGAGATTGCCCAGAAAATCCGGGTTGTCATGTTCGATGATTTTCACGATGTTGACGGGGCCAGAGAATACCTCATTACAATCATAAAGGATAAGCTCCGCAAAAGACAACAGGGACTGGTCTCCGATTTCATTCATGACGAGTTTGATCCTGATATCGATTTCATCAAAATAGGGAAAGGCTCCCTTGGAGGAAAAGCCAGAGGTCTGGCCTTCATTTCCAACCTGCTGCGTGATGAGACCGATTTTGTCGAGCAATTCGATACCATTGATATCTCCCTGCCAAAAACCTTGGTTATAACAACAGATGGCTTCGACCTGTTTGCTGCAAAAAATGGGATCTACGAAGTGCTCACTGGCATTGAAGATGATCGCGAAATTGAAAAAACATTCACCAAAACACATTTTCCAGAGGAATTGCGCCGGGATCTCAAACTCTTTCTGAGGCATACAGATTATCCTCTGGCTGTGAGATCATCTGCCATCCTTGAGGATGCACATTACCGCGCCAGCGCCGGGGCATACACCACCTATATGCTGCCCAACAACTCTCCTGATATTGAGGTGCGGTTGCAACAGTTGATAAGGGCCATCCAGCTCATTTATTCCTCCCTTTTTCAAGAAATTCCGCGAATACTGGCAAAGAATTCGGTTTACCGCCAAGAAGAAGACAAAATGGCCGTACTAATTCAACAGCTGGTCGGAAAACAGTATGATGATCTCTACTATCCGGCATTATCAGGTGTAGCACAATCGTATAATTTTTATCCAGTGTCGTATATGCAACCTGGCGATGG
>CAZWVC010000061.1:0-16342 GCA_964637245.1 uncultured Desulfocapsaceae bacterium
TGATCCCCTTCAGTATACAACGGAGCTGGCTCTATGACTTCTGTATCCTCTTCGGCAAGTTGTGATGTTGCGGATTCTTCAACCGGATTCAGATCTTGCTGAGATTCAGATGCAGTAGCTGTTTGTTCTGGTAATGGCTGTGTTTCTGTTTGGACACTTAAAGCGGTCGGTTGGTCAGTTTGATTACGTACATCAGGTTTTTCGTTGCCAAAATTGGACTGAACCGCCAAGGGGCGTATGGTAACCCGGGGTACTTGAGCAGATGTTGAACCCTGGTATCTTATATACAAAAAGTAAGTGATCCCGATTCCCAGCAAGGCAAAGATAGCAGCGAGATACAGCCAATTTGTCTGCTTTGGTTTTTCTTGGGCGTAGGGTACGGGGACAGGTTGCAGATCATGCAATTGAGGCATGGTCTTTTCCTGTTGCCTTTGCTGCTCCGACTTTTTTAATGCTTCCAGAATATACGACATACTGTTCCTGGCCCAATCTGATTAAGAAAATAGCGTGTGAAAATTATGTGTTAACCTGCTTCTCATCTATGGTTGCAAAACAGGGCTTTCCCATTATTTGGTTTCCGATGTTATGGGTTGGTTTTCTCCTGTCATATTTTGTTGATCATTAGGCTCTGAATTCTGAGCTGCAGAATCGTTACCATCTGTATCATTACTCTTTTGTTGCGATATGCCAATGGTAGAATTGAAAAATTGTTTAACCGGATTGGTAGGACTTGCTAAGAAATAAAATGCAGTTGCGGCTAGCAGTAATATGGAAAATGCAAGCAACATAATTTTTTCAGGCAGGGCTACATGTTTTTGCAGTTCCATTGGGCGGATGGTTTTTCCAAACACCTCCTTTGCTGCTTTAATCACAATCTGTTCCGAAACCTGATTCTTTTCTTCTACATAGGCACCAAGCAATGCTCGGTCGCACAGGATATTGATTAAACGTGGTATTCCACGGCTCAAGATGTAGGCTTGGTGCAAGGCTTCCTCGGAGAAAAACTGCATTCTTCCGCCACCCGCAACAATAAGACGATGCTGAATAAATCCAAACACATCCCTTTCGCTAAGTGGTGCCAAGTGATAGCGACTGGTTATTCTCTGGTCTATTTGGGAAACTCTGGGATTTTCAAGTTTTTTCTGAAGCTCGGGCTGGCCAATGAGGACTATCTTCAAGAGCTTGTGGGTATCTGTTTCCAAATTTGTCAACAGTCTGAGCTGCTCGAGAACGTCCATATCGAGATTCTGCGCTTCATCGATAATCAAAACTATGCTGTTCCCTTTGGCGTGGGCATCAAGCAGGTGTTTATTAATGCTATCAATGTATACTTTAGTTGAGGCTCTGTTTTTTCTATAGGATATTTTCAGTTCTTCACAAATTGTTTCAAGAAGCTCTTGGGCATTAAGTTTGGGGTTTACAATCATGGCAGTTTCGGTGTTTTCCGGTAACTGCTCAAGTAGACTTCGACAAACCGTAGTTTTACCTGTACCGACATCACCCGTAAGCAGGATGAGACAGCCATCGCTGTTTATGCCATAAAGCAGGTGGGCAAGGGCCTCACGGTGATGCTCGCTCATATACAGATAACGAGGATCTGGCGAAATTGTAAAAGGTTTTTCTTTTAATCCGAAATAATTTGTATACATCGGGCAATGAGGGTGACCAGTTGGATTTTATGTGTTTTGCGTCTCAACGGTGGATGCCATTGCCAACTATAATTGAATTTCTTCGTATTTTCCATTTTTCTTTGTTTGTCATTGTAATTCTTCTGGTTATTACATAAAATAACAGATTCTCATTAAAAGGTGGATTCATGCCCGTATATGAATATAAAGCTCTCGATAAAAAAGGCAAAACACGCAAAGGTATTGTCGATGCAGATAGCGTAAGCTTAGCTCGAAAAAGGCTGCGTTCGACTGGCAACTACCCGATCTATATTCGTGAGAGTTCTTCTAAGACTGCGAAAAAACATGGCGAAAAGAGATTTTCGCTCAGCATTTTCGACCGAATAACCTCCAAAGAGCTACACATTTTCACAAGACAGCTCGCTACTCTATTGGGTGCGAAGATTCCTCTTGTTCCCTCCCTCACCTCACTTATTAGTCAAACAAATAACACTTCTTTTAAGAAAATCGTCGCTCAAATAAAGGAATCTGTAAATGAAGGGAACACCCTGACCACTGCAATGGGAGAACATCCCAAGATATTTTCATCGGTTTATCTCAATATGATCCGTGCAGGTGAGGCATCAGGCTCACTTGATATTGTGCTTGAGCGTCTTGCTGACTTTGGAGAAAAGCAGGAGACCTTGAAGGGTAAGCTCACAGCGGCACTTGTCTATCCAACTGTTATGGCGTTGATATGTGTAGGCGTCTTATTTATCTTGATTACCTATATAATCCCAAATATTACCCAGGTGTTTGTCGAGATGGATAGAGTATTACCACTACCGACCCGCATTCTTATTGGTGTGAGCGATTTTCTCAAGGCTTATTGGCTGTTTGTGGTTATTTTAATAGTGGCGCTCATTGCAGCTCTGAAATTTTTTATTAAAAGCAATTACGGTCAACAGCTGTGGGATTATTTCCTTTTGAAAATCCCTATAATCGGGAATGTCCTGCAGAAAATCATCCTTGCCAGGTTTTCCTCGACGCTTGGTTCATTGCTGGAGAGTGGCGTAGGATTAATTGCCTCCATGGAAATAGTAAAAACATTAATGAATAACAGCCAAATCTCCCAGGTGGTTGATGAGGCCATTGTGCTAATTCGTGAAGGCAAGAGCATGACCCTCTCCCTGGGTAATTCTCCCTGGTTTCCCCCAATGTTTGTCCAAATGGTGGGGGTTGGCGAACAGGCAGGAACGTTAGAGAAAATGCTTAAAAAAGTTGCAGATGCCTACGAAAGAGAGGTGGAAACTGCGGTTATGGGAATGACAGCTTTGATAGAACCGATTATGATAGTAGGTATGGGGGGTATTGTTGGAGTTATTATTCTCTCAATACTTTTGCCAATATTTGAAATGAATCAGATGATCGGCTAGCATAATAGGAAATAGGGTTTACTATACGCTAAACTAATTTTAAGTACTTTATTCCTAGAGAGGATTCGATAATGAAGGCCCAAAAAAATAATCATTACTCTATTTACATCTTGGCTCTGCTTTTTCTCTTTGCTCTGTTACCCAAGACGAGTTTTGGCGGCTATTTTCTCGACCAGAATTTTGGCGAGGGTGGTGTGCAGACCACATCAATAGGTAATCTCAATGACCGAGGTTTTGCCGCAGCACTCCAAGCGGATGGTAAAATTGTGGTTGTGGGCACGACTGAGATTGGCGCCGTGGATAAAATAGCGGTACTTCGCTATAATGCTGATGGCAGCGAGGATTCCGGATTTAATCTTAATGCCGGAGCATTGGAAGGTGATATTGGTTCATTCGATGATGGTGCCAACAGTGTGATGGTTTTAGAAAACGGTAATATCCTTGTTGCTGGTTATTCTGAAAATGCTGACCAGGAAAAAGAGATTGTTTTGGTGCAGCTTACATCCGCTGGTTTCCTTGATGTCAGTTTCGGTGGCTCAGGTGTTGCCAGGCTTGAGGTTAGCGGGGAACAGGGCGAAGCATTTGGGCTTGCAGTTGATGATCAAAATCGCATCGTAGTAGGCGGAACCTTGGAATCAGATAGCCGCAAGTGGGCTGTGGCTGTGCGATTTCTTGAAGATGGTATACTCGACAGTGACGGCTTTGGGGTAAATGGCTACCGCAAGGTTGAATTTACCGATGATACGGATAATACCACGGCAGCATTCATTAAGCTGCAAAGTGATGGAAAGCTACTTCTTGGAGGAACAAAGGAAACAGGAACCCAGGTAAACGGTGCTCTTTTCAGGCTTGATGAAAACGGAGTGAATGTGGATTCAACCTTTGGTGCGGATGGTTTGGCGGTTATCGAATCAAATCTTGCTGATTCTTCCTTTAATGGTGCAACGGTTCTTTCAGATGATTCTGTTGTGGTCACCGGATTTACCACCTCAGATGAACGTAAATCGATCACCACGGCCAAGTTCAATGCTACAGGAGAGCTTGATCCTGCATATGGTGTTGATGGCGTCTCTATAAATGAGCTGGCTTCTGATAGTGAGGCTCATGATATAGCTGAAAAAAGTGATGGTTCTTTCGTCATTGTCGGTGAGGCGACAGGTTTTGAGAGTGAGGACATTGTTCTCATCGAACTTGACAGTAATGGCAACAGACAACAGACAACTGTGCTAACCAGCAGCGATGCTGAGGAAGCACAGGATTCTCCTGATTCTACTGAAGATATTGTGATTTCACCTCTAGAGGTGGCAGACGGTTTTTCCTTGGAAGATTATGAGCTGATAGCCATGCAAAAAGAGAGTTTACCCTTTTTTGTGGACATAAATGGTGATAATGACAGTGGCCAAGCCCTCCTGTTAACCGATGACGGCAACGTGATTGTCGCTGGTTTTGCCAGCGATGGAAATGTTGATGATATAGCCCTAATATCGCTTGCCACCGACAGTGGGCCGGATGAACCGGGCAGTGGCTCAATTGAAGATCTCCCCTATCTAATTGGTACCATTGCTATTACAAATGTGCAGAGAAACAGCGCAATGAGTGGCGGTGTGATAACGGCCAACGAGAGATTTCTTGATTGTGATGAAGATCCTGATGGCGAAAATTGTCTAGCTGATATTATCGAGCGTGGCGTGGTTTTTAGTATCACTCCATTTCCCTCATATCGTGAAACGACCACCGACGATGGTACTACAGATGGAACTGATGGTACCGATGACAATGGTAATGATAGCAACTCGGTTTTTCCTGATTTCTTAGAAAACACATCCTATAATTATGATCTGGTTCGCCGAGGACAAACATCAGATGGCAGCGGCAAGGGGACCTTTGGCAGTGATATTAATGGCATCACCCCAGATACAGTCTACTATGTAAGGGCCTATGCTGTACTTTCCTCCACTACAACAACAAACGGAACAACCGCTCAGGAAGTCATCTACGGCAATCAACTCTCGTTCAGAACCAACGATGCCTGCTTTATTGCGACAGCAGCATTTGGTTCTCCTCTTGCTCCGCATATTGAGGTCTTATCCCAATTTCGCGATAAATACCTTAAAACCACAGAGCTTGGAGTGAAATTTGTGCATGCTTATTACCACTTTTCACCTCCATTGGCCGATTTCATCAGCCAGTCATCACTTATGCGATTTGTCGTGCGATTGTTGCTCCTGCCACTGGTCGGTTTCAGCTATTTCATGGTGAATTTCTCAATCCAGCTCAAAGTGATATTGGTGCTGCTCACCGCAAGTTCCTTTTATTATACACGACATATTCTCGCAAGGAGATAAACTGGAAGTAATGAATATACAGAAAAATCTAAAAGCCGTTTACGGCACAACAAATGCACAACGCGGTTTTACGCTTATTGAGCTGCTCGTAGTACTGATTATTATTGGAATTCTTGCAGGTTATATCGGTCCCAAAATTATGGGAAGACCGGAAGAAGCGAAGCGGACCAAGGCGTCCATGCAGATAAAAGCCCTTGAGACCGCACTGCATCTCTATAAATTGGATAATGGAAATTATCCTTCCACTGAACAGGGACTTGTTTCCCTGGTGGAACTTCCCGAAACTGGTAAGTTACCACCAAAGTGGAGAAAGGGTGGTTACCTGGAGAAAAAAAAGGTTCCCAAGGATCCCTGGGGGAATGACTTTGTCTATCTTAGTCCCGGTGTTAATTCTGATTTTGATCTCATTTCCTATGGGCCGGATGGCGAATCGGGCGGTGAAGATGAAAGCGCAGATATCAATAACTGGGAAATCGAGTAGCTTGCCAACCATTGATAAACCTCATTTGTCAGGTGCAGCAAAAGGCGCATCCGCAAATGAGGCAGGTTTCACCCTCATGGAGCTGATGATTGTCAGCGCCCTGGCAATGTTGTTTCTTTCCATAAGTATACCAACACTCAGAAATTCTCTCTACACCAATGAGTTGAACTCCACAGCACGTAAAGTGGTTGCCACGGTACAGGAGTTACGTAATCTGGCAGTACGTGAACATAAAGCCTATCTCCTTCACTTTGATTTGGATGGAAATCGAATCTGGCATGAACCAGATGGCACCATAGATGCGTTTGGTGATGAGCCGAAACCAACAACTCGCTTGCCGGATGGTGTTCAGTTGGATGAGATCCAGACCCATTCGCAAGGATCGGTAAATCTGGGAACTATGACGCTATGGATTAGTAAGCAGGGGGTTATGGATCAAACCGTTGTCTATTTGAGTGATGGCGATGACAAAATAGTATCGCTTTTCTTTTCGCCATTCTCTGGTTCAGCCCGGGTCTATGATGAATATGTTAAGGTTGAATAACTATTGTACATTGCACAAACGGTCTAGTAGTGGATTTACCCTACTCGAAGTAATGATAGCAGTTGCCGTGCTTGCCATTACCCTGACGGTGCTGTTTGGCTCACAGTCACAAAGTTTATCCCTTGCTGCTGAAGCCAAGTTTAACACCAAGGCTACCTTTCTGGCTGAGCTAAAAATGGCCGAGTTGGAGAGTGGTATTGTTGATCTACAAAATGATGATGGCGATTTTGGTGAGGAATATCCAAATTTCAGTTGGGAAATTGAAGTGGAGGATGTGGACTTCTCAAGCCCTGAATATCTGGAAGAGATAAGTGATAGTATTAAGCGTGTCACACTCACCATCCTTTGGCAAGACAGTCCCTTTTCGCACAGTGTGGATTATTATCTTCAAGATAGGAGCGACTTTTGACCACCTGTATCTGGCCAAGTAGTAATCGCCAAGGATTTACTCTTGCTGAATTATTGATTGCTATTGTCATCTTTGCTGTGGTGATGGGTATGGTGTATTCCTCATATAACATGACTTTCAAGGTGATTAACAATGCTGATAGCCACTCGATTTTTGGGGAGCGGGCAAGAATTGCTCTGGAGAGGTTTGTTGCTGATCTAGAATCCTATCATGCTGGCAGCGATGGCTTTGTCATTGGAGAAACCAACACCTTTGGAGAATATCGCGGTGATAATCTCCGTTTTACCTCACGCGCTCATCTGATACTCACTAAAGAAGAACAGCCTGTTGGCTACACGACCATCGTCTATAGCGTCGAAGAGGATGAAGAGAAGGGCCTGCTGAGGCTCTATCGTGCTGACATTCCCTTTTTACCAGGTGCCGAGATTGATGAGGAAGATAAAGGTTTCCTCTTGTGCGATGGCTTGCGTGAGGTAGCCTTTACTTATTTTGACCAAGATGGTGAAGAAGCAGATACATGGCTGGGAGACGAGAAGACTGACGACGGCAGCAGTGTAATACCAAAGATGGTACAAATGAAAATAGGTTTCGCCAGCGAAAAGGCAGAGGATAAGACAATCTTTTTCTCCACAGGAGTGGCATTACCGGTGATCCAATGATGTTTGGGTATATTTCAAATTCCATAAAAAACAGCAAAGGAGTAGCACTTCTGCTGGCAGTCACCGTAATAACCCTGCTTGTTGCCGTAACTGTGCAATTTAGCAAAGACATGCGGCAGGAACTTATTGGTTCAGCCAATTATCTGGCGAGCAATACCTTAGGGACCATGGTAAAATCCGGCTATAATATAGGTGCTGCCCTGTTACAGGCTGATGGTGAGAACAACAAGTCCGATACATTTTTTGATAACTGGGCTCAGGTTGGTAGTGGTGGTTTAGCAAATCTCTACGGTAGCGGCAATCTCAGTATAACTATCAGTGATGTTGGGGGCAGAATCCAGCTCAATTCCCTGGTCGATGCCAAGGGAAAAATCAATGGGCAAACCCGAGATATTTTAAAAAATCTATTTAATACCGGTAGGTTGGGAGAGTATAGCGCTGAGGATGTCGACCATATTCTCTATGCAATCATCGATTGGATAGATCCAAATGATGATGAAGCAGGTATAGAGGAAACAGAAAGCAGCTACTATCTCAGTCGGCAGCCATCATACAAATCGAAGAACGGGCCACTAGAGTTTATAGAGGAACTTTTGCTAATTCGTGGTATAACAAGTGATTTATACTACGGAAACACTGAATTTGCCGGACTGAAAGATCTGGTGACCGTCCATGGTAATGATGGCAAAATTAATATAAACACCGCTCCACCGCTTGTTTTACAAGCCTTGCACGCCAATATGAGTGAAGAACTTGTCGAAGATATGATCGAATTTAGAGATGATGAGGAAAATAAAGGTCAATTAGACAACGCCAATTGGTATAAGGGCGTTTTACCCGGTTATATTACTATTGCCGGCAAAACTACGACAGTTTCGAGTAATTTTTTTAAAATTACAGCTACAGCGGAGCGCAACAATATGAAAAAAAATCTGTATGCTGTGGTTCAGCGACAATCCGGTGCCGATATATCAATGATTTTCAGAAAAGTGGAATAAAGTCATGGCGAAGAGGTTACTTTCCATAGATATCCGTGAGGATGTTGTCTGCGGAGTAATGCTTTCTTTTGGCTCACGAATAGCAAGTGTGGTTAATTGCGGTATTTCAGTGCCTGGTGACAGAACTTTAAGTGAAACAGTTGCCGAAGTACTTGATCAGGTAGGCTATGACGAGGAACCATGCCGGATATCTCTGGGTGCTGAAAACTTCTTTTATCGTAACCTGAGCTTTCCTTTTTCCGACAAACGCAAGATTGAGAAGATTCTGGCTATTGAGCTTGACGGCAATGTGGTTGTCGATATGGAGGAACTCCTGGTCGACAGCCTCATTTCGGGGAAAAAAGGGGAAGATTCGGCCGTTGTCGCAGCGATGATTGACCGTGAACTTCTGCAGGCAAAGCTCGATGAGCTAGCAGAGCTGCATCTTGATCCTGAGATCATTGCCATTTCCAATGCCCAGACCGCACTGCAATTGAACAGGCTAAAGGATCAAACTGATTTTGTCCTGCTTGATGCCGGTTGCAGCAGGGTAACCCTTTTTGTCATGACTGATGGACGTATGCGTCTGATACGTAATATGGTTTATGAGGATGGCTCACTTGCTAATTTTACCATTGATAGAAATTCCCAGCAGGTTTCTCCTCGTAGACCGGAGAAAATAGAGGCTTCAATTACCTCGTTATGCAGGGAGGTAAAACACACTCTTCATGCATCAGAAGATATTGAACCTCACTTGCCCATTTTCCTGATCGGTGCTCTCGCGAATGTTCCGGAAGTGGCAACTTTTTTAAGCAGAAACCTGGGTTGTGAAGTACATACTTGCGATCTTGTTGAGGAAAAACAGATAAGCGTAGGTCTTGAGTGCGGTCTCTGGCGGAGTGATATGATGACTCCTGCGCTGGCACTGGGGTTGCGTGCTGGAAAGAAACAGAGTGGTTTTAATTTCAGAAAAGATGAGTTTGTTAAGAAATTATCATTTGAGAAATATAAAAAACATCTTCCTCGTGTAGGTATACCGGTGGCAGTCTGCCTGTTGGTCGCCATCATCTTTTTGTGGAATGATTTAAACCTGAAAGAGAAGGAGTTAAATCGACTTACCAAGCAGGGAGCACAGGTTTTTGCTGCAACTATGCCAGGTGTCACCAGAATAGTAGATCCGGTAAAGCAGTTAGATGCTGAGATTAAGCAGATGAAAAAAGGCACGCTGGGTGAAGCAAGTAACCTCAGTGATATAAAAGTACTTGATCTAATGGCAGAGATATCGGTTCGGGTTCCCAAAAACATCAATGTTCACGTGGTGAGAATGGTTGCCGATCGCAATTCCATATTAATTCGCGGTCTGACAGATAATTTCAATAGTGTCGATAACCTCAAAAAGGTACTTGAGAAATCTGACTATTTCAGTGCGGTAACTATCAATTCGGCAAACCTTTCCCGAAAGGGATCAGGTATTCGTTTTGAACTGAAAGTTGAACTCAACAGAGGATAAGATGATTTCCCAATATATAGCCAAGCTTAGGGAAAAATCAGGCTTTGACAAACTCGAGAAACGGGAAAAACTGACCATTGTTGTTGGGATCTGTTTTATATTCTGTTTTTTAATTCTCCAGTTTGGCATAACCCCATACCTAGATGCCCGGAATAAGGTTGAAAAGTCAATAGCAAATCGTAAATCTGATCTTCTTGAATTACAGCTTTTGCAACAAGAATACCGGACTCTCAAGGCGGATACAGGAGGGATAAAAGAACAGCTGAGCAAGCGAGCAGCAAACTTCTCGCTCTTTACCTTTCTCGACACCCAGGCTGCCGAGACGGAAATAAAGGATTTAATTAGTTACATGAAACCAGCTACCGCAGAAGGAGAGGGAGATCTGCTGGAATCAACGGTCGAAATGAAAATGCAGAGAATTTCCCTGCAGCAGCTGGTTGACTATCTTGAGAAAATTGAATCATCAGAGAACGTTGTTTCCATCGAGCGAATTTCAATTCAGGAAAGCAGTAAGGAAACTGATGGCTTGGAAGTTATCATGCAAGTAGTGACTTTTATGGAGAATAGCTGATCATGGCGATATCGAGGAAAGAAATATTTTACTGGTCCTCTGTCGCGTTGTATGGGTTTGTTCTATTCGGCGTACTTTTGTTTCTACGTTTTCCCACGGAGAAATTCCGCAGTTTTTGTGAACGATACGTAGAAAAAATCGTTCCGGATGTTGACTGCACCATCACCAAGGTGGGATATGGTTTTCCCGTTAAGTTCCACTTCGAGGGGGTTGAATTTAATAATGCCAGGGTGAAGGCAGAAGTTTTATACAAAGATCCTCTCATTACTGTCTCACCCTTTTGGAAAAACCCTTTTAGAACCTTTGATATTCAAAGCACAGCCTATGAGGGCAAACATTCTGCAAGACTGCAATTGAATAAAGAAGCTAAGAGTATCGATATACGAAATCTGGAAATAGTCGATCTAAAATTAGCTGAAATTGATTTGTTTCGTAATCGGCTGGATAGAAGAATCAATGGTCAAATGGATATCGACGGCTCACTCAAGTTTAGTCAGGAGCAGTTTCAGCTCATTGAAGCGGAGGGTGTGATATCGGTTCGCGGAGGTGATTTTGAACTAAAAAGACCGATTCTTTCCCAGGATTCTATTGGGCTTAAATCGTCGAAGGCTAATTTTACTTTGCGAGCCAATGAGCTGGAATTAAACGAGGGTGAGATGAAGAGCGCGAAGTTGAACACCAGTTTCAGTGGGAAGGTTGTGTTGACAAAGCCTTTTACCTCCGGTGCTCTAAGTATACAGGGTGATATGGAACCACTTAATCCGCTTTACCAGGATAAAAGACAGTTAAGGTCTATCGTTTCTCGCATGCAGAAGAGATATGAACAAGCCACACTCCCATTTAAGGTTGGTGGTACAATAGGCAGACCGACATTCGTGTTTGAAAAATAAGTAGGCAATGAAACCGCAATGTTAAAGAAAATAATCCGACTCCTCCCATTTGTCATAGTTACGCTGCTGAGTATTGGTGGGGTCGAACTTTTTTATAACGTGGCTGAACACTATCTTCTTCTTACTGCTGAAGAAAAAGTGGGCAGTCCAGTTGCCGACAGCCAAGCAAAACAACCTGCGAATCAACCGAGAAAGCATCAAGATTACAAGGTGATCGTCGAAAGAAACCTGTTTAAAACATATCTGGTTGAGAAAACTCCTGTTAAACCGGAAACGGCCAATCCCCTCGAAGGTTTGGAAAACACCTCACTTGATCTTGTTCTGATGGGTACCATCACTGGACAGGCTGGGCGCAGCAGGGCCGTAATTCTGGAGAAGGCGAAAAGAAAGCAGGAAATTTATTACAAGGGAGATTTCATCCAAGAGGCTGAGATTAAAGATATTTTGCGAGGCAAGGTAATTCTCAGTTATCAGGGCAAAGATGAGGTTCTTGATATGACTGAGGCAGCCAGCATGCGTCCCAAACAGGTGGAACAGCCAGCGGTTTCCCCTGCACCTCCCAGAAGAAGGGTGGTCAGTCGCCCCTCAGGCCAGGTGAGGAGAAGAGTTGTACCGGCACGGGCGCAGCAAAATTCTGTTCCAGTTCAAGAGGAAGAACTGCAGGAGGGAGGCCTGGAGGAAGAGATCCTGGAGGAAGAGCGTGAAGATACTGAAGGTGACGAAGTGGAAATTCCTCCTGAGGGGCAACTAGAACCGCCATCTGGCGACAGCAGTGAAACCGCACCTGCACAAAGCCCCCAGGGTCAGGAAGTATCACAGTAATTTTTAGGCAGATTACAAAAGATTTTGCTACAGAAGTTTAAGACTTTTGCGATATACTGGATGTATACCGCTGTAAATACTAGAGGAAATAGAGAGAGATGCATATGAAACGGTCGAGTAAAATACTGATACTTCTTTTACTGATCTTTCCCATCATGCTGCAGAGCTATGAGGGAGTGGCGCAGGATAAGCCCGGGCAAAAGAGTCAGAGGTTTATTACCATCGACTTTGAGAACGTTGATATTCAACTATTTATTAAATATATCAGCGAACTAACCGGAAAAAATTTCATTGTGGATAAAACCGTAAAGGGTAATGTCACAATTGTTTCTCCCACCAAAATCTCTGAAGCCGAAGCATATCGAGTATTCGAATCAGTCCTTGATGTACATGGCTATACCACCGTTGAGGCGGGTGCAGTGATAAAGATCATCCCTGCCGTGAAGGCGCGGTCTGAAAATATTCGAACATTTCGTTCAGATGTTGCAGAATATCCTGAAGATAAGATAGTCACGCAACTTATCCCGCTGAAACACACAACACCTGATGAAATCAAAAAAGTCCTGGCGCCTCTTGTCTCCAAAACCTCGGTGGTGATTGCCCACACCCAGTCGGGAATGCTGATTGTCACTGAGACACTCTCCAATATCCAACGACTCATCGCGATCATTGAAGCTATTGATGTAGCCTATACAGGTGAGGATATAGTCGTCTTACCGCTGGAGTATGCCTCCTCAACGTCGGTCAGCAAAGTCCTCAGCACCCTTTTTCAAAAAGCCAGGGCAACAAAAAAGGGGGCACGGGCGCAAACCGCTATAAAAATTGTGCCCTATGAGCGTATCAATGCTTTGATTGTGGTTGCAACACCTTCAGAAATTGAAAGGGTGAATAAGCTGGTCAGGCTCTTAGATACAGAAATGAGAAAAGACAGCGGCAATATCCATGTCCATTATCTCCAGCATGCTAACGCCGAGGAATTGTCAAAGGTACTCAATTTTTTACCGACTCAGCAACCGGACGAAAAAGCCAAGGGTAAAGCTCCAGCGATATCAAAAGGCGTTAAAATCATGCCCGATGAAGAGACCAACTCTCTCATTATCAATGCCAGTAAAAATGAATATGATGTTCTCAAGGGGGTAATTACCAAGCTTGATATACCCAGAAGAATGGTATATCTCGAAGCACTCATCCTGGAGGTCAATACCAGCAAAGATTTCGAAGTTGGGGTAGAGTGGGCGCTCGGTGGTCAATTCTCCGATAACACAGGTCAGGCTACTTCTGGTTTTACTGCCAACGAGCCAGCATTCAATTTGTTGAGTGGTACAGGTGAGGCAACTCCGCCTTCAATTACCGGGGTAACCTTTGGGATTATCAAACAGGGCATTAAGATTGGTGGAATAACTTTTCCCAATATAGGTGCTGTTTTGCGGGCTTTTAAAAATGATTCTGACATTAACATTGTCTCAACTCCGCAGATTTTGACCACGGATAACAAAAAGGCCGAAATCAGTGTCGGAGAAAACGTACCCTATATAACCAGTCAAAATACCACTGCCAGTGAGCAGGATTATACCAGCTACGAATACCGTGACGTTTCCACCAAATTGTCCATTACCCCGCAGATCAACCAGGCTGATACCCTCAGACTGGAGATCGCCACAGAGGTAACTAGAATTAAAGGAGATATCAGTGACACCCCTACCACTTTTAAACGAACCGCTGATACAACGGTCATCGTTAGAGACGGGGAAACTGTAGTTATTGGGGGGATTATCGGTCAGGATAGCAATGATGCGGTCAATATGGTTCCTGTCCTTGGGGAGATTCCAGTACTTGGTTGGCTTTTCCGCAAAGAAAGTGAGCTGCTGACCACCACCAATATGTTTATTTTTATAACCCCGAAAATTGTGAAAAACCCGGCGGACCTAGCCGGTGTTACCCTGGAGAAGGAAGCACAGCTTGGCGAAGTTATGCCGGAGGTAAAGAAAGAGCTCTTTCGCGATGTAAATATAACCCACGCTGTACGGCTTGCCGAGTTTGGCTTTGATAAAATGAAGGCTGGACAATATGCAGAGGCAAGAGAATATTTTCTAGAAGCACTCGATATTGACCCGGATAATCCCTACGCCCATTATAACCTAGGGGTAATTTATGAACAGGAAGGCAAATTTAGCGAAGCTTTCAATAGTTATCAGCAGGTAATTCTCTCCGGTACCTCGGTTACCGCAAAAGATGCCACGCAGCCGGAGAAGATCGGTGTTCCTTTGATACAATTGGCCCGGGAGCGCATTGAAAATCTAGGTGCTGAATCACCTCTAGAGGAAGATCCATTTAGTGCTGAAGAGGGCAAATAGGGAGTGCATTGCGCTGCTCAGCTATGCAGAATGGTTTAATGACCTTGGTGGAAAAAAGAATTCCAGTTCTTTCACTCAATGATAGTTATATTTTCTGATAATTAAGAGTGATTTTATGGAGTGTCGTATAGATGAACAATATAGCAGAAGTTCTGGTTGAACATAAGATCTTAAGTCCAGAGGAGCTTGCCGAAGCTGCAGCAGTGCAGGAAGAGAGCGGGGATAGTCTAGGGCAAATCCTGCTGCGCCAGAAAGCCATTGATGAGGTAGGATTGCTCCACTCATATGGAGTGCTTTTTGATCTTGATGTTGTACGATCTTTGCCCCCCGATATCAATACGGATTTCACTGCAAATGTTGCTATCGGTTTTCTTAAGGCGAATCGGATGGTACCTGTGCAAACCGCAACCGATAGCTATATCGCAATTAATGATCCCTATGCATTTCAGGCCCTTGATGATCTAAAAAAAATTCTTGGACTTGAGGTTGCTCAATGCGTTCTTTGCCCACACTCAGCCATTGTAAATGCCATAAATTTTGCCTATGACATGACCCAGGATACTGCAGAAGAGGTCATGCAGGGCATGGATGAGGAAGATCCGGAAGCACTCTTTTCAGAGATTGAGGAAACCGGCGACCTGTTGGATGATACCTCTGATGCACCGGTTATTCGCCTTGTTAATCTGATGTTTGCCCAGGCAGTACGTGATAATGCTTCAGATATTCATATCGAACCTTACCAGAACAGTTTAAAGATTCGCCAACGTCTTGACGGGATTCTCTATGATATGCTTGCACCACCAAAGCATGTTCAGTCCTCTCTGGTTTCTCGAGTTAAGATCATGGCAAAGCTCAATATTGCGGAAAAACGATTACCCCAGGACGGCAGGATTGAATTGAAAATTGCCAATAAGGAGATCGATGTACGTGTATCCACTTTGCCGACAGCTTTTGGTGAAAGAGTGGTTCTCAGGCTTCTAGATAAATCCTCTATTCTCATTAGTCTGCATGATCTGGGGATGCCCAAAGACCGCCTGGAACAGTTTAACAACGAAATACGGGCGGCAAATGGTATAATCCTGGTAACCGGTCCCACTGGATCCGGGAAAACCACAACCCTCTATGGTGCACTGACCACAATTAACAGTACCGACGTCAATATTATCACCGTTGAGGATCCCATAGAATATAGAATAAGCGGGATAGGTCAGGTCCAGGTAAATTCCAAGATCAACCTCACCTTTGCTTCTGGGCTACGATCCATTGTCCGCCAGGATCCAGATGTTATTCTGGTTGGTGAAATCCGCGATACGGAAACAGCAGAGATAGCAATTCAATCTGCACTAACAGGACACCTGGTTTTTTCTACCCTGCATACCAATGACTCCGCAAGTGCTATCACCCGGCTGCGCGACATGGGCATTGAACCTTTTCTGATTTCTTCTTCTGTCAATGCTATTCTAGCTCAACGACTAGTCAGAATCATCTGCAAACACTGCCGGAAAGGATACACACCAATTGAAGAAGAGCTATTAAAAGTTGGCATACCACCCGAGCAGGCCGAAGGAAAAAAAGTATATCGCGGGATAGGTTGCGTGAAATGCCATCAAACGGGGTATAAAGGTAGAAGCGGTATCTTTGAACTCATGTTGCTTGACAAGGATATGAAAAATTTGATCCTGAAGACCTCCGATTCAAATACCATCAGAGAACTGGCCGTGGAGAAGGGTATGGTAA
>CAZWVC010000062.1:0-10592 GCA_964637245.1 uncultured Desulfocapsaceae bacterium
TTGATCGGCTGGATGATTGGTGGTGTTACCGGAATAGTTCTTGTTGGATTTTTCGGCACTTTTTTATTTACTTCTAATCCTTATGTCTCTTCAAGTTTTGTCCTAAAAAAGAGCAAAGCACGGCTGCTTCAGCCGCAACATTTTCCGGAACTCTATCAGCTCGTAGGAACACTTGCTAGCCGTGCTGGATTACCTTATCAACCGTCGCTTTACTATATGCCATCGCATATTCCGAATGCATTCGTTGTTGGAAGAGAAGAGGATTCCAGTATTGTGATTTCAGACAGTCTACTTCGTGGCTTTAACCTTCGAGAGATATCAGGAATTCTCGGTCATGAAATTGCCCATATCCGCAATAAGGATCTGCTGGTAATGAGCATTGCTGGTGTTTCAGTACAGATAACTCAGGTGTTATCAACGATTGGTCAGATAGGTCTGCTTTTAGCTCTGCCAGCTATTTTTCTTGGCAAAGTGCAAATTGCACTTTTACCCCTTATGCTTCTGGTTTTTGCCCCGACCATGTCACTGTTGCTCCAATTGGCATTGTCAAGGACACGGGAATTCGAAGCTGACCTTGTCGGTGTACAGTTATGTGGGGATGTATATGGCCTGGCTGCTGCTTTACAGAAACTCGAACGTTATCGAAAGGGACTATGGCAGAGGTTTATCTCTACGCCATGGCGCGGAAGCCAAACCCAGATTTTACAAACGCATCCGGTAACAGAGGATCGTATTGCAAGGTTACTTTCATTGACAAGCAATAACAAGCTACAGCAGCATGTTAGCTGGCCCCATAGAACGCCAACACACCATTTTCTCTAGTAAACTATATTAAGAATTTCTAACCCGGTTATATCACGAGTCTGATATGTCCGGGCTAAGAACAATAATTTCTAGGATTTACATATTACTTTGTTTTCTTGCCAGATCGGCAAGCCGTGCTATAAATGCTGTCGACTTATGGTTGTTTTTGAGTAGTTTCTGGGGCGTTGCTTTTATGCTCCCATAGTTTTGCTTGAAATAGGCAGCCATAAATTCCTCGTGGAGAGCTGCAGACTTTTCGAGCATTGCGGGAGCGTTTTGGCGAATATCTTTAGGAAGACTACGTAACTCAGAAATAAAAGTGTGTTCTTTTTCTGCTGACAGCAACATTTTTACCATAGCTTTGAGACCACCATCTCTAACATACGAAGAAAACCTGTCGAAATCTTCATTGCTTAAACTCTGGGCTCCACCTAAGAGCTTGATTATTGAAAACGCAATGGCAACCAAATTACTATGACTGAGCTCTTCCAGAAAAGGTCTATTCTCTTCTATAATTTGGCCGGTTAGATACAGCAGCCAGCTATGATCAGCATTTTCCTGATCATCGTGCATAGTGTACAATGGGCCCAGTACATCTTTCTGGAGCTTATTTATCTTTGCTTGAAGGGTAAAAGGATTTATCAAATTTCACTCTCCCTAACCAATTGGTATACATTAATGTTTCCTTAAAATTGAATAGCAGCAAATAATAGCATATCCACTCTAAATTACGAGTATTAGATGGCACGGATCAACTGATACCGAAACCCCTGGGATCGAGTCTAGCCCGGATATAATCAATCACTATAAGAGAATTGTAAACAGTGATGAGTCACTTAATTTTACCGGACTCAATTACTCCTCTTTTGAGGAGTATCTCTTTTTCATTATTGTCGTTTTAAAAACCAAACAGGATAGAGCGGAAAAAAGAGCAACGGATGAGAGGATTATGGCAAGCCTGGTCCAGGGGTAACCCATCTCCTGATAGCGGAGAATAAGCAGGATCATGGTTCGCAACCATTCAGCCGCAGTCATAACCAGGAAGAACACGATTATCTTGGGAATCAACTGATGCTTAAAGAAGAGCAGAAAAGGGATAATCAGGCAACATAGTGCTAAAGCTACTATTCCTGCTCTATAGAAATGGGCCGCTAACAATAGTGAACTCAGAAAGACCGGTAAGGAAAATAATAAAAACATGTCTTAGTGAATAGAGAAGAGTGAATGACATACAGCGTATTGCTTAAGATTAATCACGAAAAGCATTTAGCAGCTCATTTTACGCCACCCTTCTTTGCTGAATCTATTTTCGCGCTCTACACCCCATTTTTTCATGGCATTGATGTAAGCTAAAACATCAGTCTGGGCAAGCTGCTGGATTTCTTCCCTTTCTTGATTTCTTGTTTCGGTATCATCAGGAGTAATTCCGAGCCAAGTGACATAACCGCTGTCAAAGACCCAATCTGCGGTAATGGAATCTGCTGGCAACCCAAAAGTAGAGGCATAGTTTCGAATTATCTCCATGTTGAGTTCAAGCACCCAGCCATTGTCCCATATTCGTTGGGGATGCGGCTCCTGGTATCCCTCGCTGCAGTTAGGACAAAACAGCTGCTTGACCGAATTTTCATTGAGGAGCATTTTGCCAAAGAAGATTTCTGCTTTTTTTCTGCCGCACTGGCAGTCGATGAAAAAACTTTCACACATGATCGTCTCCTCTCTCTATCATTTATATAATGTTATCCTGGTTGAATTATCTCTCAAAACGCTTTTCAAGCTTCTCCAGATATGAGAGATATTTTTTCTGATTGATCCCCATGATTTTATCTTCTGCTGCAAATTTATCTGCGAGTTCTGCAATTTGGCCATTGGTAAGGTTGCGATCCAGCCAGGGGAATAATATTTCATCTTCCTTTTGGATATGCTCAGCCAGTAATTTAGCATAAGCAAGGAGATGCTGGCCTAATGATTCAGCGTCATTATTCTCTAGAGCTTCAAGCATTTCTTTGACGAAAATTCTTGCAATTCTATGGTCTTCATAAATTACCTGAAAAATTTTTTCAGTGTCATTGAAGTATTTAAATAGAATGTTTTCTTCCTTGGCATGATGAAGCTGGTCTGCATATGAGCGAATAAGGTCAAGTCCATCCAGAATGGTTTGTTTTCCCTCGGTGCTTGTAAGATCAATATTTTCGACCACAACTGGAATAAGTGCCAGCCAGCGTTTGATTATTACATGTTCATCGACTAGGAGTTGCATTGGTGCAGAAAAGTGATGCTGGGTCGTGGTAGTTTCTGATTCGGTGTTTCTTGCAGCGGGTTTTATGCCACGCTCAGGATAAATTACAGCCTCGATACGTGTCATTAGTTCCTGTTCTTTTTCTGGCGCCATCGAATGGATATCGAGAATATCCTTCAGTGCACATATGCCCACGGTACATGGTCCGCATCCGATACCATATTCTTCGAGAATTTCGCCAACCTTTGGAAACTCTGCAATTATATCTTTGATACCTGTGTTTTTATATGTATCCATTTTGAGATACCTCTTAGGGTAGAGTGTAGAATTGAGATTAACACAAACCTTGCATTGTCAGTTGTCATGAAACCTGTGTCATGCGTCAGTTTTTTCTCAATGGATAAATATCATAGTAGAATAATTCACCGTGGACTTCTTTGACCTATATCAAGAAGAGAAGAAAGGTGCTGATAGAACTACATCGTTTTTAAAAGTAGCTTTAAGTTTCTACTTCGGACTCTCGTAAAAAATATACGATGTTGAGTAATCGCTGAACTCAAAGTAGATTTTCTTTTTTTCGCTAGGGTCTATTAAGTCATTCAGATTCTCATCCATTATGCCATAACCAAAGCGATATGGCCTTTCCTTGCTGCCTGAAGTTGCTGTGGCTGTAGATATCTTGTCAATCTTCATGAACCGCTTCACCAGTTTATCTCCAGCATAAACTTCAAGCACACCATCGGTACCAGTCCAATTCTGAACTGCTCTGCCAATTTTATTCTGGGTCTCCTGGGTGCAACCGAGAAGTAGAAGACTAAATGTGATAGCTGTAATTATCGATTTCATTGGAAAAAATCTCCTCGCAGTAGTCATGTTTAGGGGTTGTTTGGTGGATGTAATGCCTGTTATCAAACCACTATTAATGTAAGAGCTTTTTCCTATTTAGGTAGAGAAGAAAGAGAAAGGAGCATTTTTTCTTAAAATGGGGGGTATAGAGCTATATGTAATCTGGTTGATGGTTTAAGTGATATGAAAACGTAAAGAGATCGTGACCGTGCAACAGAAATAACCATTAATTAAACACAACGGCTATGGGATGTTGTGGTTCTTTCCCTATTTTGCTTTTAACATATTCCAGTAAAACTACCCGTACCATTTCACTCTGGCTCATTTTATCCAGGTATTCCCCTGAAGATATTTTACGCCTGAGTGATCCCGGACAATCATCGATGGACTCAGAGGAACTTAATGTTTTCAGATAGGTGGAAACTTTGTTCTGTAATTCAGGTTTGCTCATTTGCTGCAGTTCCTGATGTTTATCAGCTAGCAGTGCCGGATCCGGCAAACCTGGTGCTTCGAGAATAGCCTTAAAATCTGAAGCAAAGCGTTTGATACCTTGGAGAATATGTCCAGCATTTACCATATTTATTCCCGCCCAGCCTGCGTTGAGCCATTTAAAGGAACCAACATGGACAATATTTTTAGCGGTATCAGCTACATAAATGATAATTGAATGTGCGGAATACAGATACGAATCAGCCCATCCCAACCCTGTTTTATTGAGACCAGTTTCCTCGGAAAACAGGTAATTCCATTCTTCATCTTTTCCGACAATACAGCCTTTCTTGCCGACTTCTGATTTATCATTTTGGATAGTGGCAGAAATCAGAACCGGTCCGGTAGAGCCAGGAAAGACGGTAACTATTCGATCCTGGGAATACATATAATATCCGCCTGTATTCGTGTCAGGTGTGATGGCTTCCTGTTCACGGCCACGCAATAGACTGGATTCATTCGATGACTTTGCAATATCCAGCAGGCGCCGTAATTCTTCATTTGCCTGGGGCTGCTCCCATTGAAGATTTTGCACCGAAGATGGCATTGTCACGTAAGCGGGAATATCCGGGTTATAGGCATAGTCCAAGATATGGCTCATCGGAGTTTGGATGTCGAAGGAATAAAATGCTCCCTCTGCGCCTTTTCTCTCCTTCAAGGTCATGCCGGTGTCGGATGGAGAATTTTGTACAAGTTGAATAATCTCGGATAATTTCTGCTGATCAAGATCTGTATCGGCAGTAAACAACGAAAAAACATAGTCCAGAGCAGGATAGATGTTTTCTGGTGCCATTTCCCTGCTCTTTGCAAATTGTGGTGAAGATGTGACAAATGTGACTACAAGAATAAAAACAAAACGAAAAACCATTGAAATACTCAAATTAATTTTTAATGCTAATCAGGTAACCAGTAGAATACCATGGTACAAATTACCTGTGTAATATTTACCCCTCAATATAGTACAAATCATCACTTGTTGTCATCAGAAGAAACTTTATTATTCCCTCCCGGAGACAGCGTTTTGGCCTGAGAGATATACTGGATAGATAACCATTATAGCTGAAGCAGCAAGGTAAAAAAAATGAGAGACTGTACTGCGGGAGTTAAAAGATGTGTTTGCATCTAATAAAACTGCCATTATGAGGTTCATTACGACCCCATTAAAATCGACTAGATAATGTCTTTGGTGTGTTAGGCTTGCTTTTTCTTAGTATTACCTGTCTGGAGAAAGGAGCTTTGAGATATTTGAGAAGGGGTGTTAATCTATAGTTTTGAGGACAGTATTTCCTCCGTTGGTCTCACGAAGTAGTAGGGCGCCGAATATAGCTATTAAGGCAAATAAAAGCATAAGATAAAAACCGTTATTGTAATCGTTGGTCGAATATATGCGGATATTGTTTACCATTGTACCGTTCCAATAGTGGTCAACGACATAACCAAAAAGTGGCTGCATAAGCGCAGTGCCAATAAAACAGCCAGTATTAACGATGCTCACGGCCATACCCGAAAGGTTAGGATGAATTATTTCCTTGGCTGCAGCAAAAGTTACGACAAAGCCCGACCCCATAATGCCCATAAACCCAAAGAGGAAATAGGCTTGAAAACCAGGACTCCAGGAGAGGTTGATGAGCACCAACCAACTCAGCAGGTAACCGGAAACACAGCCAAGTATAATTGGTTTGCGTTTGCCTAGGCGATCAGACAACCAGCCATAAAATAATGAACCAACCGCAAAACAGAGAAGCATAATCGTCATGTGATGGGCAGCATAAGCTCTATCGATACTATGGACATCCTGCAGGTAGCGCACTCCCCATAACCCCATAAAGGAGTAGAGACTGCCGATCATACCGAACTGTACCCAAAATCCCGGCCAGACCTGTCGGGTAAATATTACTGATAGTAGGTTATGATACCATTTCACTGAATTCTCTTGGTTTACTTGCCTGACATAGGTATTTGGTGGTGCGAAGCCTAAATCTTCTGGTTTGTTTTTTACGATAAGTTGACCCAATAACGCTAGTACAAGCGAAAGAATCCCAATTCCGATAAAGACTGTTCGCCACTCAACCATGGTTAATAGAGTTGCCAGAGGTCCAGCAGCAAGCACTGACCCAAGGTTACCAATCAAGAGGGTCAAGCCGCTCATATATGCAAAAACCTTTTCATGAAACCAAACCGAGTTACTTTTCATTATTGAGATGAAAACCACGGATACGCCGAGACCAACGAAAAATCTTCCCAAACAGGCGAGTTCAAAATTTCCCGACATGCCAAAAAGAATGGAACCAATCCCTGCTATAAAATTACCGCTGACTATGGAAACCTTGGTACCTAGTGTATCGGCAATCACCCCCGCGGGTATTTGCATGAAAGCATAAACAAAAAAATAAATAGCAGATAAAGCTCCAAGCTGGGTACCGCTTGTGTGAAAAGCCCCCATGAGATACTCACTCACCACCCCAGGTGCCATCCGGTGGAAATAGACCAGTATGTATGTAAGAAGTAATATCGTAAAGATAGACCATTTGGCAAAGCCGAATGATACAATCCTGTGGGGAGGAGAAATTACTTCGATTTTCTGCATGAGGCGGTTACCAGGGTAGAATTTTAGCATAACGAGCTTTGTTGTCGTTCGGTTTTCACTGTAAGTAGATAAAAAAAGTGAAAACTGTATGTATAGATAAAATATAGTGTATATTATTGTTCAGTAAATGGCATTAATTGCTAAATTGATGTGCAAAATTGTTCAGCCACGCGGTATCATGGTGGAGACCTTCTATTAGCGTTGTGAATTATCAGGCTAACTCATTAGAAAGATAGGCGAATGGCACTTAATTGGAATGATCTGAAATATTTTCTTGCTCTCTGCAGGAAGAATTCTTTTGTAGGGGCTGCTGCTGAATTAAAGGTGACGCACACCACTGCAGCACGCAGAATCACAGCCCTTGAAGAGGCCTTGCACACTAAGCTGTTTCACCGTACAGAAAAAGGATGTCGCCTTACTTCCGCTGGGGAAGAGCTATTGCCATATACTGAACAGCTTGAAAGTATCATTATCAATCTGGCTGATTCTGTCTCCGGCTATAATAGCGAACTTACTGGAGCTATTCGTATCGGTGCACCCGATGGAATTGGGAATTCGTACTTGGCTTCATGCTTGGGAGTATTGCAGAGGGTTCATCGAAGCTTAGATGTAGAACTTATTGCAGTGCCAATGTATTACAGTCTTGCAAAACGGGAAATAGATATTCTGATCACTGTGCAAAAACCGGTAAAAGGCAATATAGTTACGCGAAAGATAACATCGTATAAACTAGGTATGTTTGCCACCCGAGAATATCTGGAAAATACACCAAAGGTAAGATGCCCAGATGATCTCACAGGGCATACATTTATTGGGTATATTGATGATCTTCTGTTTGACCAGGATTTACGCTTCATGGAGGAGATAGCTCCTGAAATGAACATACGTTTCCGCAGCTCAACGGTGGTTGCTCAAATGAATGCCGTAGCTTCAGGAGTGGGAATCGGGGTTATTCCATATTTTATGGCGCATCGAGAAAAGAGCTTGATTCCCGTACTACCAGAAAGGAATATAACCCGGGGCTATTGGCTGCAGGTTCACCCAGATACGAGGCAGCTGGCCCGTATTCGAGCAACGATTGATTTTATTGTCGAGCAGGTTCGAGCCGATGACAAACTCTTTATGCAGTTACCTTCAAGAGTATAGTTAGGCCAACTGATGAGATAAAAGCGTTGTTTGAGGAATTATCTGTCCAATGTATTAAGAATAATAACGAGGTAGGTATGAGTGACTTAAACGAGATTGACTCTTTGAAGGAGCAAATAAAAGAGAGTGAAAAGATACTCACAGAATCACTGGAGAATCTTGAGAAAAACCCCGATGATTATAGCGCTAAACTTCTTGTATTGAGTACCGAGAATTACCTGGCGGATCTCTTGCGAAAGTTGGACGAGATGTCGGCAGGGTTGAAAAAAAAATAGGTTGTACCTTTGGACACAGTGATACTTTTAGCAGCTAATTAGGTGAGGTATAAATTGAACTTAAGCAGAATTCAGCTGAAAACATAAATAATGATTGGTGGTATAAAAGAGACAAAAAAGATATGATAAAAAAATGCATGACTAACTAGAGCATACTCAAGTCATCTGTAAGTCTGATCGATTCTGACATGAAAATGGATATGTGGAGAGGGAGCTGATGAAATACCCACAGAAAATCCTTAAAGATCTCAAACGCAACTTCACTAGAATTAACAATGTTGGTGCTTACAAACGCTCTTTTTCCAAGCGGAAAATCAGTATGAGTTTAGTTAAAAGGCATTTTCGGCTTATTCGATGACATTCATCTGGCAACCAAAGGACTAGTCACTGTTCCTGGCCAAATTCTGAGAATTCCCCATCCTGCTCTGACCAAAATCCATCCTCCGGTAATCCACCAAATAAGCGTTAAACTACTTTTGTTGAAGATCTCTAAAGAGACAAGTGCAGCACAACCACAGATTGTGGCCACTACAACTACATTGCGCAAATAACGAAAATCACCTGTTCCCCAGTGAATGCCATCGGTTACAAAAGCGAGTGCGGCAATGGGTTGAAAGATTGCGCAGATAATCCAGGCGGGAGAAAAAAGGGTTAACGCTGATGCGGGAACCAGCAAAGAGGCAATATAACCAGCACCTGTGAACATCAACAGCATAAGAATTATACCGATCAAAAGACTCCATTGACACACCAGCAGGCACACTTTTCGTGCATTGCCAATTGCACCGGAACCGTAAAAATAGCCAATAAGACTTTGGGAAGTGATGGCAGTTGCATCCAAAAATAATGCAGTGAATACCCAGACCTGTCGAATTGCCTGGTGGGCTGCACCAGATTCTGGGCCAAGCCTGGTCGCCGATCTGGTAGCCAACAATAGAAAAAGCAGCAGCGAACCGGTACGCATGATCATGTCGCCGCCGATGGTAAAAAGCTTTTTGATATCTGCAATATTGATTTTTGTGGTGAACCCCAATTTTCGCTGGACTATGAAACAGCAGAGAAACATTCCTGTCCATTGACTGAGCGTACTTGCCAAAGCGGCACCAGCTATTCCCATTGGTGGAAAAGGGCCGATACCAAAGATCAACAGATAATCAAGGAGTATATTCATGCCATTTATAAGCAGTGCAATAACCAATGGCGAACGCATATCGGTAAGACCATAGAGTATGCCGAAAGAGGTCATGGTGATCAGCACGGCAGGTCCGCCAAACGCCCGGATTTGAATATAGGTTACTGCATATGACAGGATTTCATCTGTTGCGCCCATAAGCGTTGCAAGGGCCGGGGCAAAAAGCATGATGAGAATGCCCAGAACGCTCCCAATGATCAAGGCCAGAAAAACAGCGAGACTGCCGATGTGCCTGCCTCGTTCTACATTCTTCTCTCCTGAGGCCTGCGATACTTCCGTTTGGCTGCCGACACTGAGGAAATTAAAAAGCCAGAGCCCACCTGTCAGCACAACCGTACCCACCCCTAAAGCAGCAAGAGCTTCTGATCCCAAGCGGGCAATGAAAGCTGTGTCAACCAAGCCAGTCAGCGGCTCGGCAATCATGGAAAACAGCACAGGAATCCACAGGGCAAAAAATGTCCGAAAAGGTGTTTTAAGAAATTGCTGGTATTTAGAAAGTGAAGTCACGTGCTGTAGGAAGCCATATTGGATAATGATTAATAGATTTCGAAAGCTTGAGAAAAACATGTAACGTGTTGCATCTCGTTATCCTTTTATATGTCGGATTCATTATTGTCCAACAAAAAGAACCTGATTCCCCCTTAAACTGGGGACTAGGTGTTAAGGTATGGCTGCCATTTCATTTCACTTAGTAGTCATATACCCATTGCAACCCATCTATTGCGTAAAGATTATTCACTTGAAATATGCTGAACCGTGTAGAGAAATCATTGTCCTGTCAAATAGATATGTCCATGACAAAATTTATGATGTGTATATACTAATAATAATTATTATTAGTAACTAAGTTTTTCCATCAATATCTCCTCTATCCGGTGAGGCTATGCAACGATATCATTACCCAGTTATAGGTGGAGTACTATTCACCCTTCTATTTTTTTTACAACCATTGGAAACTGTCGCATTTGATGTAAAAGTTTTTGGTGGAGTTCAAGAGATAGCACTCCAACCTGATGG
>CAZWVC010000062.1:10692-16220 GCA_964637245.1 uncultured Desulfocapsaceae bacterium
TGTCAGGGCTTTGGCACTGCAGCCTGACGGTAAGATAGTGATAGGTGGGCAACAGAGTCTTTCCTCCAGTGCTGTAGCTGTAGTACGATTAAATGCCAATGGTAGTTTGGATACCAGCTTCGATCCTGGCCGTGGCCCGCGTGGTAACAGTAATGTGGCGCTTGGACTTATTTTTAGCGTAGGTTTGCAAGCCGATGGAAATCTGCTGATAGGTGGAATATTTGATCACGTTGATAATGTCGCCCGTAATAACATCGCCAGACTCAACCCTGACGGCTCATTGGATAGTAATTTCGCAACAGATATAGGGCTTGATCCAGTAAGAGGTGGCTCTGTTTCTTCTTTGATAGAACAATCTGATGGGAAGATACTGGTGGGTGGAAGATTTCAGACTGTCAATGGTATCACCCAAAATAGTCTTGCCCGTTTAGACACCAATGGCAATTTAGACACAGGTGCATTGTGCTTTCCCATAAAGGCAGCAAATGGAAACCTGGTGGTGATTTGCTTATAATGCATCAAAAAGGTAGAGATGCAACGGGAAATATTTTTAGAAATGATCCTGGTTAAGAATTGGTCGTAGGTTTTTCTTTAGACACCAGCAAATTATCGTACCAGTCACTATTTTTAAGGAGAGTTCCTGGGGGATCAATCCTGTAATGCTTCGTTTTGTTTTCATGAATATAACGATCATCTTACCCTTAAGGCTGTTAGATGATATACTTTAATTAAACAATCCGTTATTAGAATTCTGGTAGGATGTATTTGCTTCTGTAGTACAAAAGTAGCAAAGGTGTAATGGGGGGAGATTACATGATTACGCTACCGCAACCCAAATTTGACGGAAAAATCTCGCTGGAACTCGCCATAAACGCTCGGACTTCGATTCGCAGCTATACTACAGAACCAATAAATCTTGGACAACTCTCGCAAGTTGTGTGGGCAGCCCAGGGAATGTCGTCACAATCACAGCGACACACTGTACCTTCAGCTGGGGCGATCTATCCTTTGGAGCTTTATGTAGTTTCCGGCAATGTTCAGGATCTGGTAGCAGGGATATACCATTATCTTCCGCGGGAACACTGCTTGAAAATGATGGTAAGCGGTGATAAACGCAGAGAACTTGCCGCCGCCGCTCTTAATCAAGGATCGATAAAACAGGGGGCAGCCACCCTTGTTATATCTGCAATATATGAACGAATGGCGGTACGTTACGGGCAAAGAGCAAGGCGTTATGTCGATATGGAGGTCGGCCATGCCGGACAGAATATTTATCTGCAAGCTACAGCTCTGAGGCTGGGAACGGTGGCGATAGGGGCGTTTCACGATGAACTGGTCCAGCGCATTTTGGGTCTGCACCAGGATGAGGTGCCCTTATATATCATGCCCATTGGCAATACGATATAATTCTGCTCAGGAAAAGCGCCATATATAATGCCTAAAAAGTGAAATTTGCAGACAACCCCGGAACACTTTTCCTTCAATCACCATATAGGTAGCTACTCTTGTGCCCTTTTAACTTTTTTAAACCAAAATATAGCAATGCCGCTGAGCAGGATTGTTGCAATACTTAAGACAATAACATCAAGCCAACAAAACGGTAGGAAATAGAAGGGTGAACAGAGAAAGCGAGATAAAAACCAACACCTGCTCGTACGTTTCCATTCCCCTTTGAAAATGGCAGAATGGTGGGTTGGCGGGACAGGTAAAATAGTTGTTTCCAGAGAAATCGAGTCCTTTTTTAAGATTCCGACGAACTCATGGATTTGCAGAGTTGGATGTTAGGGCTTCTGATAATGAAAAACCCAACTGCCGATGCTGCTGTTGCTGGTTTCCAGGGTAGCGGATATATTGGTGATGGTCTGCCGATCTGCCGAAAGAGTGACGATTAAGTCAATGAAATCATCATGCAGATAGGTAAGAGTGATCCGATTTTCCTCTTCCATGGCAGAACCGCCGCCAAAAACCACGGACTCAATTTGGCCTTTGCTGGCAGTGCCAGCAGAAACGGCTGCGTTGCTCAACACAATTTCTGCAAATAGAGGTTTAAAGAAGACCTCAGCAGGTTGCACAGAGACAACGAAGGAATATTTGACCGAGGCCAAAGATGGGGATGAAATGCCAGCAAGACCAATGAAAAGTACTAAAAACGATAGACATTGACACAATGGTATTTTCTTCATAACGATCCTCTCCTGGTTCTGCCCAATGCTTGAGTGAGAAAAGCCCCGTTTAATCGCTTACATTTTGATGCTTAGTTGGCAGGATCTAATTTGCCATAAATTCTGAGAATTAACTTGGTGCACATCCTGGCGGATTCTCCAGATATGGCTGGTTCTCTGTTCTTTCTTACCGCCTCAATGAAATCCCTTATAATAGCTTCATGACCAGAGGTGTCAGCTACTGTCGCACTGGCTGCACCTGAGTGTAATGGTTTTTCAACTTCCTGTGCTGGGTTCTCAATATCATGAATATGCCATCCTGTAATTCGGCCATTAGTCAAAATCAGTGTGCCTTTTTCGGTATGTACGGTTAGCTCTGGATCAAAACCAGGGTAAGCGACGGTTGAGGCAATGAAGGTTCCAATCATGCCGTCTTTATGGCGAAACAATGCTGCACCATGATCCTCCACCTCGATATCATGAGCAAAGGTGTCAGTGAAGGCAAAGATCTTTTGCGGTTGACCGAAAAACCAGGTGTAAAGATCCATTTCATGACAGGCCTGTTGGATAAATGGGCCGCCACCGTCAATTTCCCAACCTCCTCGCCACGCTCCACTATCATAATAGTCCTGATCCCGCCAGCAGCGTACTGTATAGTCGGCAGAGTAAATCCTGCCAAATACACCGGTTGAGAGCATTTCCTTAATCCTCTGATTATCTGGGCTCATGCGATGCTGAAAGGAGACCGCGAGTTTAATCCCAGCGTCGTGACAGGCAGCAATCATCCTGTCCATGTTGACTATGTTTATATCTAAGGGTTTTTCGGTCAATACATGCTTGCCAAGTTGGGCTGCTTCGATGGCCCCTTGATGGTGCATACCGTTGGGAGTTGCCACAATAACACCCTCAAAAGCGGTGGTAATCTTATCCAACTGAGCGGCTATCTCAACGTTATCTTCAACAAAATCTGGCCTACTTTTACTCCGGCTGACCAAACCTACTATTTCTGCATCCTCTATCTGCTGAACCGCTAGAAAATAGGTCCTACAAATATTTCCTGAACCAATGATTATAAATTTGAATGGTTTATCCATGGAAAATCACCTCATCGTTGAAAAGATTCATTTGCAACTAGGTTAATAAAAAGAAGTAAAATCAACCTGCTGTAGCAGAAAAAGGAAAAACCAACAGGAGAACCAATATGCATAAAAGTATTTTCTTCATAACATTCCCTCCATAAAATTGTAATAGATATTAATATTACTCTATTCAAACAATTAACCTAAAACAAAGACAACTTGGAGTGATCAGCAGTGATCAGACAAGATTTGATGCAGGCGATAAATCGCTTTGCCATTTTGCATGCAATCCGAGATGCAGGAACAATTACCCGAGTTGGTATTTCCCGCAATACCGGTTTGAGTCAGTCAACGGTGACGGGGATAACCACAGAACTGCTCCGCGAAGACATGCTGCTTGAGCGAAAGAGTAATAAACCTGCAGGTGGCAGGCGTCCGGTTCCTTTATCACTCAATCCCGAGGGCGCATTTACAGTGGGTGTTCACCTGTCAGTTGATCAGATAACGGTGGTGCTTATGGATCTTCAGGCAGCTGTGCTCCATGCTCATACTAGTCCGCTAAATACCAACAACCTTGAGGTTAACCAGGTATTGGAAACTCTGGCATTAGCCGTGCAAAACTGTTTATGGGAGGCTGATTTCTCCAAAAAGCAGATCTCTGGTATTGGTATTGCGTTACCCGGTCTTATCGACTCTCGAACGGGATATGTCAGGTATATTCCCAACTATGAATGGCGGAATATCGATCTTGCCGATATTGTTGCTGAGCGCATCGGTATACGAACCTATGTAGAAAACAGCGCCAATACCCTGGTTATCTTTGAACAATGGTTTGGTATAGGTAGAGAAGTTGATAATTTTGTTTTGGTCACAACCGAGCATGGTATTGGCATGGGAATTGTGGTCAACGGTAAGTTATTCAGAGGGTCTCGAGGGGGGGCAGGTGAATTTGGTCACACCATAATTGCAGATGATGGGCCAGCCTGTCATTGTGGAGAGCACGGCTGTCTTGAGGCAATTTGCGGTAATAATGCAATTATCAGGGAGGCAGAAAAACTGGTCACAGAAGGTCGATGGGAAAGATCAACGCCTGGTCCGTTGACAATTGACGAGGTTATGGCGGAAGCTCAAGAAGGTAATCAAGACCTCTTATATATTTATCAAGAAGTTGGCAGAAAACTTGGGATTGGCTTGAATAACAGCTATAAATTATTTGATCCGGAAAAGATAATCTTAGCCGGTAAGGGAATACTGGCAGGAGATTTGCTTATCGAACCGATGCGACAAACCCTACACTCGGATATTTCCTTTGAACAAGATCAAGATCGTCCGGCTACAATACATTTACAAAAATGGCAGCCAACCAACTACGCACGGGGAGCCGGCGCTCTAGTACTGCAGGAGATTTATGAGTCTCCAGCCAATAGGGTTGTGCCTTTAATTTAATGACTCGGTAACTTCTTACTGATAGGTTTTGTCAGATCTCAGTAAATCTTGCGTTTATTGAAATGTGATCCAATTACATCATAGCTGTTTTCGACGATAAACAAGGCCTGTTCATCAATGGAAAAGACTGCCTCTTCCAGGCGTTTCAGCAAAATGTTGTTGGTTATGGTCATCAAAATCTCCTTATCCTTTCCAGAATATGCTCCTTTACCGTGGAGGAAGGTCGCACCTAGCTTGAGTTTATCTATCACCTCTGTGGCAATCTGTTGCGATTTATCGCTGATCACATAGACAATTTTTCTCTGATTAAAAAGTGTGAGAAAGTAATTGAGTGTGCTTGAACTAACAAAGGTTAGGATAATTGAGGCAATAAATATATCGGCACCATAGTTGGACAATACTAAACTGAAGAGGCCGAAATTAAAGAGCAGGTATGTTTTTCCTACTCCCAGGTTAAACTTGCGGTAAAGAATAATGGCCACCACGTCAAGCCCACCAGAAGAACCAATGGAGCGGAGAAGGATACCTAATCCGGACCCTAAAAAGAATCCTCCGGCGATGGCAGCGTAGAGTTGTTCATGAATACCAAAATCGATGGAGATGAATTCAGTGGCTATCGACATAATCACTACGGCATACAAAGTATACAATACAAAGCGTTTACTTATATACAGCCATCCCATAATGCACAGAGGTATATTGAGTATAAAATACCAGATGCCAGGGGAGAGAAGGTCTGTTTTATAGTAGATGAAAAGAACTAAACCGTATAGACCGCCAGGAATGAAATTATGGTGTATTATTACACCTTTCATACCGGTTATGAAGAGAATGGATCCCA
>CAZWVC010000063.1:0-16115 GCA_964637245.1 uncultured Desulfocapsaceae bacterium
CCCAAGGATGCTTGGACCAGTCACCATCATACCATGCTCTGGCAATGGATTCTTCTACGTTTGACTTGAAGTACTCATCGCTGATGCTGGAAATAGGCTTAATTGTGCTTAAGTCACCATCCATGATGGTGCCACCAGGCAGATCAAATTCTGTTCCTGCGGTATTGAGGAACATATCAGGAGCTGCAAGGTAGTTGGTAACTCCGGCGCCATAGGGGAGCCATTCTTTGTACAATGCGCCAACCGCTACGACGTCGGTCAGGTATACATTATTAATAAAACCTTGTACCTCTTCAACCAGCTGTTTGACATAGTAAAGTCTCTCCATATTCAGGGTGGAGTCGTTGTCGGGGTTGATAGCACAGGTAACACCGCCAACTGACAGATTCTGGATATGAGGATTTTTACCGGAGATAATACCCAGAGCCTGGGTAGCTTTTCTCTGATAATCAAGAGCTTCAAGGTAATGGGATACCGCCATGAGATTTGCTTCGGGCGGCAGCTTCATCGCTGGGTGACCCCAATAGGCATTGGCAAAGGGGCCGAGCTGACCACTGGCTACTAAACCTTTGACCTTGTCTTTTACCATTTGAAAGCGCTTAGCGCTGTTGCCTGGCCAGTCGGAAAGGGTCTCAGCAAGCTTTGAGGTAGCTACTGGATCAGCGTCGAGCGCAGAAACTACGTCAACCCAGTCAAGCGCGGAAAGTGCATAGAAATGTACAATATGATCATGCAGGGCATGGATCGACTGTACCATGTTTCTAATGTATTGTGCGTTTTTAGGGATTTCGAGTTTGAGGGCATCCTCAACTGATCGAACTGACGCCAGTGCGTGTACAGTTGTACATACACCACAGATACGCTGAACAAAAATCCAGGCATCTCTGGGGTCACGTCCTTTAAGGATATTTTCAAGGCCACGGAACATTTGGCCAGATGACCATGCTTTTGTGACCTCACCTCCGTCTACTTCTATATCTACTCTCAGGTGCCCCTCGATCCTGGTTAAAGGATCAATGGTGATTCGTTGAGCCATGTGTCGAACCTCCGTATAATATGATTGTATTGAAAGCCAATGCGTACTTTAAAAGTTGCGCTTTCAACACAGAATAGCTTCTTGTCGTTACTTCTAGAGCATAGGGAACAATTCAAATTATCCCTCGTCTCCGCCTTTACCTTTGATTAGACGTTTGCCAACTCCAACTGCGGCATGGATACCAACAGCTGCAGCAGTAACGCCAAGAACCTTGCGGCCGACACTGTCAGCATCATCAATGATTCCTGAGCCAGGGATTTTAACATTGGGAAGTCTATCATAGAACGGAGTCATTGTATCCCAGAAGTTAGGCTCGGTACAGCCCACACAACCATGACCTACGCTTACAGGCCATACATCTACATCGTTAAAACGCACTGCCGGGCAGTTGGCAAAAGTCTCAGGACCTTTACAACCAACTTTATAGAGACAGTATGCAGCTTTGTGGTATTCATCACCAAATTGCTCTACAAAGCGACCTTCATCAAAATGTGGCCTTCTCTCGCAATGGTCATGAATTCTTCTGCCGTAGGCAAAGAGTGGGCGGCCAAGGCTGTCAAGCTGTGGTATACGCTTGAATGTTAAGTAATGCAGGATTGTGCCAAGCAATGATATTGGGTTAAAAGGACAGCCTGGGATGTTGATAACCGGTTTGTCTTTAACTAAATCACGTACACCAACTGCGCCGGTAGGGTTTGGAGCGGCCGCTTGGATTCCGCCGTATGCTGCACAGGAACCAATAGCTATTACTGCAGCTGCCTTAGGAGCTACTTCTGCGAGAATATCTTTTGCAGTTTTACCTGCAATTTTACAATAGATCCCATCTTCAGCTAAGGGTATACCGCCTTCTACCACCAATATAAAATTGCCTTCGTGGTTTTTAATAGTTTCATGCAGTAAATGCTCTGCCTGATGACCGGCAGCAGCCATTACGGTTTCGTGATAATCTAGTGAAATGATGTCCAGGAGCAGGCGTGCAAGATCTGGGTGGGATCCACGCAGAAGCGTCTCTGTGCATCCGGTGCATTCTTGAAAGTGTAGCCAGACCACTGGCGGTCGCTGGGCTGTGGTTGCTGCTTCGACTAGCTTGGGAACCATTGTCTCTGAAAGTCCCAAGGCTGCCGCAGCCATTGTGCAACCCTTCAGGAAACCGCGGCGATTTACTTGCGGATCCAGAGTTTTGTTTACCGTGTCTGCCATATCAACCTCCTATTGCTGTAACAACAATTTTGCGCTATGCGCGATTGCATCGACTGAGGTGTCGATTGAGCTTAAACAAAACAAAAATTCATTACCCTCTCAACTTTGATGACTTGCTCTCTCCCTGTGCAAGTTATGCGAGAGAATGATGCTGTTCTGAATATACTGATACTAGTGTTGTTTTTTGCTGCAAAAGGGGCAAAAAGTCAAACAAAAACAAGGATTACGATCATAAATAATACTTAACAAACACATAAATTAAATTTATTGTATGGATTAGTCCCACAATGTCGGTGTGATACAGAGGTGCTGTGGAGAGAGTGGTTGATAGTGTAACGAATCAGCACAATTTGGCGAAAAGTACTGAGTTGTAAAATAAATGACAGCTCATCTCGTTGTCAAGATACTATTTGCGAAAACCAAAAACGCCACCTTTCCTCTTTGGGGAGAAAGCTGGTTTGGTATTTCGCTTAGAATGTTGCTTTTTCCGGGTGTTTTGAGGTCCATTCAGGCATAGCGAAGAGACTAGTGGAGTAATGTTGTCTGAGGTTTTCTGACTAATTGTTACTGCCTTGTGAAAGTCATAAAAGAGATGACATTTGGTATAGTAACTTTTTTTCTTTAACCATTTTGGGCAAGTATTATTATGCACAAAACGCACAAATTGTGGAAGACTGGAAAGCAGTGTAACCATTTCTTGACGTAGGGATCTGCGCAGATTTAGCTGTATTCCAAGGAGATTGTCGATCTCTTTACGCAGTGATTTGGAGAGTTGAAACGCAGCAGGTCCCTTGAGTTGCAGCCTTGACAGGTTGAATCTGACTTCAGCCCAGGGAAGGAGGATCAGGGCGAGCACGAAATACTTTGGTAATCTGTTCATCAACTCTTTCCCAGGTGAACAAACAATGCTGTCAATTATTGTAAAAATTGAATGTAGCTGGTCAAAGCACGACAGTTGAGAGTGAGGTGATGTGTAGATTATCTTTTTGTAAAAAGGCAAGATAGCAAAAAAAAGTTCTGAATCAACAGCGAGTTTGAACCATTTGGATGCAGAACCGCCATAGACATCTTTAAAGAACTCATCGCGAATCCTAGATGACGGGCAGAGGGTTAGCTTCTTGTGGTTTATACGGATCGATTTCCAGGATTGCTGCTCAATACTAAAGCCTGTCCGGGCACTGTGACGAATAGCCCTGAGCATACGAACTGGATCTCTGTTAATGCGTTTAGCGGGGCTTCCGATTATGCGGATAATTGATTTGTCTAAATCAACAACACCACCCATATAATCGATGATTGTGTGATTCTCAAGCTCATAAAACAATGCGTTTATCGTAAGATCCCGACGCTGAGCATCTTCTGCAAGGCTACCGTAGGTATTATTTGGTGCAAGAACCGCTTCAGGGCCGTCGAGGTCATGTTCGCTCAAAGACCTCAAGGTTGAAATTTCAATTACTTTGCCAGATTTAAAAAAAACCTGGACAAGCCGAAAGCGTCGACCAATGGTTGAACTGTTAGGAAAAAGTTTGCGAATTTGTCCAGGTCTTGCATCTGTACTGATATCAAAATCCTTGGGGGTCTTGCCGATATAAAGATCTCGAACACCACCCCCTACTAGGTAGCTTGAAAAACCGGCTTTATTCAGTTTTCGCATCACAAAAGCAGCATCAGAATCCACCATATTGGGGCGGATCGGATGATTGTGCTGTTGAATGATCAGAGGATCGGGGTAGTTGGGGGAATCTGGGAGTGAGTCGGTCATTTCTGATGACAAATTCCTTGATAATCAGGAGCTTGAAAAATTACTCTTGCGGAGCAAAACCTTTTCCTTCCTTGTATACTGATTCAGCCTCAGTGGTAAACTTCTTGAAAATATCTGAGACCGAGAGAATCGAGTTCATCTTGTAAGTATTTTCCCCTGAAAAAACAAGACCCTCTTGCACATTTCCTTGTCTGGCAAGATTGAGACGTTCACTAATGCAATAGTGGTGGTCACATTTTTTTAAGCAGAGAAATTCACATTTTTTGGTGCTGAGATCTTCACCATCTGCCAAAGATTTAACAAAAGGCGTTTTAATTGCCCGACCAGGAAGCCCAACAGGCGATGAGGTCAAAACAATATCTTCTTTCCTGGCATTGAGGAAAGCCTGCTTGTATTCATCCGAAACATCACACTCTTTACTGAGGACAAAGCGAGATGCTATCTGTACTCCGTCGGCACCATACTCTTCCATCATTTCAGCCATTTCATACCCATTGGTAATGCCGCCAGCTGCGATGAGTGGTATCTTTTTTACGGCATCACGAATTGGTGGGAAGATTTCGCGTAATGATAAGTTGGTACCAAGATGCCCTCCTGCTTCCTTAGCTTCGGCAATTATGGCTGAAGCTCCGAGTCTTTCAGCAAGCTTTGCGAGTTTAGCAGAAGAGACGATCATCACAATCGGCACATCTTTTTCTTTGCCAATTTTAAAAATATCACGTGAAAAGCCTGCACCCGTTATGACCATATCTACCCCGGCATCAATGGATGTCATGACGAGGTTGTAGAAATTCTTCATGGCATACATTATGTTTACCCCAACAATGCCACTGGTTTTCTCTTTTGCTTTACAAATATCATCATGGAGCTCTTTCTCAGGGATCGCAGAGCCACCAATAACCCCTATACCACCACAATCTGCCACCGGAGCAGCCAACGCAGAAGTTGAAACACGAATGGACATTCCACCTTGAATGAGCGGAAAAGGTGCGGTGAGATTTGCTATTTTAAGTGAAGGTAACTTCATATACTTGGGTACTCCTTTATGGGGTTGTGGGTGCTGGACCCCGATAATGCACTTCTTCAAACGATTTGTCAAGCTAACTTCTTTTACCATGGTAATCATTTTTTGGCAGAAAACTCAATGAAAGGATACATGTGGGTTAAGGTGAGAATGCAAATAAAGAGCAGATTGAATCTTCTTATTCATTCTTGCATGGGAATACATGAAGATTTAAACTGTTGTAGTCCTCTTGTTAACTGGCTAATAATGTGGAACTTAATCAAATTTATGCAAAGCCTTAGTCGGATTTCTTGACTTTTTTAAGAATATCCAGTCAATTTAATTCTTTTTGGCAATTACTTTTGCAATAGTTATTGGGAGCGGAGGAAAAACTTGAAGATAAAAGCCCTCAATGGTTTTAAGGATATTTTACCCGATGAGGTTATATTGTGGAACAGAGTGGAGTCTGCTGCACGAGATATACTCAGACGTTTCAATTTCTTAGAAATTAGAACACCGGTTCTAGAGAAGACGGATCTTTTTGCCCGATCCATTGGCGAAGCCACAGATATCGTTGAAAAGGAGATGTATACCTTTGTCGACAAACAAGTAACCATGCGTCCGGAAGCTACAGCTTCGATGGTAAGAGCATTTATTGAGCATGGTCTTTATGTTAAAAAACCGGTTCAGCGTCTTTTCACCATTGGGCCCATGTTTAGACATGAGCGACCACAAAAGGGTCGCCTCAGGCAATTTCATCAACTTAGTGTTGAGGTTTTAGGTTCTGAGAATGGCAAGGTGGATGCTGAAATAATGGCACTTGCCGCTTTACTCTTTGCCGAATTAGATATCAATGTTAGTTTGGAGTTAAATTCTCTAGGATGTCCTGAATGTCGGCCGAGCTATCGCCGGAAACTTATAAACTTTCTCGAGGCAAAGGTCGATCTGCTGTGCGATGACTGCAAGCGAAGGATTAAGGTAAATCCCTTGAGGGTGCTGGATTGCAAAAAGCCTGAGTGTCGGAAACAGGTTGAGGATGCCCCGTCAATCCAAGACGAGCTTTGTCCGGTTTGTTTCGACCACTTTGCGGTAGTGCGGAATTCACTGGAAAATCTTGGAGTAGAATATAGTCTCAATAAGTTCATGGTCCGTGGGCTGGATTATTATTGCAGAACGACTTTTGAGTTCATAACTTCAGACCTAGGAGCTCAGGCAGCAGTGTGTGCCGGCGGTAGATATGATGGACTGGTTGAGCTGTTGGGTGGACCAAAAACACCAGGAATAGGCTTTGGTTTGGGGTTTGAAAGGCTTGTCCTGCTACTTCAACAGCAACAAGATGCAGCTGCTATAGAAGCAAAAGTAGATCTTTTTATCGCCGGCCTTGGTGATGAAGCTAACAAATATGCGTTCATGCTAGCCAACAAGTTGCGCACCAACGAAATAAGTGTTGCAATTGATCATGAGGGGCGTAGTTTGAAAAGTCAAATGAAGCAGGCAGATAAAGCTGGCGCCTCTTTTGTCCTCATAATTGGAGAAGAGGAGCTTGCGAATAAGGCTGGGTTGTTGAGGAACATGAAAACCCAGGAGCAGCAGTCCATTGAGTTGATTGCAGAAGAAGTTCAAGCTGTTTTGAAGACGCTGCTTGCACTGTAAATGAAAGCAACAGGCTTAACCATTTATTAATAGCAAATATCTAACGGAATAACTGATAATTATGGAATCAATGGGAACCTTGCGTCGGACACATCATTGTAATGTGCTTGGTAAAAACAATGTTGGAGAAGAAGTGATACTGATGGGCTGGGTGCTGCGCAGGCGGGACCATGGCGGCGTTATTTTTATTGATCTCCGAGATCGCCGGGGAATCACCCAAGTAGTCTTTAATCCGGAAGTCAATCCAGAAGTTCATACAAAAGCTCATCAAATTCGTAGCGAATGGGTGTTGGCGGTCAGAGGAAAAGTAGAGGCAAGACCTGGTGATATGGCGAATCCTAAGCTTACAACAGGGGAAATCGAGGTACTTGTTGATGAATTACGGATATTGAATAAAAGTGAGACTCCTCCTTTTCCTTTGGATGAAGAAGCCGATGTGTCCGATAATATTCGTTTGCAGTATAGATATCTTGATCTGCGACGACCGGAAATGGGTGCAAACCTGATTATGCGCCATAAGGCAGTGCAGGCTATACGAAACTATCTAAATGAGAACGATTTTCTCGATATTGAAACACCCATGCTGACCCGGTCAACTCCTGAGGGTGCCAGGGATTACTTGGTACCAAGCAGGGTAAATGCTGGTAAGTTTTATGCTCTGCCGCAGTCTCCTCAATTGTTTAAACAGCTGTTAATGATGGCTGGAATGGATCGCTATTACCAGATTGTCAAATGTTTTCGGGATGAAGATTTAAGAGCCGACCGACAGCCGGAATTTACCCAAATCGATATGGAGATGTCCTTTGTTGAAGAGGAACAAGTCATTGATGTGACCGAAGGGATGATCCAGGCTCTTTTTCAGTCTACCCTTGGCATTGATGTTGCCCCGCCATTTAACAGAATCACTTATGATGAGGCTATGGGCAGGTTTGGAACAGATCGTCCTGATATGCGGTTTGGTCTGGAGTTGACAGATCTTACAGAAATTGCATCAACGTGTAGCTTTAAAGTATTTCGTGGTGTCGCAGATTCTGGGGGTACAGTTCGAGCTATTAATGCTAAAGGTTGTGCAACGTTTTCGCGAAAAGATCTTGACAACCTCACCGATTATGTCTTGCAGTTTGGCGCCAAGGGGCTTGCCTGGGTGAAGATGAAAGAAGGCGGTGAGTGGCAATCACCAATAGGCAAATTTTTCTCAGCTGAGGAAAGAGAGGCAATGAACGCTAGACTTGGGGCTGAAGAAGGCGATCTGCTCTTTTTTGGTGCCGATAAACCAGCTGTGGTTTTTCAGTCTCTAGGCGAACTTCGAGTTGAGCTGGCCCGCAAACTTGATATCGTCAAAGAGGGTAAATTCAATTTCACCTGGGTCACCGATTTCCCCCTGGTTGAATATGATGAGAAAGAGAAACGTTTCCAGGCGCTTCATCATCCTTTCACTGCGCCACGGGCTGATCACATTGATAAATTGGCACTCGACCCGGCTGCGGTTTACAGCAGGGCCTATGACCTGGTGCTCAACGGTACGGAAATTGGTGGAGGATCAATCCGTATTCACCAGAGGGATGTTCAGCAAAAAGTTCTCAAAGCTTTAGGTATATCTGAGGAAGAGGCTAATCAGAAATTCGGCTTTCTGTTAAGGTCTCTTGAATTGGGAGCTCCACCACATGGAGGTATTGCCTTTGGTCTTGACAGATTGCTTATGATTATCACAGGAGGTAGCTCTATTCGTAATGTCATAGCCTTTCCGAAGACCCAGAAAGCAACCTGTCCCTTGACGGAAGCTCCAGCTTCTGTTGCCCGAAAGCAGCTGACCGAGCTTTATCTGCAACCGGATTGGAAGGAAAAGGAATAGCGTTTTAACAACTTAATCGGCAGAGTTAGAGTTATTATCTGCCGGTTGTTTCTTACCAGCCATATTCTGCTAATTGAATAAAGAAGAGGTATGATCCCCCGAGAAAAACAGTGGCTGTGAAGACCATGGCTGTAAAGTGGTAGAGCAATTTATCACATTTTTTTAAGAGTGCATTGATCAGCTTATCATATTTCTTCGGAGCATTTTTTCTTCGGCAGTTTTTCTTTGTTGCTGATGTCTGGGTAAAAGAGATTGTAATTAAGCTATTTGCTGTTTTCATACTGTACCTCCTTTTTTGTTTAACAGGAGTATAGCAGCACAGGGTTATCACAGAGTGACTACCCTTGTTTTTTTTCCCTCTTTTTATTGTCCTGATTTCTGGATGAGCTGTTTTTATCTGCCGTCTTCATCTTTTTTTTCGCCAAAAGGAAAGGATTTTTCAGGAGCTTCTATCTCTTTCATGGAGTTAAGCATGGGTTCGACTAGTGTATAAGGTAGGGTCAAGGTACGATACAGCATTGAAAAAGGTAGGGTGGTAATTTCTTTGAACATTGAATTTTCCACCTGGGGATCACTCACGTCTCCAGTTACCTTGACAGTGATTGAAGGCACTTCTCTGCTTCCCACCATGATATACCCAAAAAGAGGTATTTTACTGATCTTTTTCTTGGCTTTGGTCGTGAGGTTGAATTCCATTTCCATAAGATTCCCGGGGAGGTTCACCCACCCATTGCCCGACATGGTCATTTGTGGAGATAGTAGATCAAAAGATTTGATGGTTGCCATCCCATCTTCTATAAGTGCACCGGCAAGCACAGAAGTAACTGGCAGTCCATTGGTACTATACCCCGGTAACGAAAAGGTAGCGAGATCTGGTACGGTATTCACAAATGCCAAAATTTTATTAAGGGCAGTGAAGCTTTCAAGAATAGTTTCATTGATTTGGATAATTGTAGAGAATTGATTAAATCTACCGTAAGCAACTATTCCCATCTCGCCCTCTCTAAATTCAGCTTCCCTGGCGAGGGCATCCATAAAGGTGCTGTTGAGTTTTTTACCCACTAACTGAAAAAGATCTCCTTCGCTGAAGGCATCGATAGTACCCGCCCCATATGAGAGATGCATTCGGGAATTATTATCACTGTAAGTAAATGAAATTTTATCAGCCAAGGCCTCTGAGCCTTGCCTTAAAAACAGACTGCTCTTTCGCGCATCAATAACAACTTCCTGGTCTCTACTGTCGGTGTTTTTTTGGGAAGATGAATCTGATAGAGTTTTTATAATACTGATAATCTCGGGGATATTGTAACCAATATTTTCAGATGAAATAAGCCATTTATCAAGATATCTTATCTGCATATCTTGATTTATGGCAGCGCTAAAGCCCTCTGACGTGCTACTGCCTGAGATGGTCCATTTATCAACTAACGTACCATCTTTGACCAGTATTGGCGGAGGTTCAGTGATCGATGCTTTAAATGTGAAAGACTCAGTGATATCCTCGGATGAGATTTCCAGATGTCCCTTGTCTATTTTAAGCTGCTGCAATAGTGAGGAGCGTTCGTGAAGAGGTGCAAAATCACTTAATTTAGCTGAATAACTTTTATCATTTTTTGCATCAATCTGGAGTTTAATTTTGGGAATTGCAATGCTGAGTCCCTTAGTTGTTTTTTTTACGTTTGCTTGTAACTTGCCCAGACTATCACCGGCTAGGTCAAGATTGCTTAGGGAAATTATTCCTTGTTCAGTTGAGACATCATATGTGGTTGATAACCCAGTTAGAAAAAACTCACCACAATGAAACTCGCTGGTTTGTAGGGAAAAATTCCTATCACCATATTTCATATGCGTTTCATTGAGAATTAACGGTATTTCATTGGAGCTCCAGTGAGATAAACCATTTAATCTGATACTCCAATCTTGATCATGGAGAATTTCAAGTAGAAGTTTTTTTGAATCCAGCTGGACGCCAGCGTAATCAAATCTGGTGAGCTCGCCTTTAAATTCGGCTTGTTGTGTCTGAGGAGAGTATGTTCCTGAAATAGTCGCATCAAAGTGAGAGTGACTGGATAGCTGGGTTGGAGGAATTGTCACCGAGGTATCCTCCAGAGAGATCGGTGCGGTAAAACTATCAAGCTCCAGATTTTGGCTGCCCAGCTTCCAGTTAGAAGGTGCAGTTATCAGGAGATGATTTTCTGGTCGTATGTGATAGACAGCCCTGGGCTTGTCAGTATCAAAGGTCAATAGCTGGCCACCAACCTCCAGGGCAAATTTATTCATCACAATTTGGAGTTCACCACTGCTTTGTGCAGCATCAATATGGCCGGTAAGGTCAAACGCTAAAGTATCATCGATGCCTATCCCCAAATTCTCAACCAAAATATTGCTGTCCTCTATTCCGATCGTGGCATTAGATATCCCCAATTTATTACCACCCCAAAGGAATGAACTCTGGCTAGTTGAAAAGGTTCCTGTTGCGCTGACATCTTCACTGCTGAGATTTATTGACAGGGTTAAATCCACTGCTGTCTTGCCTTCCACTTGCTTGAACGGCAGGTCGATATCGTAATATCTCAAGAGGTTGAGAATGTCCTCATCAAATTGGGTGAGGGTTTTAATGTATGCTGTTAGGATAATGTTATCAGGGTCTTTGAAATTTATATCAAGCCAGCTGTTCTCAGTTGAATGCCCAGAATAAGTGGTCTCATGTGGTGTAATGGTAAGGATGCCCTTATTGTATATTGTATTAGTAAACTTGGTTTTTATAGGTGGTAATTCTGATGCTAAGTTATATTCTGCACCATCTATCTGCACCTCACCATTAAGGCTTTCGAAAAAATACATTGGATTATCCCAGGGTATAGTTCCTTGAATTGTCGCAAGCGTGTATTTTTTCCCCTGAAGATAATCTGTTATCCATACCTGCACGTCTGGATCAAGATCGAAGAGATCCACAATTTCAACAACAGAAACTGATTCTGCCGCCTCTGTGCTGTGAAACCTTATTGTTTTCTTATCGGCGGTAAATTGAAGAGTTAATGGCAACTGTTCAGCAAGATGCACATCTATTTTTCCGTCGATTTCTTCTTTTTTTAAATCAATTACACACTCACCGCTCCCGTTTGAGCGAAGATTCTCGATTAGAATGTTGTTTATTGTAACCTTCAGTTGATTTTGCTCATGGAGAATTTCTGCTTCGAATTGCATATTTTTAGAAGCCGCATTGACAAGCCAGGATTCCTGCTGTGTCTTTATGGAAAGCGTGGGAACATCTCCTACTCCTTCCATAGCTACTGAACGTATGTCGATACGCGAGCATAATAGTGCTACTCGTGCACCGACTTGTATAACTCTACGTATCTTTTTAAGATCTTCTTGAAAATCAAATGCTTTTCCCGTGCTGTTGATTCTGATTGAATCGACTTCCAGCTCGAGACGATTTTTCAAAATGAGCCGGAAATCTGAGACAACAATATTACCTATGGAAAAATTATTGAAGTAGAGACCTTTTTTTAAAATGCCTATAGTCGTCAAAGTGCATAGGCAGATTACTGCAAGAGGTATCACTAAAAATTTTGACCAAATCCTCTTACTCTGTCGGCCCTTGGTGTTAAACATTTAATAAAAATCCTATACAGTGAAGCCTTGTCGCTGTGGCACTTGGGAAAGGCGGGGTTGTCGATACCTTACTGTAGGTAAACATAGAAGAATATTAAAACCTGTGTTGTATATTTTTGCCATTGTATTCTCTACAACGAATATTAAAAGCGTCTGGATAAGCAGTAGCGGTATGGTTTACTATAAAGTGATCAAACGCCGCAGCTAATCTCATACGAACCATTTCCATACCAGTGAAACCAGGCAATAGTGTATGTTCTGGGAAGCGATTCGGAGATGCAGGATATCCACCAGAAGATGTAAAAGCGAATGAACAGGTGCTTAGAGCATATATGGTGTTTTCTTTTCTGAGGTAGTCAGAGCCTTATCTATCGAATCGAATATTTCCAAGATATCACTTTTTATTGCAAGAGTGTTGTCTCTGTTTTCTTGCTTATCCAACTCAAAAAGCGTTATTGTTGCCGATTCAATTTTCTTGTGCAGATCTTTTATTCTGGATTCCAGGTTAGCTTTGGTATCAGCGGGAGCATTGGCTGTCTGTTCATTTAAAAAATCTATTTTTCCATGCCACTCTTTGACTTTATCCTCGATGATATCAGCATAGGTAGATTCAGGTTTCATGGCAGTTTCCCCTCAGATATTTGAGAATAATGGATGATAATATGAAAACTTCATCTGTGAAAATATAAGAATGAACTCGTTGCTAATCCAGCACCATCGGGAAGAAAGGCATTAAAACCAGCAGGCAATTGCGTTTATTGTAGTGAAATACTGTGATATTTGAGAATTCGGGCAAGTTGATAAGATGCTGGAGCTCAAATTCGAAAATATGGCTTTTACGATATGCATACATTAGTATCAAAGTCGTAGTTTGTGCCCAATATTTAAGGGTGCTTACCTGCCTCTCTCAGGTCCCCTCGATTAGCAAACCAACTCAACCTGTGAGATTTTCGGGATAGGTAGTGTTCTCTTTCCAATCAACCGTAGAATTACTATTTTTCATAAGTATAAAAGGGTGGTATGCAGTCAACAAAAAAAATAATTCAAAAGATTAAATTCGTTTACTGCTGTAAATGCTGCTGTAAGTACTTAAGCGAGATCTTTTTTATGCTTTCGCATTAATCCTCGAAATTGGTCATACGAAAGTTGTAAAGCATCAGCTGCCTTTTTTTGATTATACTGTGCACCAGAAAGAGCTTTCTGTAAAATTTCAACCTCAAATGCTTTTACAGCCTCTTTGAAGGGGAGTCTTTTTTTGGTATTGAAGGGTTTTTCTTGCTTGGCAGCACCAATTTCATCCGAGCTTTTTTCTCTTTTATGGCTATCGAAGGGTGAGGTGAAAGGATCAATACGGATATCGTCAACGAGCAGTGAATCGGCTTTATATACCGCTCGCTCGACGACATTTTTTAGCTCTCTGATATTTCCTTCCCAAGGATGCGAGTATAGTGCTTTTTGGGCTCTATGGCTAAATCTTGGTACTTCAATTCCTAGCTCGAGGGCCATTCTGGCAGCAAAATGATTAGCCAGTAAGAGGATATCTTCACCACGATGCCGCAGGGGCGGAAGATAGAGAACTTCGAAGGATAGCCGGTCTAGCAAATCTCGTTTGAACTCCCCTCGTTTGGTCATCGTCACAAGATTAGCATTGGTGGCACAGACTATACGAACATCAACCTCTATCGAAGCCGAACTGCCAACTCTTTCGAAGGAGGCATACTCAACAACCCGAAGTATCTTCTCCTGCGCAATCATTGGTATGCTGCCGATTTCATCAAGAAAAAGGGTACCACCATGAGCAGCCTCAAATCTTCCGGCCCTTCTTTTTTCCGCACCGGTAAAAGCTCCTTTCTCATATCCAAAAAGCTCAGATTCAATGAGTGTTGGGGAAAGTGTTGAGCAGTTAAGTGTAATAAAAGGTCCCTGCCAGCGTTTGGAGAGAAAATGCAACCTGGAAGCAGCAAGCTCTTTACCGGTACCTCTCTCTCCCAGTAGGAGGACAGGTCTGTCTATCGGAGCGACTTTAGAGAGTTTCTCTTGAAATTCCAGGAAAGTATCAGATTGTCCAAGGGCTTCTTGGTGTTGAGCAGTTTCAGATGCGGACATGATTTTACAGGATGGTTAAAAAAAACAAAATTTAGTTAATTTGACCAGATAGTGGTAAATATACACCAAGGGTGACTTGGAGTCAATGCTGCTATGTATATGAGAATATGAAATAAAGTATCAAAATAGTTTTTTGGCATGTAAAATGCTCTGAAATTGACAACAGTAATTAAAACCTGGAGGGTAAAATGGGCATTTTTACACGTTTTAGAGATATTGTCAGTGCAAATATCAATGCTATGCTTGATCGGGCAGAAGATCCTGAGAAAATGATAAAATTAATGATTCGGGAAATGGAAGATACTCTGATAGAGATTAAATCATCCTGTGCCGGTGTTATCGCTGGTAGGAAAAAAGTGGAGCGCAGATTAGCTGAAGTGGAAGAGAGAAAAAGTCTCTGGGAACAAAGGGCTGAGCTTGCAGTGACTAAGGGTCGCGATGATTTGGCCAGGGAAGCGCTTGTTGAGAAAAGGCGTTTTTCTGAACTTGCTGAGACCTTACAGAAAGAGGTTGCCGAACATGATGGTCTTATTGAGCAATACCAGGATGACATCCGTGAACTTGAAAACAAACTTCACAGCGCTAAAGAAAAAAAGCGCATCCTCGTACAACGACATCGTAAAGCGCAAAGTAAAAAGCGGGCCCAAGAAGATATCCGCCGCATGGATAGTTCCGATAATATGGCAAGATTTGATCACCTGGAGAGCAGGATAGAGCGGATGGAAGCTGAAGCTGATATGGTAAATTTTGGTAACAGCGACAATATACAAGATGAATTTGAAGAGTTGAAGTCTGATGAAGACATAGAAAAAGAACTTGCAAAGCTGAAGGCAGCTGCATACGGTGACAAGGAAGAGTCAGGCAGCTAAATTAAATTTTCATCAACGCATGAGAATATATGAATTCTGTTTTAATAGTAGCAATAGTTTTTGGCACAATTGTCACCCTGGCAGGATTGCTGTGCGGCACGATTCTTTTCATTATGAAGATGCGTCATACAGGAATTTCGGCAAAAGATAGGAAAGAGGCAAGTGACGAGGCTATGATGATCCAGGAAATATATCGGGGGTTGGAAAAGATGGAGCAACGTATTGAAGCCCTCGAGACAATACTGATGGACGGTCGTGACACGTCAGGAGATAAAAAATGAGTAAACAAAACAACCGTAGGAAGGGGATGTACCGATCGAGAAATGGCATAATTTTAGGCGTCTGCAAAGGTATCGCCAATTATTTTGATCTCTCAATTTTTTGGATTAGAGCTGGAGCTGTGATAATCCTCCTGCTGAGTGGACTTTGGCCTATGGTCGGTATTTATCTTGTGGCTGCGTTGTTAATGAAACCGGAGCCGATGAGGCCTTTGGAAGATGAGAATGAGCGCGAGTTTTATCATAGTTATGTAAATTCACCGAGCAGTGCTGCTCAAAGACTTAAGAAGAAGTTTCAGGATTTAGATCGAAGAATTCGTCGCATGGAAGATACTGTAACCGGACGTGAGTATGAGTGGGAGCGTAAATTCAATTCCTGATGGTTAGCCCGGATATTTCATGAGTAATTCAATAATTATATAAAAAACTTCTTGATTTCGATGCTCTGCGAGTAAAGCAATGACAATCTCTGGTAGTACAGAGTGACTGTCAACTATTAATAGCATTAGTCGCCCTTTGGGCGAGCCTGAAAGTCCCATGGCCTTCGTTACCGGGGGGTCGAGGTAGCAAACTACAGCTTCACCCTCGATGCCTTAGCCATAAACCTTCCAAACTTTTACAACCTCCGGGTAAACTTCACCCTGTTGAATATATAATGAAAGGAATTTGGTTGAACTATAAAGCGTAAATCTATAATTATCTTTCTGATTACCACTAAAGCTCAGCAATGTGTCTGAA